>NZ_JBXWQJ010000004.1:0-337071 GCF_059612325.1 Ruegeria sp. CDSA021
AAGGACTGGCGACGTGTGGCAACCCGCTACGATAGATGCCCGAAAGTCTTCCTGTCAGCCATCGCACTCGCCGCACTCGTCATCTATTGGCTATGAGTCCTGAGCCTAGCAGCTGTTGCTTGGCTGTGACCCGCGATCTTCGCCGCCACGTATGGATGTACGTTTGCTCTGACGAGCCGACTAACAAAAATGCTTCGTAGATTCCGGATCGTGAGGTTGGTTAAATCGGCTTTGCGGCAGATTGATTTCCAGGCCACACGGATATCCACCAATTTTCGGCCCGTGGGTGACGGAAACACGTATCCGTCCCGGCGACCGCTTACCATCTGCCAATCCCTGAGTGCCGACAAAAGCTCGTTTGAGATTGGCACTTCTCTTTCTGTGGAAGTCTTATTGTTCTCGCCACGGATAGTCAGCATCCGGTTCTCAAAGTCTAAATCCCGCCACTCAAGACTGGCGCATTCGCCCAAACGGAGGCCACAGTAATAAAGGGTAAGGACCAAGGGTCGGGTGTATAAAGTGGCATCGTAGTTGTTCACCACGTCCAAAAAGCGGCTACGCTCGGCATCCGACAAGATACGCTGCTTGCCACCTTTAATGGTGGGAAGTGGTTTAAAACCGCGTAACGGATGGCGCTCAATCAAGTCAAGTTCCAGCGCGCGGGTCAAAACCGACGAAATGGAATTCACCGTTCGATTCACGGATACCGGCGTGACGCCTCGGCCAAGCATCTTCTGTCGAACGGCGTCTATGTCAGAACGACTGATTTCGTCCAACGGCTTGTTCTTAAGGTGACCGAAGTTGGTTTTTATCCGGTTCACCTGGGACTTTGGGCATTTTAGATTGTTTTCACACCAACTCGCATAGGTGGTTGCCACAAATTCTCTCAACGTCGGAATCTGTTTTTTGACCGGCACCACACCTTCCAACTGATACCGGCTGAGCGCTGCTCTGGCCGTTGCCCTGGCCTCGGACATCGATACTACCGGCCAGCTACCAAGCTTGACCCGCTTTCCGCGCTTGAACTGACAATAGTGGGAGATGCTTCCGCTTGGCTGGACCCGGACCACATATCCGGTCACATCGGAATCACGGAGGTCTTTGATCTTCTCTGGAGGGTTCGCGGCATGGCGCTTTAACAGGGCATTACTGATATTCACCGGCATTTCGGCACTTCCTCACTATTCATTACTGTGGTGCTTTCGAATTGCCGAAAAAACACTACGAAAATCAGCGACACAATATACCCAGCAACAGGGAGGCGGCAACAAAGCTTTTAAAAACAACGCACTAGACGTTGTTCTAGATATACATCGGTAGATTTCTGTTGAATGAAGTGGTGCGGGTGGAGGGACTTGAACCCCCACGCCTTGCGGCGCCAGAACCTAAATCTGGTGCGTCTACCAATTTCGCCACACCCGCAACCATGCGCCTCGGCGCCGGAATGATGCGCTCATAACAAAGCTTCTGTCCGAGTGCGAGAGGTAAATTGAGCATTTGAGGAAGTTTTGTTGCTCAGATTTTGAGTGTAGGAATCTTTGAATTTGAGCCGCCAAAAGGCACTGATACCGTGAGAAAACCTGCAGTGGGCCGCGGTGTTCGCATATGGCTGCAATGGTGGTCCCTCGCCCTGTTCTTGCACGACCATGGGAATCCGATCGATTGACATGTTTTCTTCTTTTTTGCTGAGAACGGGCCCTGTGCGAAAATCGACAGGGATAGTTCGAAAGACGCGTTTACGTTGAGTGATGGCCTCTTATTTAGTCAAAAATGAATATTGGTGAAGCGACTGGGCGACAAAAATGAGACCTTTGACTTAAGGTCCAGTTTCTGACGTTGCCGCTCGCGGTTCGTCACTAAGTATCCCTATAACAATATGCATTTTATAGCTTTTCCCGGCCATACGCGCCGCTCCCAAGGAAATGGCACTGAACGGCTGTTGTGAACTTTCTGTGCCCACAAGCTGTGATGTTTCCAGCGACGGTACTCGTATGGGTTGAGACATTCTTATGGGTGGGCCGCCATGAAGCCGCCACATTTCAACCGCCAAAAAATCTTATTCACGTCAAAATAAGACCGCCTTGAAGGGTCTTCTTGTTTGATAGGAGTTAATGAGTCTTTTTCGCCACTTTGGCACCGGTACGAGTTTTCTGCTCAACTCCAGTACAAGGTTTTCTGCTGTGACCGATATGAACCCTACCGTTGCCGCCGAGCAAGAAGCTGTCTTCTTTGCTCGCGAGAGCTTTCTTGGCGAGCTCAAGACCCTGAACCGAGATCATCCGAATACCGGCTTTGGTATTTCTCTGCACACGCATTCCGGAGAACACTATCTGCTGGCCAATGCACGTATGCCTTTACCTGCCGTAAAATCCGAAGGTTTCCCGACCGGGCGCCGTGTTGCGCGACTTGAAAACGGCGACCGCTTCAGCTCGATTGAAGTGCTGGCGGATTCCAAAGCCTACGAAACCATTTCTCCGTGTGCCGAGGCCGAGATCTTGGGTAACGCCCTGGATCTGATCGCACGTATCGACACTCTGACAAGCATCCCGTCTGGGCGCGTGTCACACGAACCCCAGATTGCTGCTACGGGAACCGGAGGTTAAGCATGGCGCGCAACGATCACCTTTTGTCTGTCGGCAACGAAGCATTGGCCCCGATGACCTCTGCCATTTCTTCACTGACGACGCAGATCGATCACTTGACTGAGGTGGCTGATGCGCGCTCCTCGGCACGGCTGGCCACCCTCAAGACGCGGATGGAAAACTTCACCGCCAGCATCACGATGGTGGGTCAGGTCAAGGCAGGCAAATCATCGATTGTGAACATACTGGCCGGGCGCCCTGCCCTGCTGCCGTCGGATGTCAACCCATGGACGTCTGTGGTCACGACCCTGAACATCAACACACGCCCGCCAGGCGATACTAAAGCCAAGTTCACATTCTTTGAGCAGGAAGAATGGGACAATCTGATGGTCGGCGGCGGTCGTCTGGGGGAACTGGCGAACCGGGCTGGCGCAGATGATGAAATGGACGACATCCGCCGTCAGATCGGTGAGATGAAAGCCAAATCCGAAGAACGCCTTGGCAAGCATTTTGACCTGATCCTCGGCCAAAGCCATCAATACGATCACTTCGATGAAGAACTGATCAAACGATATGTGTGCCTGGGCGACGAAGACGATCCGGATATCGACCCGAAAACCGGTCGCTTTGCTGATGTCACCAAGTCGGCTGAGCTGTATATGGATATCCCGCAATATCCGATCGCTCTCAAGCTTTGCGATACACCCGGCGTTAACGATACATTCATGGTGCGTGAACAGATCACGCTGCGCAGTTTGCGCGGTTCTGAGGTCTGTGTCGTGGTTCTGGCGGCAAGTCAGGCGCTGACCACGATGGATATGGCCCTGATGCGTATAATCGCGCAGTTCGAGAACCGTCAGATTGTCCTGTTCGTCAACCGCATCGACGAACTCTCGGATCCGGTCAATCAGGTGCCGGAAATCCGCGACCGCATTCAGGACACGCTGAAACAGAACAATATCGATACCAACACCAGCGTCGTCTTTGGCAGTGCTATCTGGGCCGAAGCAGCCCTGACCGGCAATCCGGATATTCTGACCGAAGAGTCGCGTGAAGCCCTGAATACCTTCTACCTGGCGGCCGGGTTTGGGGATCAGGCGGCCTCACTGGACAAAATCTGGGCACTGTCCGGCCTGCCCGATCTGCTTTTGGCCATCAACGAACGTATTGCCGAAGGGGCCGGGTCTCGATTGATGGACCGTGTGCGCCACCGGGCCCGAAACATCGCCAGCCAAATCCGCGCGACAGCGGTCGCCAAGAACCTGTCCGACGGCGAAGGCGTCGCTCGGGACCTAGACGGCGTGTCGCCCGAAGAGGCCATCAACACGATGTCGGCGGAATACGATAAGAAAGCTGCCGAATTGACAAATGCGTTGCGCGACAAGGTGTTGGAACGTCTGAACTCGGCCGAGGCCAGCTTTGTCAAACGCGCAACAGACTCTTTGATCGCGCATCTTGAGAAGAATGGCGAACAAGGCACCTGGCAGTATGACCCGGCGGGTCTGCGTACCCTGCAAAAGGCCGCCTATTTCAGCTTTGCCCGCGCTATGCGGAAAGACGCCGGGGCTCTTTATAACACAGCTGCTGCTGATGTTGAGGCGCTATATCATAAGATACTCGGCAACCATCTGGGTGAGTTCAGCATAGAAGCGCCCATCGTGCCTCGCGTGCCTCCACCACTTGGCATTGGCCGGACGATTGCTCTGGACTTGCAAAGCACCTGGTGGCGGCGATGGTGGCAAAAGCGCAAGGGCTTTGAAGCATACGCTGCGGATTACACGCGTTTGATCGCGTCTGAGGCAAATTCGATCACCAAGGACATCGAAGAAAACCAAGTCGCAGCAGTGTTGGAAAATGTCCGCGCGATCCTGACGGATTTCATGCGCGAGCAGAAAGAAACCTTGCTGAGCATCTCGTCGACGGCTGATAAGAAAGCAGGTCAGACTGCGGCGGCGATGGCGGATTTACAGCCCCAGAAATCCAAAGACGAGATTCTGGGTGACATCCTAAAAGATCTAAGCAACGAAGCGGCATAAGTAGAAAAATGGCAAAAGATACACAATCACGCTTTGTTTCACCGAAGGCTTGGGAACGTATCGAGCAGTGGTCCCGCCGTAAACCGGTTTTCGCTCTGATGGGCGAATTCAGCGCCGGTAAGTCTACGTTGATGAATTTTCTGTTGCGAACGCAGACCTTGCCGACGCAGGTCACTGCAACACAACTGCCTCCGGTCTGGTTCAGCTGGGGTGATCGTGCACCCTATATCAAGCGTCATGATGGCTCTGTCGAAACTATAGAATTGGACGATCTAGAATCTGTTGGTGTCAATGACGCGCAGTTTATCCGCGTATTCCTTGAGGCCGATATCCTTGAGGCGGTGGATCTGATCGACACGCCCGGAATCTCGGATCCAAAAATCTCGACGGATGTCTGGCAGCGGGCCGTGGGTCAGGCGAATGGCGTTTTGTGGTGTACCCACGCGACCCAAGCCTGGCGCGAGACAGAGCGTGCAACATGGGTATCCCTGCCTGAACGTTTGCAGCACAATTCGCTGCTATTGGTCACCCGCGCGGATGCTTTGAATCTCAAGGACCGTCAAAAGGTTCTGCGCCGCGTGAACCGCGAGGCCGGGCATCTGTTCAATCGGTCTATTCTGTTTTCCGCTCGGGATGCAATTGTCGCGCGTGACAAGACCGGCGACGCAGAGATGTGGTCGCGCAGCGGTGGTGGCAAGATGATCGACAGTTTCCTGGAGATCACAGAACAGATCATGGACAATCGTGCCGATCAACTGGCCCGGTATCAGATTGACAAAAGCCAGTCAGATGCCCCGAAAGTGCAGCCCATGCGCCCTGCACGCTCATCGGACAGTGACGCGCAGGTCGAAGCCGCGCCTTTGCGGTTGGTTAACCCGTTGGAAACAGACGCTCAGCCCGCGCAGAACGACACCGCGGTTGTCACCAGCTTTCCTGTTCGGCCTGCGCGGGTGGAGCGGCGCTCGGATGAGGCCGAACGCGTGCGGATCGACGCAGAAGAAGCCGAACGTATGCGGACCGAAATGGTCTCGGATCCGGATCCCCTGCCCGAAGAGCCGGATACAAGCGATGATTTGCGCGCCTTCTTCAGGGACACGTCGAATGATCCTTTGGAGCTGACCAATGTGGCCGGCCTTGAGGATGCAATCGACGAGTTCGAACTGTCAGACGAAGCGGATCTTGATGACGAGATTGATGATCTGTCAGAAGAGGTGGCTGAAGTAGAGGTGATCGAGGCGCAAGCTGACGAGATTGACAATACCGATGATGTTCTGACTTCGCTTCACAGCACTTTGCGAGACGTCCCGGTCGACACAGATGTCTCGGGCGATAAGGCCGAAGAGATCGACGAGCGCGAAGATCGCGGCATCGAGGTTTCGGTATCCTCTATCGCAGCTTTGATGGCGGCTCAGCCCAACATCACTGCTGAAGACTATGAACCGGAGCCCGAGAACAGTGGTTTGATCGAAGCGGCTCTGTCAGATCGGGTGGAGGCAGTCGATTCAAATGTCGCGGCGCTGGGAGATCTGCCGGAAGTTGCCGTTGGATCCCCTTTGAGCGCAGCCGCAATGTGGCGGGAAGTAGCAAGTAGTGAAGACTTGCCTGAAGATGCAGATGGCTTAAAAAACGTGTTCAAGGCATTTTTGGCTGAGTTTGATCAGATCGCAATCGAACACAGCGCGAAGCAGACGAAGGAAGTACTGCAATCCATTCCAAAAGCAAAAGAAAGTAGTGCGGCGGAATGGCATGTGTTGTAGAGATCGTCGAATCGGGAAGATGGCCAAACATATAGGGATAACAAATAGTTAGATGTCAATTCAGGAGGCATTGAGCACGGCAATCGAAAAGATACCCGACTGCGTTGCAGCCGGGTATGTCGATATGGAAACAGGGATGCTTCTGGGGAGTTGCGTCTCGGATCCGGAATGCGCGGAGTCTTTGGACATATTGGCAATCGCTGTGGCCAATCTTTTTCAAGGGCGCGGGGTTGCCGCGTTTGAAGCGCTAATGCGTCAGACAGGACGCGACGATGCGGAGAATACAGGGTTTGGGGAAATCGCTGTGTTCTCGAAAGATCGCCTGAACATTTTTTTGCGGACCAAGGAATATCCTGATCATGTGGTCTGCTATATCTGCCGCAACAGCGCAAATGTGGGGTTGGCGCTGACAAAATCACATCTCAGCCTGGGGCCGGTTGCGGCCGCAGTCTGAACGGGACCAGAGGGGGTCACGGTATGATGGACACTGACATTCTGGGCATGCTCGAAGATATCGGGCGGTCTTCGGTGGCACGGTTGTCGCCAGCTGTGATGATCACGGGGGACTCTGCTGTGTCCCGGCGCGCGGCAATCCTGCGCGCCATTCGCGGTACGGTCCTGCCACGTCGGTTAGAGTTTACAGCCGCCAATGGGGCGTGTCTGGCACTTGAAGTGAACAGCTCGCGGGTCACGAACGTCTTTCAAGTGCCCGATGGGCCGACGCCGGATTTCGAAACCGAAACGCGTGACGCACTGGTTGAAAAGTTGGCTCAGCTGGTGTCAGACATCGCAAACGCCCCTGCCCCGCTTGAGCTGATGTCGGGTAAGCCGGATTCAGCTCTTGAGGCCGACGATGTGGGTTTGACGTTCAGCGAAATCGAAAACGCGTGTGCTGCCATAGATATATCCGGTGAACCGATTGTTTCGGTCGTGCCAGACATCGACGCGCCGGAAGATGATGAACCGTCCATGGTTGAAGATCGCACAGCCAACTTGGCCCAGAAGTTCTTTGATCATGCGGGCCGTTTCGCTATAGGCCGTATGTTGATCGACGGGACAAGCAACGCCGCTTTGGCTTGCGAGGGTTCCTGCCAACCTTCCCAAGACATGCATCCCGATCAGGAGGTTTTGGCACGTTTCGTGGCTGATCTTGCAGGTTGGGAGAACGATAGTCAGGACGAGTTTGACAGCCCCCATCTCATTGTCATGCGACCATCCGGCGGAAAAGGCGCGGGAATGGCGGTGCTGAGCGACAGCGATCAAATAGCGGTTGCTGTCCACGATGCGCGCAAGCTGGGGGCGGTCGTCAATCTGTGGACCTCTTTACAGGGGGTAGCTGAATGATTGCCTCCATAGCATTCAAATTTTCGATTAATTCAATCCGTTTTAGTGTGACCAAGGTAGTGAGTAATGAGTGATACACATCGTCGCGAGCTTATACGCATCGCAGAAGACATGAATGAAACCAGCAATGACGAAACGCAGCATTTCATTTCGCGCATCATCGGAGATCTGGGAAACCTAAAGCCGTCAATCGCATTTGTAGGGCAGATCAAGGCAGGAAAATCACGTTTGATCAACGGGTTCACCGGGCAGGCTGAATACCTGCCGTCAGACGTTAACCCGTGGACCACCGTGATCACCGACATGCATTTCGGGCATCCCTCTGGTCGGACCGATGGGGCTGAATTTCATTTCTTCGACAATCACCAGTGGCAATCCCTGATCGCCGAAGGTGAAGAACTGCGCAACATGTTCCCCGATGACGAGGACAGCTATAAGCGCGAGATGATCGAAGAACAGGTCGAGGCCATGAAGACCCGGGCACGCCTGCGTCTGGGCGACAGCTATGAACAGCTGCTGGGACAACACCACGATCTTGATCAACTCAACTCGGACGATCTGGCGCGCTATGTATGCGCCGGAGATGATCCTGCCGAAGATGGCGGTGTCGATCCGGGCAGTGATCGTGGGCTTTACAGCGACATCACCCGCAAGGCTGAAGTCTATTTCGACATCGGACATTTCCCGTTCCCATTAACCGTCACGGACACGCCGGGGGTCAACGATCCGCTGTTGATCCGCGAAGAGATTTCGCGCCAATACCTCAAGGAATCCGATTTCTTCGTGGTGGTTCTGTCCGCGCATCAGGCGTTGTCACGCGCGGATCTCAAACTGTTCCGCCTGATGCAGGCGCTTGAGCTTGGTCAGATCGTTGTTTTCATCAACCGTGTCGATGAACTGGGTGGCGGGCCCGAAGACGCGACCAAAGTGCGTCTGGATGTTTTGGACGGTCTGGAGAAGGCGCTCGGTAATTCGGACATCGACGTTCTGATGGGCAGCGCTCAATGGGCTCATTATGCGCTGACCGGCGACGAAACCGGCGTGAACCATGACCATGTCCTGGCGTGGCTGCGAGCGCACCCGGAACAGATGCAGCAATACCTGAACGGCGTTGCCGAGATCAAACAAGGCCCCGGGCCGATCAGCCGTGAGGCCGTGTTGCGCTTTGCTGCAATGATCGCTTCGGGACTACCGGATTTGCGCCGTCATGTTACCAAAGCTCTGACGGACGGGCCTATTGACGAACACCTTCGGATGGCGTGGCAGCATCTTGACAGTTTCGCGCGAGGCGAGCTTGAGCGGTCCCAGGTTCATCTGCGGGCGCTGCAAGATGAAAACAATTCCGACGCACGTAGCGCAGATGACAGTGACAAGACCCTTGGTGAGTTGCGCAAACTGATTGCCGATAAGACACAAGACATTACCCGGGACATGGATGATGTCCTGTCCAATCTGCGCGGGGTAATGGATGATACAGTCGCTGAATCCGTCTCGGCCGTAGTACGTGGACCGAATGGTCAATCGCCTCTTCTGGCCAAAGGGGGTGCGACCGAACTGAACTTTACCCCCCTGCGGGAACACATGCGGGAACTAATGCAAGGCGCGTCGCAAGTGGTGCGCCAGCGTATGCTGAGCGAGCTCTATACCATCGATATGCAATGCAATGCGGCTTTGCGTGCATTGCCGGGTTGGCAAGAACCGGTCGATAGTCGCATGAACACCAGCGCTGTTCGTTGGTTCCGACCCGATACCACTGCGCTCACCCGTGGAATTACGGTCGAGTTGCGTGTAAACTGGCTATCGCGCCTGATCTCGCGCAACAGCGTTGTGACGCAGGCAGAACGGATGATCGTGCAAGAGTTCGAGCTGATCGGCGACGACCTGATCGACACGACACGCGACAACTTACTGGAACGGCTGAATACAGTTTTGGATCACTACGTGGCTCTGTTGTCGGGCCATTTCGAACATCGCTCTGGCGCGGGTGAATTGAATGCTCATGCCGAAGCACAAACTGCATTCGACCGGGCGCGCCGCATTGCTATGGATCTTGAAAGTGTCTTTGGAACAGGCAGTGTGGACGAACGACTAGCAGAGGCTGCGGAATGATTGAATTTCCCGGAACCGAACAGGAAGTGCGCCAGCTGGAGCGTTTTCTGACCGCGACTGAAAAACTGTCATCGGATGCAAAGTTGGAGGACATGCGCGCACGGGCGCTGGCCCATGCCGAGCGGCTGTCCAACGCGGTCAATATCGGGTTTGCCGGGGAATTTGGCGCGGGCAAGTCGAGCCTGGCAAATATGCTGGCCGGTGCAGATATTCTGCCCACAGGCCCACAGCATCTGAAACTGCCGCTTGTGATCGTGGCTTATGCCGATGTGCCTGAGACGACCGTGGGCTGGTGGAACAAGGAACCCAAGACCTATTCCGGGATCGCGCTTGAAAAAGCGGCGGCGGATGATCCGGATTTCATCTCGGTGGGGATCAACACGCCTGCCCTCAAGGAAATCTCGCTGTTTGATCTTCCTGGGTCGGGTGCCTTGGACGATACGTATAAAAAAACTCTGGATCTGCTGAAGTTTGTCGACTGCGCCATCTGGTGCACAAACGGTACAAATGCATGGCGCGAGACTGAGCGCCACTTGTGGTCGAAGGTGCCGCCTGAACTTCGCGCGAACAGTCTGTTGGCTGTTACTCATGCCGACCTGCCGCCGGTACAAGGGTCACTGGACCGTGTTCTGGCACGTCTCAACAAGGAAAAAGATGGGATGTTCCGTGAGATTGTGCCGATTGGTACCCCGGTAGCGGTCAAAGCGATGGCTCAGGAGCCGGAACCTGACTTTGCTCTGTGGGAGACATGCGGCGGACAGAACCTTGCCGAACAAGTTCTGGATGCAGCGTCCAATCGGAGGCGCAGTGATCTGGATGCCGCTCGAAAGGATTTGCAGCAGGAGTTCCTGCCGTACCTCGAAGAGCTTGAGGGTCCCGAACCTGAACCGGCCGTTTCTGATACACCTGCGATGCACGCGACTCTGGGCTCGGCCCTGCCGCCATTGAACAATCCCATCCTCGAAGATTGGCTGGCCGCAATTGCCAGCATTTATGAAGACCTTCGTGAGTCGTCCAACATCGAACCCGCAGCATTTTTGCATAGCTGCCAGGAGATCGTGGAAGACTTCGCTGAAAGGCTGGAACAAGGGGGGGAGATCGACCCCGACGCAGATTGGATTCCGGCGGAATTCGAGAAGGCAACGGACCTGTTGTTGCTGCTGCAATTTGAAAGTGGTGATGCGCCTTTGAATGACGCGATCAGCATTCTTGCGCAGCTGGGTGACAACCTTGCCTGGGCCGGCAGCACAGTTGCCGCAGCGCAATCCAAAACCGGCACTTAATAATTTCTCGTTAAGATTGAGCGCGACTCAGCGATTCGAAGGGCCGAGGAATCGGCCCTTTATTGTTTCGAATTCGTAGACCAACCACTGGATTTTGGGGTGTACGTTTTCACTGATACCGTCTTGTCGATCAATATATAGTATCATCACAACCGCAAAGCGCAATATAAGCCAAAATCGAAAAAACGGTCCATAGTGAAGCCACGAGGCGGCCCCAATAAAGTCAAATTTGAACCGTCTAACCGTTCTCAAGTGTCCTGCGGTTGTTTTGGTTGTGAGTTCGTGGGCTGTCGGCCCTGTTTATTTAAGCCGCAAAAAACGAGTAAAACGGGCGGATTGAAATGAGCCACAACCAGGCTGTCGGTGCGACGCACGACGAACCAAAAATTGAAGGATTGCAACCTGGCGCGAAATTGTTGCGCGGGCAGTATGAAATCCTTCGCTTCCTAAGCAACGGTGGATTCGGAATTACCTACCTGGCGCGCGACAGCCTGGAGCGCGACGTGGTGATCAAGGAGTGTTTCCCCGGTGCCTTGTGTCGCCGAAACGGTGATTTGGTCGAGCCCAATGACCCGTCCTACAAGGAAGATCTGCGGGCTATCATTGATCTGTTCATTCAGGAAGCCCGCAATCACGCACGCCTTGTGCACCCCAACATCGTCGACGTGCATCAGGTGTTTGAAGACAACGACACCGCCTATATCGCGATGGATCTGATCCGTGGTTGCGATCTGCTCGATTACGTTGAAAACCCTGAAAACGACACGGGCCCTGACTTTATCGTGCAGGTCACGGAAAAGATGTTGTCGGCGGTTTCATTCATTCACCAAAGCGGCATGTTGCACCGGGACATTTCACCGGACAATATTCTGATCGATGAGAACGGTGATCCGGTCCTGATCGACTTTGGCGCAGCGCGTGAACAGGCGGCCAACAAATCTGCGGCTCTGCTAACCCTGCGTGTCATCAAAGATGGTTACTCTCCGCACGAGTTTTATGTCCGGGGCGCGGAACAAGGACCGAGCAGCGATCTCTATGTTCTGGCAGCAACTCTTTACCACGCCATCAGTGGCGAACGCCCCGTAGACGGGCAGAGCCGTTTGAACGCCTTCAATAACGGGCAGGACGATCCCTATGCCCCACTGACGGGACGTTTCGAGGGATACCCCGAAGGTTTCCTTGAAGCGATTGACAAGGCGATGGAGGTTCACGCCACGGACCGTTTGCAGACAGCGCTGGACTGGTTGCGCATGTTCCGTGGCCCGGGTGTGATGTTCGACACCTTCGCCTATCGTCCGGTTTCGGTGATCGTCGGTATGGACCGCAAGGACAAGGAACAAGAAAAAGCACGCATCAAAGCTGAAAGCGAAAATGCCGAAGCGGTTGTGACGGCCCTTCTGGCTGGCAATGCAGATATCGTTGTTGGAAACGACGAACAGAAGAAGAAAGAAGAACTCGCTAAGATTGCGGCAAAGGAAGAGGCTCCTGTTGCTGTCGATACCGTTGTTCAAAGCGGCTCAGGTGGAAGCGGTAAATTGATCGCCGGAGCGGTCGTCGTCGCAGTTGCCTTGGCGGCAGGTGGGTTTTTCGTCATGTCAGGGGACAAGCCAGAAGAAAAGGCCGAGACCCCGGTTGAGCAATCCGTGGTGGATGTTCAAACTGCCGAAACGGAAGCACCCGTTGCGGAGGAGGCTTCCGCCACTGAAGCGCCTGAGGCCGTAGTGGTCTCGGATCCTGCCCCAGCGCCGGCAGAGCCTGTCGAGCAGGCACAAGAAGACGGTGTAGAGCCCGTTGCCGTGGAAACAACACCCACAACAGAAGAAACGTCGGCGGTTGTGGCGCAGACGGCAGAAGCACCAGAAACCGAAGCGGAACCCACGGTGGTCGCAGACTCCGCAGTTCCTGCGGCCCAACAGGTGTCCTTTGCCCACTGGGATGTGGAAATTCCCTTCCAGACGTCTCAACGTCGCGGTTCGACGGGTCCGACAATTGCAATCACCGGGATAGACTCCAATCAGGATATGAGTGTGGTTGGCGAATGGGTACAGCGTGGAGCTGTAATCTTTACCCTCAACGGCAAACCTGTGCGCCAAGATGTATCCTTCGCTGCGCAAGTTCTTGACACTCTGAGCATTGATCCCGACGGCTATACCCGAGTGGCGGCCCGCTATCGTCCGCTTGGACAGACCCGGGCTCAGAATGGTCTGCTTGCCCTTCCGGTGATGCGGTCCGTGGGGTTGGAGAACGGCTATTCCTTCTCAGTGAGCAGTTCGGGTAACGAAAGTTGGCAGACAGAAGTCACGTCCGTTTCGGGAGATTACGCGGGCAGCTTGCAACAAGGCGATATCCTACTGAGTGAAAGCCAGACGGGAGCAAATCTGGACGGTTCAGACAGTCTTGACGCAATGCTGGTCGAGCTTGTCTCAGAAGGCCGTGCGGTCGCCCAGCTGACCGTCCTGCGAAATGGGGTCGAAACGAACGGAACCATGCCGCTTGCACAGGAGTAATCTGACCGGTTCGTTGTGATCTGCCAGTGTGTGTTTGCTGAGGGTGGCACCCAATTCTGCCACCCCGGCGGGAACCGGCCCGCCGCAGAATGTACCAGTTTCCTTGAGTATTCATCGAGTGTCTCTGTGCCGTGAGCGCGGGGATAAGTAGCAGCCCCTCGGCACAAGTTGTTCGTGCCGCCAAATTGAAGGTGTCGACACCATGTTTAAATACAAAAGCCCTCTGAGCCGGCTTCTCGAAGGTGCCGGCAAGACCAAAGAAGAAGATACGCCTGAAAAGGCGGAGGCGACAGAAAACGCCGCGTCTGAAGAACAAAAGCAAGAGCCGATCGCGGACTTCAACGCGCTGCGCGCTGCATTGGCCGGAGGGAACACGACATCCGAACCGTATGAAGAAACGGATGAACTGATCCCGGAAGAGAAAATGCCAGAGTTCGATGAGGCTGAGGTCACTGAGGCGGAAGAGCCCGTTGAAGAGTCCATCTTTGCCGAAGCGCCCACCGACGAAGTCGACGCGCCGGCACTGGACTCGGCAGTTGAAAACACGGCTGATCCGATTGAGGACGAACAGGTTATCACCCTGCACGTGGCTGACGAACCTGTCTCGGCCCCGGTAGAAGAAGCCACGGAACAGGTCGAACCTGAAGTTGCCGAGATGCAAGACACGGCAGCCGAGCCAGCGGTAGAAGCCGAGGTGGAAGACCTGCAGGTTCAAGAACCCGAACTAGTTGAAGAGATCGTTGAGCCTGTTGCTGAGGCTGCCCAACCTGCCCCTGCTCCGGCAGAAGATCGTCGCTCACGCGTTAAGACAACCTTCCTGGGTTTCGAGCGGGCCGATACACATGTTCAAGACCTGATCGAAACCGCAGCCCCCGTGGCAAAAACGGAAACCGCGCAAAAGACTTTCCCCGTTGGCTGGCTGGTTGTCACTGCTGGTCCCGGACGGGGTGCTAGCGTCACACTGACCGAAGGTCTGATGCAGATCGGTCGCAACGATGACCAAGCTATTCAGCTGGATTTCGGCGACACCGGCATTTCACGTTCGAACCATGCTGTCATTGCCTACGACCCTGAAGATCGCAAATGTTATCTGGGTCATGGCGGCAAGGCCAACCTTGTGCGCCTCAACGGCAAACCCGTGCTCAGCACTGTTGCCCTTTCAAACGGTGACCTGATCCGTATCAGCGAATCCTCTCTTCGGTTCATGGCCTTCTGCGACGAAGGTTTTGATTGGCGGGATTCTTAATAGATGCTGGCGACCCCGGCATATGATGTTGCGTTGATCCTGAACCAGGGTCAGCGAGAGACGCAGGAAGACGCCATTGCTGCACGCATGTTTGATGCGTCCGCTGCGGGTTACGTCGTTATCGCGGACGGAATGGGTGGTCATGACGCAGGTGAGGTCGCGTCAGAAATGGTGGTCGCAGCCTGGCGTGACGCGCTTGACGTCGAGCTTGAGGCCGAGACCCTGAATGAGAGATCCGCGATCGATGCGCTACCCCTGGCCGCGATGCAGGCCAATGCCGCGATCGCCGCTCATAACGAGGAACAGGGCGAGAGCTTCAATATGGGCGCGACCCTTTTGGGCATCCTGCTGCTGGGGCATCGCGTTTACTGGATATCGATCGGAGACAGCCCCCTTTACCTGTTCCGCGATGGGACGTTGTCTCAGGTAAACGAAGATCACTCGATGGCGCCCGTGATCGACGAAAAACTGGCTGCCGGAGAGATCACCGAAGCTGAAGCCAAGCATATGGACCGAAACCAGCTGACCTCGGTCATCATTGGTGGTGGCATCCCCAAGGTGGATTGCCCGGAAGAGCCGTTGCTGGTGTCGCCGTCTGACATCCTGATCCTTGCCAGTGACGGATTGCAGTATCTTGGCGACAACGAAATTCAGTCAGTTCTGAAGGAACACGGGCAGGCTCTTGCTCAGGACATAGCCGAAGCTTTGCTTGCGGCGGTCCTGGCCAAAGGCGATCCGGATCAGGACAACCTATCCATCGCCGTCGCGAAACTCACAAGAAATTAAACAGGCTAAGCAACAGGACCCATGAGAAAAAATCTTATCATATCCAGCCTTGCCCTCGCAGCGGCCACCGGAGCTGCTTCGGCGCAAGAGGCGTGTTCAAGCTATGAAATTCAACGCGGCGATAGCCTGCGGGAGTTGGCAATCGAAGTTTATGCGACCGAAGATTTTCGCATTATTTTCGATGCGAACCGCGATGTCATCGGCTCTAACCCCAACATCATTCGTGTCGGCGATGTTCTGGAACTGCCCTGTCTCGAAGATGTCGGACGTGCTCCGGTGCTAGCCGATACCGAAGCAGAACGGCTGGCAGCTGAAATGGCGGCAGAGCTGGTGAAGGCCGCCGAGGAACGTGCGGAAAAGGCCGTTGCCGAAGCCGAAGCCCGCGTTGCGGCTGCGGAGGCCGAAGCAAAGAAGGCGAGTGAAGAGGCCGTTGTTGCAGCACGGGTTGCAGCGAAGGAAGAAATTGAGGCTGCCCGGTCGGAAGCCGCAGCTTTGATCCGGAACGCCGGAACGGGAGAACGCCCCGAAATTCGTGATCGTCAGTTGCTGCTGATCACTGGCAGTAACTACGCTCCGTTTACCGATGAATCGCTGCCGAACCGGGGTCTGTATACGCATCTGGTTGAGACAGCCATGTTTCGCGCCGCACCAGAGCAAGCCTACAAAATTCAGTTCGTGAACGACTGGTCATCGCATCTGGACTTGTTGATGCCGACACTGGCCTTTGACGGCACTTTCCCCTGGTCGCGCCCCAATTGCGAGGAAGCCGCGGCCCTGTCGGAAAGCGACCGTAACCGGTGCGAAACCTACAACTTCTCAAACCCATTCTATGAGGTCGTGGACACGTTCTTTGCTCGTGAGGGATCAGGATACGAGCAGACATTGACCTATGCCGACTTTGCCGGAACGACGATCTGCCGCCCGGAAGGCTGGTCACTGTCTCATTTGGACGTGGTGAACCTATACGAGCCGGTTATCAAACTGCTACGCCCGACTTCGCCGGATGATTGCTTCCACGCCCTAATGGAGGGCACTGTCGATATCGTAGCAATCGAAGCGCATCTGGCGGCCGAAGCCATCGATCGGCTCGGATATCAACATCGGATTATCGAAAACCCCAACCTGGCGGCCATCAAGTCGCTTAACGTCATGACCCACAAAGATAATCCTGACGGGGAAGCGATCCTTGAGACGCTGAATCAGGGTCTGGCAATCATGCAGCAATCGGGCGAATGGCGCGACATCGTGTCAACTGCCCTGCGTCATCAAATGGAAAATGGATAAGGCCCCGATCTGGCCTGACAAACTAAAGTCTGGAGGAAGTGGACATGTTTAACGAGAAGATGAAGAAGGTAGCGCTTTCAGCAACCGCTATTACCGCTCTGAGCGCGGGTGCCGCGGCGGCACAGGAAGCTTGTACCAACTATACCGTACAAGACGGTGACACAATGGCGACCATTGCCATCGCGGCTTATGGAACATCGAACTATCAGCCGATCTTCAACGCGAACCGGAACGAAATTACGAACCCCAACGCTCTTGAACCGGGTTTGGTTCTGGCCCTGCCTTGTGAAGACGGAAGCCTGCCGAATGGTCAGACCGCACAGGAAATCATCGCGGCTGAAGAACAGCGCGCGGCCAGCGTCAAGCGTTCGAGCGTTTACCAGCCGCCAATCAAGCTGGTAACCGGCAACGGCTGGGCCCCTTTTGCGGATGAATCGCTGAACGGTGGCGGTGCGATTACACGCTTGGGCACCACAGCGTTGCAGCGTGGCGGAAACGCGCGTGATTATTCTGTCAGCTTTGTGGATGACTGGAACTCGCACCTTGAAACCCTTCTGCCGCTTGGTGCCTTCGACGTTTCCATGGCATGGAACATGCCGGACTGCACCAATCGCACTTATGAATGGTCGTGGGAAACCGAAGTGCGCTGCACTCAGTTCGACTCGTCCGTACCAGTCTATGACATCGTGGTCGGTTTCTACACCATCCCCGAAAGCGACTTTGCTGGCGCAACAACCTTTGAAGAGCTGAAAGGCGCCACGATCTGCCGTATGGATGGATGGTTCATTCATGATCTGGAACAAGAAGGTTTGCACAATGGTGAATCCATAACACTGATGCAACCGATCACCGCGCGGGAATGTCTCGATGCAGTACTGACAGGCACTGCGGATGTTGCAACCTTCGAGGTTCAGCTGTTCTCGGACACTATGGTTGAAATGGGTCTGAACCAGAACGACCTGGTCGAAAACCCATTCGTGACTTCGCTGTCTTCGCTGCGCTTTATCAGCCATCGCAGCAATCCGTTTGGCAAACAATATCTGGCGATGTTGAACAAGGGCCTGAACGAAATGCGCGAATCCGGTGAATGGTATGCGGTCGTTTCCGACACGCTGCGCGAGCATAACGAGAAACTGATGGCAGCTTCGAACTGATCCCTCGGTTCAGCTGAAACTCTGGGGCCGGTGCTTGAACCGGCCCTTTTTTTGTTTGCTGAAGCAACAGTTCTCTCAGAATGACAAAATTTTGCCGTTTATCTGCTTCATAACGGTCGAATACGCGCTTCACTCTGAATCCGAAGCGCAATCATCTTTCCCTTGGTGGGACTTAAACAGCATGAGCCACGCATGATAGAAGGTGCATTGGATCTCAGGAAAAGGTCGGCGACTCCGGTCAATAGGCCGGGCTTGGACATCGCTGTTATATTGCCCTGTTATAACGAGGCGGTTGCCATCGGCGAAACCGTCAAGCAATTCCGGGCGGCCCTGCCGGACGCGGTCATTTACGTCTTCGACAATAATTCCTCGGATGAGTCTGTCCGAATAGCTGAAGAAGCGGGCGCCTTGGTCTTTTCCGAACCCTATCAAGGCAAAGGCAATGTGGTGCGCAGGATGTTTGCCGATGTGGATGCCGACGTCTACGTTATGGCCGACGGGGATGCGACCTATGACAGTTCAGCAGCACCAGAGTTGATCAACCTTCTCGTGTCACGGAATCTGGATATGGTTAACGGTGCGCGTGTGAATGACGAGATCGAAGCGTATCGGAGAGGCCACAAATTCGGAAACGCATTGTTCAGCGGCCTAGTGAAGTTTTTCTTTAAGAGCAAAATCGACGATCTGCTCTCGGGCTATCGCGTTTTCAGCAAACGTTTTGTCAAAAGTTTCCCTGCGGTTTCGAACGGATTTGAGATTGAAACCGAGCTCACGGTCCACGCAATGCAGATGCGTATGCCGATTGGTGAGGTCAAGACCCGGTACTTTTCACGATTGCCGGAGTCAAACTCCAAATTGGCCACCTTCTCTGATGGTTGGCGTATTCTCAAGATGATCGGCCTGCTGATCAAAGACGAAAAACCCGTTCCGTTTTTCTTGTCTTTGGCTTTATTGGTCTTCTTGCCTTCCCTCTTCGTCTTTGTGTCCGTTTTCCGCGAGTTCCTGGAAACCGGGCTTGTTGAACGAATCCCGTCTTTGGTCGTCGCTGTGTCTGGATTCGTTGCCACGATGTTGTCGATTGTATGCGCGCTCATCCTGCAATCTCTTGCCCTAGCGCGAAGAGAAGCGCGCCGCCTGTCTTACTTGCGATATGAAGGTGTGGCGGCTTCTGGTGTTGGCCGAACTATGTCATCCGCCGTGAAGGCCGAAAGACGCCGGTTCGGCTGAACGACTGAGATTTTCAATCCCCGCGGATGAAAGCTGGCGATGTTCCGTCGCCGTCGAGGTAGGCGTGCGTTGTGCGCCATAACATGGGGCTACCATCAGAATTGGCGATCTCAAAAAAGCAAATGACCAGCACCCCAAATGCTGGTCATTTTCTGAGTGAGTGATATAGCCCGAGGGCCTCACCAGTGAAATTCCGTGTTACCACAGGATTACCTTGGCTTGCATTTAACCGCTATTGGGGGAATCCCGTAGGTTTGAGAAATTTCTCTTTAAGCTCAGAAAAAATGGAAAAATGTTGAGACAGGTTTCTTAGTTTGCTTGAATGAATTTGCAATTAGCCGCAACGATCCCTTTTGGAACCAACGCGCCGTCAACCAACACATACGCGACAAAAAAGGGACCGCGCAATGCGTCGGTCCCTTCCAGATTTCCAGCGGGTGCAAAGTGACCCGATGTCCCGTTGACGATTATCCGATGATCGAGTTCAACGTTGCACTTGGGCGCATTACAGCAGCCGTTTTTGCGGGATCGGTGTGGTAGTACCCACCCAGATCCGCAGCAGCACCCTGAGCCGCAGCAAGCTCTGACAGGATTTGTTCTTCCTTGTCGGCCAGCTCTTTAGCCAGCGGAGCAAACTCAGCTGCCAGATCAGCATCATCAGATTGTGCCGCAAGCGCTTCGGCCCAGTAGCGCGCGAACCAGTAATGGCTGTCGCGGTTGTCGGGCAGACCCACTTTGCGGCTGGGCGAACGGTTGTTATCCAGAATGCCCTGAGTTGCTGCTTCGGCCGCAGCGCCAAGAACGCCGGCTTTCGCGTTGCCTTTGCCGTCAGCCAGGAAGTTCAGAGATTCCCCAAGTGCGCAGAACTCACCCATCGAGTCCCAACGCAGGTGGTTTTCCTCAACCAACTGCTGCACATGTTTCGGTGCCGAACCCCCTGCCCCGGTTTCAAACAGACCGCCGCCATTCATCAGTTTGACAATCGACAGCATCTTGGCCGAAGTGCCCAGTTCGAGGATCGGGAACAGGTCGGTCAGATAATCCCGCAGCACGTTGCCGGTGATCGCAATCGAGTCATTGCCTGCAGTGATGGTCTCCAGCGACTGACGGGTTGCTTCGCGCGGAGCCATGATCAGGAACTTGTCGGCAACGCCCGCGGCCTCAAGTGCCGGTTTGACGTATTTGATCAGTTCCACATCATGGGCGCGGTTTGCATCCAGCCAGAAGATCGCCTCGGACCCGGTCAGGCGCTGACGGTCCATGGCCAGTTGGATCCAGTTCTCGATAGGTGCTTTCTTGACGGTGCAAGACCGCCAGATATCACCGGCCTCGACGTCGTGGCTGTGCAGTGTTTCCCCATTCGCAAGAACGATACGGATCGTACCATCAGCAGGGGCTTGGAAGGTGGTAGGGTGCGAACCGTATTCTTCGGCCTTCTGCGCCATCAGGCCCACGTTAGCGACAGCGCCAGCGGTGGCTGGGTCAAGCGCGCCGTTGGCTTTGAAGAATTTGATGGTTTCGTCATATACCGGGGCATAGCAGCGGTCAGGGATCACACAATTGGTGTCACCCTTGGCGCCTGTCTCATCCCAACCCTTGCCACCTGCGCGGATCACGGCGGGCATCGAAGCGTCGATGATCACGTCTGAGGGGACGTGCAGGTTGGTAATGCCACGATCCGAGTCGACCATGTACATCGAAGGACGATCACCTTTGATCGCATCGATGGCAGCCATGATATCCGCGTTGTCTTTCACACGGTCCAACAGGTCGCCCAGTCCCGAGTTCGGGTTCACACCCAGTGCGTCCAGTTCGGAACCGAACTTCTCGAATACTGGGGCCAGCCATGCTTTGACGGCATAGCCGAAGATGATCGGGTCGCTGACCTTCATCATCGTTGCCTTCATGTGCAACGAGAACATGGTGCCGTCTTTCTTGGTGTCCTCAATGGCGTCGGCCAGGAAAGAAGATAAAGCTTTGACCGACATAAAGGTCGCATCAGCCACGGTGCCTTCTTCCAGTGGCCAAGCGTCCTTCAAGACGGTTACGCTCCCGTCTTTACCGACAAACTCGATCTTTGCGTTACCTGCCTGAGCAGCGGTAATGGTCGCGGACTTCTCGTTGGCATAAAAGTCGTTGCTGGCCATGGACGACACTTTGGTTTTGCCGTCCGAAGCCCATTCACCCATCGAATGGGGGTTCTTCTGAGCATAGTTCTTTACGGCTCGGGCCGCGCGGCGATCGCTGTTGCCCTCGCGCAGAACCGGGTTCACAGCCGAACCCTTGAGCGCGTCATACCGCGCCCGGACTGCTTGTTCTTCGTCTGTGGCGGGTTCTTCCGGGTACGCAGGAATATCATAGCCCTGCGCCTGAAGCTCTTCGATCGCCGCAACCAGCTGCGGGACCGAGGCTGAGATATTGGGCAGCTTGATAACATTGGCGTCCGGAGTTTTCACCAGCTCACCCAATGCGGCCAGATCATCGGTGATGCGCTGCGCATCTGTCAGCTTCTCGGGGAAGGTTGCCAAAATGCGCCCGGCCAATGAAATATCCTTGGTGCCAACGTTGACGCCCGCGGCAGATGCGAACTTGCGGATGATGGGCAGGAACGAGGCGCTGGCCAGCTCGGGCGCTTCGTCTACAATGGTATACAATATGTCGAAGTTCGATTTATCTACCATATTCTTTTACCTTTTTTTAAGCCTTTCGGGGCGTGCGTTCCAAGAGTTAAGGCCACATTTGCGCGGCGCAGCAGGGGCGTGATTACGATACCGCCCCTGGGTGACTCTGTTTTGACAGGGCTTCCCTTAAATCACGTTGGGCTGGGAATCAATCGTATCTAGACGCGCGTTTTGCCACGGGCAGGAGGTTTTGCTTCCATGTGGGAGGGATTAACCGGATTGTGGACCAAGGTTTGAAAAGCCCACTTTCTGTTCCAAGTGGTGGATATAGTCATCAATCGCTTTGTTGATATGTGGCGTCGATCCCGCACGGGCTTGCGGGTCAACGGGCACGCCGGCTCCCTCTATAATATCAAGAAGGAGTTTTGGGGAGTAGGGGCCACCTTTTTCCAGGAAAGTGAGGTATTCCGCACGGGCGAGATCTGCCGCACCCAAAGCTGCGAAGGTATGGCTTCGCCTTATCCACTCAGTACCTTGCCCATGGATTACGTATCCAAGTAAAAGATCAATCGTTTTTCTGACAGAACCTTTGTCTCTCCACTGAATTTTGTTCTCTGCTTTCGCATAGGCCTCGGCGTACTCAACCCCCTTTTTCTCATCGCCGATTTTCATGTGGATCAAGGCAAAAAGCAACAAGTCTGCTGATGGATTGGGCGCAATTGATATTCTTTTCTCGATCGCGTTCAAGGCTTTTTCCAGATCATAACCGTAGCGCAGTTCATATGTGACGCGCGCATCGAGTGCCCATGGTTGATTCGGCCATTTCGCTTCAGCTTGTGCCAGATGACGTTCAAACGCCTCGGGTGGCATCGTGTCATAAAGCAACGTCAAGTACCGGGTGCCGACATCTCCAAAACTCGGATCAAGTTCCAGAACTTTTTCATAGCCTTCCAACGCAAGGGGAACTTCACCCCATGTTCGCATCTTCTTTGCCACGTTGAACAAAACATATGTGCTGTTGGGGCTGATCTTTTGTGCCCGTTCCAAATCGGCCCGGGCACCGTCCTTGTCCTCCAGCGCGTTCTTGGAATAGCCGCGCCAGACAAGTGTAACTGCATCTTCAGGGTTCAAGGACAGCGCGCGATCTGCGTCCTCGATGGCTTGCTGGTAGTGCCTCTGACTATGCAAAGCCTGCGCCCGTTTGGCGTAGTAATCCTGACGTGCCTCCAACGGCTCGTCACTCAGATCAAGCAGCGCAGTGCAAGCCGGGATAGCCATTTCTGATCCGCAGCCCATTCCACAGGCCGCGCGCAGCCTGGCGTATTCCCTTTCAGCTTTCGAAGGCGTGTTAAACGACAGTAAAAGTGCCGTGCAAACGACGATCAACGCGGCGAGGCGAATGCCCATAGTACCCTCAAAACAAGTGTGTTTCTACTTTAGGTAGTTATTCTAGGGGGGGCAAAACAAGCGCCAATAATCTGTCAGACGCTGAACCGTTACCGAAATCTCTGCCCTGTTTCAGGGTCGAACACCATGGCGCGGTCGGGTTGGATCGAGATGCCAATCCTTTCGCCTGTTTTGCTGCGTTGGTCATCCCGTTCTTCAACAATCAGCTTGTCGCCATTTGGGGTGAGCAGATAGGAATAGGAAACACCCCCTAGCGCCTCGGTCAGGTCCACGGTGCAAGTATCCGCCGAGCGATCGATCTGGATGTGCTCCGGGCGCATCCCCAAAGTCACCTTGCCCTGCCCGGCAGGAACCTCTTCAGAGACCGGCAGAGGTTGCGCCAGCACAGGATGAGTGATTTGGCCGTCGGCATAGTCGCAATCCAAAAAGTTCATTGCGGGTGAACCAATGAAACCTGCAACAAAACGGTTGTCGGGGTCGCGGTACAGATCCATCGGAGCCCCCACTTGTTCAATTCGGCCATCGCGAAGCACGACAATCTTGTCGGCCATAGTCATCGCTTCGACCTGATCATGGGTCACATAGATCATCGTCGCGCCGATTTCCTGATGTAGACGCGCGATCTCGACCCGCATTTCGACGCGCAATTCGGCGTCCAGGTTCGACAAAGGTTCGTCGAACAGAAAAACCTCGGGTCCGCGGACGATAGCACGGCCAATTGCAACCCGTTGCCGTTGCCCACCCGACAAGGCCTTGGGTTTGCGTTTGAGATAGGGATCAAGCTTCAGGATGTTCGATGCTTCCTGAACTTTCTGATCAATATCGGCTTTTGCAACGCCGTTCATGCGCAGACCGAATCCCATGTTCTCGGCCACCGTCATGTGTGGGTAAAGCGCATAGGTCTGGAAAACCATCGCAACACCACGCTTTGCCGGGTCCACATGCGTAACTTCCCGCGCGCCAATGTGGATCTCGCCTTCCGAGGTCTCTTCAAGCCCTGCAATCATGCGCAGCAAAGTGGATTTGCCACATCCAGAGGGGCCAACAAAGACGCAGAATTCGCCATCCTCGATTTGCAGATCGATCCCGTGAATGACCTGCGTCTGACCGTACCGCTTGATTGCCTGGTTCAGAGTTACTCCTGTCATGTCACTTGCATCCTGTCATCGCTAAGGTTTGGGCCTGTTTCGGGAAAGCGCCATGCCTGCGCCTCGGCCCCGATCTGTTCGGCCACGCGGCGGACACGCGGCACCCAGGCTTCGAGTTGTATGAAGTTCATCCGTTCCGTCGAACCTGTCACGGAAATCGCACCCAGCATTCGACTGTTCGACGTCAGAACCGGGCAGGCGATACAGATGATTCCGGGCTCGTGCTCTTCATCATCGATAGCGAATCCCCGGCCGCGTATCCGATCAAGATCTTCGCGCAGCGCCTGTTCCGAGGTCAGGGTCCTTTCGGTGAAGCGGTGATAGCTTTGCTGAGAAATGACTCTATTCAGCGTCTCTTCCTCTAAATACGCCATCATCGCCTTGCCGACCCCGGTGCAGTAAGCGGGGCCAACCTTGCCAGCTTGTGAATACATCTCAATGGGCTGCGCAGCGTTGCGTTTATCGACATACAGCACCTGACCTGAGTCGAGCTGTGCCAAATGCACGGTTTCACCCGTTTCCCGACTCAGCGCGTCCAGAAACGGGCGCGCGATTGGGGCCAGAGAGCTTTGTGTCCAAGCGGCATGGGCAAGTCGGACAAGGCGCATCCCGGGGGCATAGGTCTGCCGGTCCGGGTCGTACGAAAGCATTCCTTGATTCGTCAGGGATTGAAGGAATCGGTAGAGCGTTGCCTTTGGAAAGGCACTGCTGTCCAGCAGCTCCGAAAACCGCACAGGGCGCTGAAACGCCGCTACATGATCCAGCACATCACATGCTTTGCCTATGGTTCCATCACCTGACACGGGTGCGTGTTCTCCTCCAATTGCCGACTGCCATCCTTTCGATGGGTCTTGACAAGACTAACCGAGTCGATGTGTAGTTTTCAATATATAAAACTAGGTTTCAATATTTGGAACCGCACATGGGAGAAATAGGGAGGAGACCATGTATTCAACTTTCAAGCGCACAACAGCTGCGCTGGCGCTTGGTGTCGCGATGGCGGCACCTGCAGCTGCGGAACTGACGGGAGAGCTGCGCATTTTCCTGGACACATCAAACCCGGCGCCGCGTGCGACGATGGAAGCGATGATCGAGCGGTTTGCGGAACAGCATCCAGGGTTGGAAATCGAAACCACCGTGATCGACCGCGAAGCCTACAAAACGCAGATCCGCAATTTCCTGACGGCCGATACCCCGGACGTCGCCACATGGTACGCGGCCAACCGCATGAAGCCTTATGTTGAGGCTGGCCTGTTTGAGGATGTGTCGGACCTTTGGGCCGAACCGGAAATTGCCGACAATTTGGCCTCGACCAAAGGCGCGATGACCATCGACGGCAAGCAGTGGGGCGTGCCCTATACCTACTACCAGTGGGGCGTTTACTATCGCAAAGACATCTTTGATGAGCTTGGCCTGACTGAACCGACCACGTGGGAAGAAGAGCTGGCCAACTGCCAGAAGATCGTCGATTCAGGCCGCGCCTGCTATACCATCGGCACCAAGTTCCTGTGGACCGCCGGTGGCTGGTTCGACTACCTGAACATGCGCACCAACGGTTACGACTTCCACAATCAGCTCGCTAACGGCGAGATCAGCTGGGAAGATGACCGGGTCAAGCAGACCTTCGCCAACTGGAAACAGCTGATCGACATGGGCGCGTTCATCGACAACCACCAGACCTATAGCTGGCAAGAGGCCCTGCCCTTTATGGTCAACGGTGAAGCCGCCGCTTACCTTATGGGTAACTTCGCCGTTGCGCCGTTGCGTGATGCCGGGCTGACAGATGATCAACTGGACTTCTACCAGTTCGTTTCGATCAATCCCGATGTCGAACTGGCCGAAGACGCGCCAACAGATACGTTCCACATCCCGGCCAATGCGTCCAATAAAGAAGCAGCGCGTGAGTTCTTGCGCTTTGCGGTTTCGGCAGACGAGCAAACCGAGATCAACAATGGTGCAAACCTTGGTCAGCTGCCGGTGAACGCGCAGTCCGCGGTGGATGACGACAAGTTTCTGCAACAAGGGTTCCAGATGCTTTCATCCAACAGCCCGGGCGGTGTCGCCCAGTTCTGGGACCGCGACGCTCCGGCTGAAATGGCCAAAGCGTCGATGGAAGGCTTTCAGGAGTTCATGGTCAAGCCGGACAATGCCGACCGCATTCTGGCCAAGCTGGAACGAGCACGCCAGCGCATCTACGACAACTGATCCGGAATGGGCCGGGCTGGTGCCCGGCCTACGCCTTGCACAAACGTAGGCGGGCGGAAGCCCGCCTTCACCCCAACAGACCCGAGAGTCCCCATGACAGTTGCAGTAGACGTCCCCGAACAGGAAAGCTGGTTCCACCGCAACCAACAACGCATCGCGCCGTGGCTGTTTCTGGCCCCTGGGCTGCTATTCTTCATGGTCTACGTGATCATTCCGGTTTTCCAGTCTTTCAACCTGTCACTCTACGAATGGGATGGGCTGGGCGCGGCGGAATACGTCGGGTTCCGAAACTACGAGGACCTCTATTGGGAATGGGTTGATCGGGATGCTTTCTATATCTCGATGAAAAACAATCTGATCTGGCTGGTCATGTATTTGCTCGCGATTCCAGCGGGTCTGTTCATCGCGTTATTCCTGAACCAAACAGTTTGGGGTATTCGACTCTATAAATCATTGTTTTTCTTCCCGTTCGTGATCTCTCAGGTGGTCGTCGGTCTTGTGTTCACGTGGTTTTATGATCCGACTTTCGGCCTGCTGAACGAATTCCTTGACCTCTTTGGACTTGGCCCTCTCAATGTACTGGGGGATGAACGTTTCGTGACCTACGGTATCATCTTCGCCGGGCTCTGGCCGCAAACAGCCTATTGCATGATCCTGTATCTGACTGGCCTCAACGCCGTGGATCCGGAACAGATTGAGGCCGGGCGTCTGGATGGCGCAAAAAGTTGGAGAATGCTGTGGCATATAATCTTGCCGCAATTGCGTCCGGCCACCTTCATCGCCTTCGTTGTAACAATCATCGGCGCGTTGCGCAGCTTCGACCTGATCTCGATCATGACCCAGGGCGGACCTTTCGGATCATCTCGCGTGCTGGCCTATTACATGTTTGAAGTCGCCTTGTCCGAGTACGGATTCCGCATGGGCTACGGCGCTGCCATTGCGGTGATTCTGTTCCTGATCATGCTCTGCTTCATCGCCTACTTCCTGTGGTCGATGTACCGCGAAGAAAAGGGGCACTGAGATGTTTCCCAAACCTATCGAAAAACAACCGCGAGCAGCGCAGATTACCTATCAGGCGATGCTGCCCCTGGCACTGTTGCTATGGCTTGGTCCCTTGTTGGCGGTTGCGCTTTTCTCGGTCAAACCCGCCGCAGATTTCACCAACGCCAACTACTGGGGATTGCCGTCCAGCTTTGAGGGAGCGTTCAACTATGGACAGGTCTTCTTCAACTCGGACATGCCGCGCTATCTGTTGAATTCGTTCATGATCACCATCCCAACAGTGATCGGAGCTGTCGCGCTGAGCTGCATGACCGGCTTTGCTCTGGGAATCTACAAGTTCAAATCGAACCTCTGGATCTTCTTCATGTTTGTCGCGGGCAACTTCGTGCCCTTCCAGATCCTGATGGTGCCGGTACGCGATCTCACGCTTGAACTCGGTCTCTACAACACCAAAACCGGCCTTGTACTTTTCCACATTGCCTTCCAGACTGGGTTTTGCACCCTCTTCATGCGCAACTTCATCCGCGCCCTGCCGTTTGAACTGATCGAAGCCGCTCGGGTCGAGGGTATCAGCGAAATCCGTATCTTCTGGTATGTAGTCTTACCTTTGATGAAGCCGGCAATTGCCGCGCTTAGCGTACTGATCTTCACCTTTATCTGGAACGACTATTTCTGGGCCGTCGTGCTGACTCAGGGCGCGGAAAGCCAACCTGTCACCGCTGGTATCACCAGCTTTAACGCTCAGTTCAGGGCCGCCTATCAGCTCATGAGTGCGGGTTCCATCGTCGCGGCCTTACCGCCCGTTGCCATGTTCTTTCTGATGCAGAAACACTTTATCGCGGGCCTGACCCTCGGTGCTGTAAAGTAACGTCAAACCAAGAGTTTGTAAGATGACAAAGATCACCTTTATCGGGGCCGGTTCCACGATCTTCATGCAGAACATCGTGGGTGATGCCCTGCTGACCCCAGCATTGGCGAACAGTCAGTTTGCCCTGATGGATATTGATTCCGAGCGCCTTGCCGAAAGCGAAGCTGTGGCGCGCGCCATGATCCGATCGATCGGCACGGGTGCAACGGTTACAACCCATACCGACCGCCGTGCTGCGTTGGATGGCGCAGATTTTGTCATCACTGCCTTTCAGGTCGGGGGGTATGAACCTTGCACTGTCACGGATTTCGAAATTCCCAAGCAATATGGCTTGCGCCAGACCGTTGCCGATACGCTGGGCGTCGGTGGCATCATGCGCGGCTTGCGTACGGTTCCGGTGTTATGGGATGTAGCGCACGATATGATGCAGCTCTGCCCGAACGCGACGCTGCTTCAATATGTAAATCCGATGGCGATCAACACCTGGGCTCTGGCCGAGCGATTCCCCGGCCTAAAGCATGTTGGTTTGTGCCATTCGGTGCAAAACACGGTCGAAGAGCTGGCCCACGATCTGGACCTGCGCAAAGAGGACATCCGCTACAAGGTCGCGGGCGTCAATCACGTGGCCTTCTTCCTGAAGCTTGAACATCAGAACCGCGATCTCTACCCCGCTTTGCGGAGAGGCTATGCCAGTGGTCAAATCCCAAAACCGCCCCTGCTGATGCCGCGCTGCCCCAACAAAGTGCGTTACGAAGTCATGGACCATCTGGGCTATTTCTGTACCGAAAGCTCGGAACACCTGGCCGAATACGTCCCCTGGTTCATCAAGGACGGGCGTCAGGATCTGATCGAGCAGTTCTCCATCCCACTGGACGAGTACCCGACACGCTGTGTCGAACAGATTGCCAACTGGAAAAAGCAAGCCAAAACGCTGACCGACGGTCGCGACATTGAAGTCGTCCGCAGCCACGAATTTGCCGCCGATCTGATGAACGCCATCGTCACGGATACCCCATATACAGCCTATGGTAACTTGCCGAACACAGGCCAAATTCCGCAACTTCCCTTGGGTGCAGCGGTCGAAACGCCTTGTCTGGTGGATAGCAATGGTGTGCAGCCTTCGGTTGTCGCCGACATACCGCCTCAACTGATTGCCCTGATGCGCACGCAGATCAACGTGCAGGAACTTACCGTTCGCGCTTTGGTCGATCAGAACCCGGAATACATATATCACGCAGCCATGATGGATCCGCACACTGCGGCCGAACTCGACCTGCGCCAGATCCGCAATCTGGTGAGCGACTTGCTAACGGCCCATGCCGACTGGCTGCCCGATTGGTGCCGCCCTGCTCGGGCCGCCTGATCTTCATCTTTTCAACAATACTCAATTCCAACCGCAGCCAAGAAAAGCCCCGCAAAAATGACAAAACGCCGCTCACAGCATTGGTACGGAAAACTCGACAAGGACGGGTTCATCCACCGGTCCTGGATGAAGAACCAGGGTTTCCCTGATCACGCTTTTGATGGGCGGCCGATCATTGGCATCTGCAATACGTGGTCGGAACTGACCCCTTGCAACTCGGGCCTGCGCGATCTGGCCGAAGGCGTCAAACGTGGTGTGTGGGAGGCAGGCGGCTTTCCGGTCGAATTCCCCGTCATGTCTTTGGGCGAGACGCAGATGAAGCCCACAGCGATGTTGTTCCGCAATTTGCTGGCGATGGATGTCGAGGAGTCAATCCGTGCCTATGGCATTGACGGCGTGGTCCTGCTGGGCGGTTGCGACAAGACCACGCCGGGGCAATTGATGGGCGCGGCCTCGGTCGACCTGCCTTCGATCGTTGTCAGTTCCGGCCCGATGCTGAACGGCAAATATCGTGGGCAGGATATCGGCTCGGGCACGGATGTGTGGAAATTCTCCGAGGCCGTCCGCGCCGGAGAGATGACGCTGCAGGATTTCATGAACGCTGAATCCGGTATGTCGCGCAGCGCCGGTGTTTGTATGACAATGGGCACCGCAAGCACAATGGCCTCACTTGTCGAGGCGATGGGTATGTCCTTGCCCACCAACGCCGCCTTACCTGCCGTTGACGCCCGCCGAATGGCACTGGCGCATCTGACCGGCAAACGGATTGTCGAGATGGTGGACGAGGACCTCAAACCCTCGGACATTCTGACCAAAGAGGCATTTGAGAATGCCATCCTGGCCAATGCTGCGGTGGGTGGCTCGACCAATGCCGTTGTTCACCTGTTGGCTTTGGCGGGCCGGGTGGGAGTTGATCTGACACTCAAGGATTTTGAGATCGGGTCGGAGATCCCCCTGCTGGTAAACTGTATGCCCTCGGGCAAATATCTGATGGAGGATTTCTGTTACGCGGGCGGTGTGCCGGTCGTGCTGAACGAGCTTAAACCCTTCCTTCGCCCGGCAATAACGGTGTTGAACAAAGACATATCGGCCCATTGCGAAGGAGCCGAATGCTTCAATTCGGACGTTATCCGCCCCTTCAACGACCCAGTGAAATCCGCTGCTGGTTTGCGTGTGTTGCGCGGCAACTTAGCACCGGACGGAGCCATCGTTAAACCTTCGGCGGCGACGGACGAACTGCTGGAAACCGAAGCCGAAGCATACGTTTTTGAGAATATCGAAGACCTGAAAGCCAATATCGACCGAGATGACTTGCCTGTCACACCCGATACCATTCTGGTTCTGAAAGGCTGTGGCCCCAAGGGTTATCCGGGAATGCCAGAAGTTGGCAACATGCCGATCCCGGCCAAGCTGGTGAAAGAGGGCGTGCGCGACATGATCCGTATCTCGGACGCGCGCATGTCGGGGACGGCTTATGGGACCGTCATCCTGCATGTCAGCCCCGAGGCGCAGGCAGGCGGCACGCTGGCTTTGGTCAAAACTGGTGACCGTATCCGCGTCTCTGCCAAAAAGGGCGAACTGGAACTTTTGGTGGATGAAAAAGAACTGGAAGCCCGTCGTGCTGCGTGGCAACCGGACGATCCTCACTACACCCGCGGATACGCGAAGCTTTACATTGACCATGTGCTGCAAGCCCATCGAGGCGCTGACCTTGATTTCCTAGTGGGCAAAGACACCCGCCTTGTAACCAGAGAGAGCCACTGATGGATCAAACAGCAACATTCCCTGACCTGAACGGGGCGTCTGTCTATATCACTGGTGGCGGCTCGGGCGTCGGCGCAGCATTAACCGATGGATTTATGGCTCAGGGGGGCAACGTGGCTTTCATCGGTCGCTCAGACGCCAGCGGGTTCGTCGAGGAGATGCGGGACAAGCATGGCCGCGCGCCGCTTTTCATGCAGGGTGACATGACCGACACCGAGTTGCTGCACGCCACCATGCGCCAAGCCGCCGAGGCGCACGGTCCCTTGCACGTATTGGTAAATAATGCGGCCAATGACCAACGACACGCATTGGACGAAACCACTCAAGAGTTCTGGGACTGGATGATAGAGGTCAACCTGAAAGCCTACTATTTCGCTTGTCAGGAAGCGGCCCGGCAAATGAAAGACGGGGGTGCGATCATCAATTTCAGTTCGATCAGCTACATGATGGGCAACGCGGGGTATCCGATCTACACAACGTCAAATGCTGGAATTACAGGCATGACGCGTTCATTAGCACGTGAGCTTGGTCCGCAGAACATCCGGGTGAACGCTCTGGCTCCCGGCTGGGTTCTGACGCAGAAACAACTGGACATGTGGGCAACGCCCGAAGATTTGGCTGCACATCTGGATCGGCAATGCTTGAAAGAACATCTGACACCCGAAGACATGATTGCGCCCACCTTGTTTCTGGCGTCTAAGGCCAGCCGCGCGATGACCGGTCAATGCATGGTCGTTGACGGTGGCGTTGTGGTTACGGGGTAACGTGATGAAGACAGACTGGATCGCTGTTGATTGGGGTACCTCCCATCTGCGGGCGTGGGCTATGCAAGGGCACACGGTGCTCGATCAGGCGCAGTCCGACGCCGGTATGGCACGTATCGGTCAGGATGGGTTCCAAGCCGCATTGTTGGGCCTGATTGAATCCTGGCTCGTAGATACCCAGGTGAACGTGATTGCTTGCGGTATGGTTGGGGCGCGGCAAGGTTGGGTCGAGGCACCCTATTGCGCTGTGCCGAGCCAACCGCTGCCAGCCGCGCCTATCCGTGTTCCCGGCACCGATCCACGTATCCGCGCCTTTGTGGTGCCGGGTCTGAAACAGGTGGCACCGCCGGACGTTATGCGCGGCGAAGAAACGCAGATCGCAGGATTTCTTGCCGCACATCAGAACTGGGATGGGGTGATCTGTTTGCCCGGAACACATACAAAATGGGTTCAGGTCAGCGCAGGCGAAGTTGTCAGCTTTCGGACGTTTATGACGGGAGAGATGTTTGACTTGTTATCCGGGCAATCGGTGCTGCGGCACTCGGTTTGCGAAGGTTGGGACGACAATGCCTTTGCGGACGCAGTTGCAGATACCTTGTCCAAGCCCGAACAACTTGCTGCACGTCTCTTCGGCCTGCGCGCGGCAGATTTGCTGCAGGGTCAGGACAAGGGCACCGCTCGGGCGCAGCTTTCGGGTTTGCTGATCGGTGCCGAGTTGGCCGCCACCCGGCCCTATTGGTTGGGACAACAGCTGGCTGTCATTGGCGCCGACGGTGTGTCGCAGATCTATGCCGCCGCGCTAAAGCAGCAAGGCGCATTCGCCGAAACTGTAAACGCCACTGCGGCGACGCTGGCAGGGCTTGCTCTGGCTAAAGACAAGGTGAATTCATGAGCCGTCCTATCATCGCCATTCTGCGTGGACTAAACCCGACAGAGGCCGAAGCCGTTGGGCGCGCAATTCTTGACGCGGGGATTGACCGGATCGAAGTGCCGCTCAATTCACCCGACCCGCTGAACAGTATCGCCGTTTTGGCCAAGGCGTTTGGGGATCAGGCGCTGATTGGCGCGGGCACGGTTTTGTCCGTCGATCAGGTCGAAGCGGTCTCGGACGCCGGGGGCAAACTGATCGTATCGCCAAACTATGATGCCGACGTCATCGGACGCTCGGTCGCTCTGGGGATGCAAAGCTGGCCGGGTGTCTACACCCCGACCGAAGCTTTTGCGGCCCTAAAGGCTGGGGCCACAGGACTGAAGCTGTTTCCCGGTGTGATGGCAGGGCCGACCGGGCTGGCCGCTTTGCGCCCGGTTCTGCCTGATGGCGCGCTGGTCTTTGCCGTAGGTGGTGCAGGCCCTGAGAATTTCGATCAGTGGATCAAGGCCGGTGCAGACGGGTTCGGAATCGGATCGGCGCTTTTTCAACCTGGCATGGACGTAACCGAAATAGCAGATCGTGCCCACCGCGTCGTTGCGGCCTATGACAAGGCGACGGGATGAGCACTGTTTTTGACGACCGCCCGTGTGAGTTGGGCGAAGGGCCTTTGTGGCACCCCGAACGGCAACAGTTGTTTTGGTTCGACATCATCGGCAAACGTCTGATGACCCGTGATGGACAAGGGTCAATTAGCTGGGCATTTGACGAACATGTCTCTGCCGCAGGGTGGGTCGACCGAGATAGGCTGTTTCTGGCGTCAGAATCCGGGCTCTGGCGGTTTGATCTGACCACTGCGGACCGCAGCTTGATCGTCCCTTTAGAGCCAGACAATCCTGTGACCCGCTCCAATGATGGCCGCGCCGACCCTTGGGGTGGGTTCTGGATTGGAACGATGGGAAAGCAGGCCGAACCAGCGGCCGGATCGATCTATCGGTTCTGGAAAGGCGAGCTGAGGCGTCTGGTTGCGGATGTGACAATCTCGAACGCGATCTGTTTTGGACCGGATCGGTCCGTTGCCTACTTTTGCGATACCGTGACAGGGCAGGTTCGGTGTTGGAAGCTGAATGCAGAAACCGGGTGGCCTGAAGGGGATCATTCGGTCTTTTTGGATCTTAGGGATGAGGGGCTGAACCCTGACGGCGCTGTGGTTGATGCCGCTGGAAACATCTGGATTGCACAATGGGGTGCCAGCCGGGTTGCCTGTTACACACCTGATGGACAATTCCTGAGCGCCGTGTCTTTCGATGCGGCACACACGTCCTGCCCGGCCTTTGGTGGCAGTGACTTGAGCACGCTGTTCTGTACTACAGCGCGTCAGGGGTTGAGCGTCGGCGAAATCGAAGCGCAACCAAACAACGGAATGACCTTTGCCGCGCTGAATGTCGGGCGGGGTCAGGCAGAACACAAGGTCATCTTATGAAGCCGGAACTTGGCGTTTGCTATTATCCCGAGCACTGGCCCGAGGCGATGTGGGCAGCGGATGCCGCGCGCATGATCGCCACCGGCTTGACCTGGGTCCGAATCGGTGAGTTTGCGTGGAGCCGTATGGAACCACAGCCGGGTAATCTGCAGCTCGATTGGCTGGACCGCGCGATCGAAACACTTGGTTCCGCAGGATTGAAGGTCGTACTGGGCACGCCAACGGCAACGCCGCCGCGCTGGATGATCGACAAACACGCCGACATGTTGGCTGTGGATGAACATGGGCACCCGCGCAAGTTTGGATCGCGGCGGCATTATTGCTTTAGCCATAAAGGCTATATCGACGAATGCTCACGCATAGCCCGCATCATGGGAGAGCGGTATGGCCGCAATCCGCATGTGGCCGTTTGGCAGATCGACAACGAATACGGGTGCCACGACACAACGGTCAGCTACAGCGTCCCTTCCCTCCAAGCCTTTCGGCATTGGCTGGCGGATCAATACGGATCCGTCGAAGCGCTCAACACAGCATGGGGCAATGTGTTCTGGTCGATGGAATACGCCAGTTTTGATGAGATCGATCTGCCCAATCAAACCGTGACCGAACCGAACCCAGCCCACGTATTGGCGTTCCGGCGGTTCAGCTCGGATCAGGTTGTGGCGTTCAACAAGGCTCAGGTTAACGTCTTGAGGCAGTTGACTGATGCGCCACTGCTGCACAACTACATGGGTCGTGTTCTGAATTTCGATCACTTCGAGGTCGGCGCTGATCTGGATATTGCCACCTGGGACAGCTATCCGATTGGGTTTTTGTCGGACCGGCTGGAAGATGACGACGCGCATAAGATCGCCTTTCTTCAGCAGGGCGACCCGGATATGCAGGCGTTTCACCATGATCTGTACCGGGCAGTCGGATATGGACGATGGTGGGTGATGGAACAGCAACCCGGTCCCGTGAACTGGGCACCGTTCAATCCAGCCCCCCTGCCGGGAATGGTGCGCCTCTGGTCGCTTGAAGCTGTTGCCCATGGGGCTGAGGTGGTCAGCTATTTCCGCTGGCGTCAGGCCCCCTTCGCCCAAGAGCAGATGCACGCGGGCTTATTAACGTCGAATAACCGCCCCGCGCCTGCTTTGAACGAGGCACGTCAGACCGCTGACACACTGTCCGAGTTGGGTGAAGTTCTTCAGGTGCAAGCCAGAGTGGCCATTTTGTTTGATTATGCGTCGGACTGGGCATGGGCTGCTCAGCCGCAGGGGGCTGGGTTTGATTACTTTCGACTGGTCTTTTCCGCCTATCGCGCTTTGCGGCGCGCGGGGTTGTCGGTGGATATCGTATCGAAACATGACATTTCAGGACAATACGATCTGATCCTTGCGCCGGGCCTCGCGACAATCGACCAGGATTTGGAGCGCCGTCTGCAAGAGGCATGTAAGCTCGCGATCCTTGGCCCCCGCAGTGGAGCCATTACGCATGATTTCCAAATTCCCAATACGGGCCGTCCCGGGTTGGGCGCCTTGGACTGTGAGGTCGATCTGGTTGAAACGCTACCTCCGACGGTTGAACGACCCGTTCAAGGGGGTGGTGCGGCCCTGCATTGGGTGGATCGCCTGTCGGGATCGGCCGCCGATTTATTGAGCTTTGAAGACGGAACGCCTGCGCTTAAGGGAAATTCCGGGCTTTGGTATCTGGCAGGTTTCCCCGACGAGTCGCTCTGGGACCGGATCATACTGATGGCGGCAGAGCAAACAGGGTTGCGTGTGCAAACCATGCCGCCAGGGCTGCGGATGCGCGAGACTGCTGATCATGTTTTCCTGATCAACTATAACGCGGACCCGGTGATCTGGGACAGGAAAACCGTTCCGGGCTGCGATGTCGCCATCCTGAAACGCAATCCGCCCGGACAGATTTGATCCTGATCCGGGCGGATGCCTTGGCTATCAACCTACGACGCTACTCGTCGTTTTGCAGGCTGTTAGGGTCGAAGACGTTTCCGAACCCGCTGTTGTTCGACGGGGCTGGGTCTGCGTCGGACGAACCATCGTCGCTTTCGCCTTCGTCTCCACCTAGAGAGTTCGGGGCAAACACGTTTCCAAAACCACTGTTGTTTGAGGGCTTGGGCGTGGATTGCGCCCCACCCTGTTCAGCTTCTTCGGCTTCGCGCTGCTTGCGACGTTCTTCGCGCTGCTTGCGCAGTTCCTGAATGCGCTGTTCGGCCTCCAGTTGCTTCTGCTCGCGCACGTCGGCGATACACTGACCAGGATCGTAGGCCGTAGCAGTGCCGACAACCGTGATCGTTGCAATGGCAAATACGACCAGCAGAACCGCTGCCATGTTACCGGCAAAGAAGCTGGGCAGTTTGATCTTGCCTGCCAGTTCCTCAACCGTCGCGTTTTTGCGCGCCGCTGCCACCAGTTCCTGACGCTTGAGCTTCGCCTCGTTCAGCAAGGCAAAGAACACCGTCAGCGCAACGATGATGAATGCCAGCGCCGAGATCGCGGGTGTGATACCATAGCGGACCTTCTGGGCCAGCTCGATCGTCAGTGTTGGGTACTCACCAAAAGTGAAGGTGGTGGTGTTGTAGTTCTCGAACGATGCAAGGAACGCCAATACCGCCGCTGAGGCAATCGCCGGGCGCATGAACGGCAGCAGAATCTTGCGGAACGCCTGTGCATGCGTGGCGCCCAGATCCAAGGCTGCTTCTGTCAGAGCCATGTCATAGCGCTGCAATCGCGCCACCAGAACCAGCATGCAATAGCTGGCGATAAAGGTGGACTGGCCGATCACCGTCAGGAAGATGCCGTTCGACAGGAAGCTATCCGCGCCCAGTCCCAGCATCCGGTTGATCCGATCCCAGAACACCAGCGTCGAGATACCCAAAACCACGCCCGGGATCAGGATCGGTGCGATGATGACCGTATAGTAGGTCGCGCGCAGTTTAGGCCAGATCTGCGTCAGCATCAGCGCACCTGCCAGCCCCATGGCCACGGACAAGACCACCGTACCGAGCCCGATGATCAGCGAGTTCTTGATACCGTTCAGGATACGCTGATCCTGAAACAGTTCACCAAACCACTGGAAGGTCAGACACTCCCAAGGGCTCATCCGTGGGAAACCCGACGAGTTGAACGCGGTGATCGACATGATCACAAGCGGTCCCAGCAGATACAGGAAGAAGAGCACCAGATAGACCCAGATGCTTATGCGGAGGAAGGAATTATTCATTTCCCGATATCCCCCATGTTCACCTTGAACATGCGCATCATGGCCAGCACGAACAGGATACAAGTGACCAGCAGAACGATCGCGTAGGCGGCACCTTGTGGCCAGTCATTGTTGTCGTTGAACTGTTGATAGATCAGCTGCGTGAACCACAGGCTCGACGGTCCGCCCAAAATCTGCGGCGCGGCCAACGCACCGGCGCTCAGCATGAACACCATGGTGCAGCCCGAACTGATGCCCGGTTTGGCATAAGGTATGACCACGCGCCAATGTATCCGCCACCACGGTGCGCCCAAGTCGCGGGCAGCCTCGATCTGGTTTTTGTCCAGACTTTCAATGACGTTATACATCGGGAAGATCATCAGCAGGATGTAGGCATAGCCCAGACCCGCATAGAGAGCGATATCGTTGCGGATGAAGTCGAACGGTGTATCCCATATCCCCAAGCCCATGAACAACGTATTCAGAACGCCGGTTTCACCGAAGATTATGCGAAGCGCAAAGGCGCGCAGGATTTCGTTGATCCAATAGGGAATGATCAGAATGATCGCAAAGATTCGGATATGGCTGCCTTCGGATTGTCCCAAGTAGTAGGCAATCGGATAGCAGATGATCAGGTTGAAAATCGTGACGCACACGGCCGCCACGAGGGTGCGGAAGAACACCCTCAGGTCGACTGTGTTATAGTCCTGACTGCCGCCCTCGGGGCCGTAGATCAAGTATTTATAGTTTTCCAGAGTATAGACGTCCTTGGGCCCGCCTATCTCTGGCGGTGGCAGGTTCGGGCGGAACGAAAAGTCCAGCATCGACAACTGCGGCAGGATGATCAGGCCGATTGTCCAGAACAGGACCAGGCCCAGGATCGCCAACCCCATACCGGTACCGTTGCGATTGAAGAAATCTTTCAAAAACTGGGGCATGAGTTGGTCCCCTTATTCTGCGGCCAGTTCACCCGCCGGGACGATGACGGCGTTATGCGTCTCGTATTCCAACGTGATGTTCTGTCCGGTGTGATCGTCGAAAGACTGTCCGTGATTCGGGATCGACACTTTGATCTCTTTCCCACCTTCACCTTCGGTAAAGATGTTAAAGGCGTTGCCTTCGAACTCTTCGTGGTTGACACGCGCCGTGACGAAATGATCGCCTGAGGCGCCATCGGGTGCAATGGCAAAAGCTTCGGGGCGTACGAACATCATTGCGTCGTCGCCTTCCTTCATCTTGCCTTGATTGGTTGTCGAAATCCGCGCCACCAGATCGCCCGAGCGATTGGTCGCAATCAGAGCCTCATTGCCCATGACTTGTTTAACTTTGCCGCGAAACACGTTGTTTTCGCCCACAAAAGAGGCCGCAAAAGCCGTGTTGGGATCATTGTAGATGGTCTTGCCATTGGCAATCTGATCGATCACACCCGCGCGCATAACAGCGATATTGTCCGACATGGTCAACGCTTCGCCCTGGTCATGGGTGATATAAATGAATGTGATGCCGACGCGCTTTTGAATTTCACGTAGCTCGGTCCGCATGTGTTGGCGCAGTTTTAGGTCAAGTGCCGACAGCGGTTCATCCAGCAACAGAACGTCAGGCTCGGCGCACAAAGCACGGGCTATAGCAACACGTTGGCGCTGACCGCCTGACAATTCGCTGGGCAGTTTGTCGCCCTGCTCTGGCAGCGCGATCATGTCCAGAAGCTCATCAGCGCGCTTGCGGCGCTCGGCGCTGCTGGCACCTTTGATTTCCATCGAAAACGTGATGTTTTCCCAGACCTTCATCAACGGGAACAGCGCAAGGTTCTGAAAGATCAGTGCGGTGGGCCTCCTGTTTGGCCCAATACCTCGCATGTTTTTGCCGCCGATCAGAACGTTGCCTTCGCTGGGCTCAAGAAAACCTGAGACAGCCCTTAAGATGGTTGTTTTACCGCAGCCAGACGGTCCGAGGAACGAAAAGAAATCGCCCCCGTTTATGTTGACGTTTGCATCGCGCACGGCGACGAAGTCACCGAAACGGATCCACAGGTTTTCCAGATCGACTCCGACCCCTGCACTCATTTTTGGTATCTCCCCTGAGGCGCGTATTAGCACCGCACCACATAACTGTCCGTTACGCCGGAGCGGCGCACAGATGATTGCCCCCCGCAGATCGCGAAGGGCAAGGTTTCGAAACGCTTAAGCGCTCTTGAACTTGTTGACGAACTCGGTCCGTGTTTCAGCATACCAAGGTGCTTCGGCCGGCCACGGGTTAAGGTTGGCCAGCGAGTCGCCCGGATAGGCCTCGGCAAAGTTCTTTTTGTAGGTGTCGCCCGAATACTGGTCTGCACCTAGAACTGGCGAGTTATACCCGTGGCTGTCGATGGCAACACCGGCAGGCTTGGCCTGATAGGCGAAGTCGACGAAGGCGTAGATCTGGTCGATGTTCGCCGCGCCGCTCGGAATCGACATACCGTCAACCCAAGCCATCGCACCTTCGACGGGTGCCTGATAGTGCACCGGTTCACCAGCGGACTTAAGCGCCAGTGGCGGGCCGTCCCAGGTTTGACCAACAACAACACCTTCGTTCAGCAGACCGTTTTTCTGTGTGTCAGCGTCGTTCCAGATCAGCTTAATGCGATCCTTGCGCGCGACACACCAGTCAGTGATCTGGCCCCAAACCTTGCGCATGGTGTCTTCATCACCGTATGCGGCCCAGACCGAGCCCGGCTCCATTTCGCCTGCGCGTTCCATGTACAGACCTGCGCCCAGCATCATCGAATGCGCACGGCCCATTGTCTTGCCCGCGTTTGCTTCCGCCCAAACGTCGCCATAAGACGGCGCATCACCTTCCGGCAGCCACAAGTCGGTGCGGTATGCAATGCCCTCGGTGCCCCAGATATGCGGCAGCCAATGCGCACCTGATCCACCAAAGTCCCACGCGTCAGTGCCGATCTTTGCCATGGCAGGGTTCACCAGATCAATCGGAACCTTGTTCATGTCAAATGGCTGAAGCAGCTCCAGCGGTTCCCACTGCAAAGAGCGGTTGTTGGTTGGCGAAACGATGTCAAAACCCTGGCCCTTGGTGGCCTTCATCTTGTTGATGATTTCTTCGTTCGAACCGATGCCGGTGTAGTTTACCTTGATGCCGGTCAGAGTCTCGAACTCTTCGATGAAGCTGGGCGGAAGATAATCCGACCACATCAGAATGTTGATCTCACCCGACGATGCCAGCGCGCTTTTGCTGTAAAGCGGCGCCGCCAAAGCAGCAGCACCCGCGCCCTTTAGCACCGTGCGTCTGGAAAGAGTTGATTTATCAGTCATTAGTGTTCTCCCATGATGGACTGTTTTGTTTTTGTTTTTTATTTATAGGACTTTCTTTGTCAGTTCGGCAGTCCAAAAGTGACAGTTTCCAAAAACCTTAAGTCCAGTTCTTAGTAAGAGCCCATTCAGATAGTCTTTTTGGGTGGCCCATTTTCTTGCCAAACTGCTAAATCCCCAACATTTACAGGGTCAGTTCCTATCAAGAATGTACGATGATCCCCGGCAGGCAGAGATTTAGGAATGTCACCAAAATTAAACGCAAAATGCAATGTGTCGCGTCGGGCAATGCGCATGTCGGGGTCACACTCCAGAGTTTTCAACCCTGCCCAATCCAAAGCCTGTTTCAAAATGGACTGTAAAAACGTACCGCGCGGGAGCATGGCCAGATAAGTTGCGCGGTCCGATCTGACAATTGCAGGACTTCCATCGCGATAGCTGCTGTCAAAGCGTGCCAGGATGCCTTCCTTTGTTTCAACAATTTCGCGCCAACCTGTGAAAGTGTACCGCTGGCCGTTGGTCAGTTGCACGTACTCTTGTGCCAGAGCGGGCAGCGACTCGACGCGCGTGACACGTACTCCGGTCAGCGCAGCCAACGCGCCGGGCGCCAGATTATCGGGTGTGTGCATCTGTGGTGTTTTGCTGCCGGACCGAGCCCCAATCACAAGTTTCGCGCCCGAAGCTGTGAGTTTAGCGGCGAGATCTGTGCTCATAATCATGCTCTGGGGCAGAAGGATCAGCGCATAGCCGTCTGGATCATCTTCTGGGCCTAGGAAATCGACGTCTACGCCGAGTTGACGCAAGCTGGCATACCATTCGCGGAAAATGTGACTGTTCGGGAAATCATCATCATGAGGCAGGATGTCTGCCGCCCAGATCGAACTGTAATCCAGAAGCATCGCCACCTTGGCCTTTCGTCGCGCCGCAGGTGGCAAAGTTTCGCGATCCTTGACGATCTGTGCCAATTCAACGGCCGCTTGATCCAGGTTGTTATCCGAACGCAGCAAAGCCGAATGGTATTGTTCCTGTGCGTATTTTGCCTGCCGCCAGCGAAAAAACATCACCGCTTGTGCACCATGCGCATAAGCCGCCCAAGTCCAGAGCCGCACCATTCCCTCTGCCGGAGAAGGGTTCGAGGCCGCCCAGTCCACTGGACCCGGCTGCTGTTCTAGAATCCACATCCGTCCGCGTCCCTGACTGCGGTAGAGATCGCAGTGAAAGCCTTGGTAATCCGGTGCACCTGTCCGCAAATAGCGACGCTTTTCGTCGTCGGGCATGGTCGAGCCCATCAGGTTGCCCAGCGGGTAACTGTCAAAGCCAACAACATCCAAATCGGCGGCAACGGCGTGATGGTCGAACTCGAAACTGCCTGCCATGAAGTTGTGCGTGATGTCGCGACCCGGAGCATGGTTCCGCAGAATGTCGACCTGCGCCTTGTTGAATAGACGCACCCTGTCCGATGAATAGCGCATGAAGTCCAACGCATGGGTTGGGTTCGGGGACGCGACCAGACCGTTGGGCAGTTCGATCTGGTCAAATCCGGAATAAAGCGATCCCCAGAACACAGTTCCCCACGCTTGGTTCAGTGCGTCGATTGTTCCGTATCGCTGTTCCAGCCAGTGTCGAAAGCCGCTGCGTGCTGCATCTGAATAGCTGAGCACCGTATCGTGATCGTTGTATTCATTGTCGATCTGCCAAGCATGGACATGAGGGTTCTTCCCATATCTGCGGGTATACTCGGTGGCAATTCTTTGGGCCTCGGCCAGATAAATCTGGCTGGAAAAGCAATAATGTCTACGCGAGCCATATCCCCTGACCCGACCATCCGGTCCGACCGGCAGGATTTCAGGATGCTCATCGATCAGCCACTTTGGCGGGGCTGCCGTCGGAGTCGACATCATGATCTTTAGCCCGGCTTGCCCCAGAACCTCGATCACCTCATCCAGCCAATCCCAGTGGAATTGCCCGCGCGCGGGTTCGATCAAGCCCCAGGTGAATTCGGCAATGCGCACCCAATCCAGCCCCATCTCGACCATGCGTTTGGCGTCGTCGCGCCATTCGGACGGGTCCCATTGTTCAGGGTAATAGCAAACCCCCAACTCAAGCTTGCTCATCTGGTGTCCTTTGCGGCACGGCGTTCGATCCACTTCAGGAAGCTGGCGCAACCCAACGTAATCACGACATAAAGTATGGCCGCCGTATTGAAGGGGGCGAAAGGCAGGAAACTTGCTGCCTGAAACTCTCGCATCCTTTGGGTCATGTCACGGACGGACAGGATTGATAGCAACGAGGTATCCTTGATCATTGCTATGAATTCGTTGCCCAAGGGGGGGGTCACGATCCGCAATGCCTGCGGCAAGACGATTAGCCGAGCAGTCTGCCATCGAGACAAGCCCAAAGAGCTGCCCGCCTCCAACTGTCCTTTGGGTATGGCCTCGATCCCGGATCGGAAGATTTCGGCCATATAGGCGGAATATCCGACCGAGATGGCGATGATGCCGCGCGTCATATTGGTCATGTCGATGCCGCCGCCTGTGGCGTCCTTGACCGCACCAGCCAGAGGCAGGCCGATATAAAGGATGATCACCAGCATCGGGATGCCGCGGATCGTATCTACAAAGAACTCTGCCCCGACCGCCAGGGGGTGCAGTTTGTGCTGTGCGCCACCAATGGTCAGCGTCAATAGCAAAAGGCCAAAGACTGCAAAGGCCAGCGCAAGATTGCGAAATTTGTCGGGCAAAAAGCTGGTTTGCCAGAGCACAGGATAGCCCTGCGTGTTCGCCTCAACTGGGACAAACGCGCCAGAGACGCTGTCGACGGTTTCGATTTGCTCAAGGGCCGAAGCGGCATCCGTCGCACTGCGGATGCGATATTGTTGTTCTCCGCCACCTTTGAATTCGCCGAAACGGATGATGTCAGCCTGCGCCTGTGGGGTGCCGCGCACGATGGCAATACGGGCTTCGGTGCCACCGACAAGGACATAATGCACCTGTGGCTGCATGAAAAAGAAGGCTGAGACGCCCAACAAGGCCAGGCTAATCGCGCCATACACCATCGTGGTGCGCGCCTTGGGTTTGAACGATTGCAACCCCACCCAGATCAGCCCGAGGATCGCTGCGAAGATATACGCAAAGATCGCGGCGCGGAATGTAATGGCAACGCCGGTGGCAAACTGCCAATGCGCCATGAACATCAAATAGAACAATGTGGCTCCGGTCAGGACCTCAAACCCGATTTGAGCATAGCCGCGCGACGGGTTGTTCAGACGGCCGGATACCAAGCACAGTGCGATGACCACCGCGTAGATCACCAGCAGGATTTGCAGCCCGGTCTGAACCTGTACCACTACCTCTGGGAACAAAACCCAGGTTTGGTTGGACCGGTCAATAAGCGTAGATGTGTTTTCGCTGAGCGCATGAAAGAACACCGACTCGGCGAAGGGCAGGAGAATCTGAGGTGCAACAACAGCAAGTATCGATAGCCCGACCGCCGCCGGAAACGCAGCCAATGCCGCCGCGCGCAACCAGGCTGGTGCCTGCGACTGGAAGCGCAAATGGCGGGCGCAGAGATAGCCCAAAATCGCCGTCGTCAGGATCAGAAGGAACCCGACAAAAATCGGCACCGCGTTGTTGCCGATCCCCAGAATGGCGACCAGAGATCGCAAGTATTTGGACGAGGTGGCAAACAGATAAATGATGAACGGCGCTGCTGCGAGCAACACAAGGTTGCTCGGGCGGATCGAGCTGAGGCGCGACATGGGGTTCTCCGCTGGTTCAAAGCCCCGGCGAAGTATTCCGCCGGGGCCGATTGAGTTTTATGGGATCAGTTGGTGCCCCAGTATTTGGCTTTCAGCTTATCCAGCGTACCGTTCTCCTGAATCTCGGCCAGCCCTGCGTTGATGGCATCAACGGTTGGGTCGCCCTCCTGAAAGACGATGCCCAGCGGGTCGGATTGCAGGCCGGTGATGCCAACGGTCAACTCGCCTGCAAACTCTTGCTCATAGGCCGACGCCGAGGTGCCATCGATGATCACCCCCTGAACGTCCGCGTTTTGCAGCGCAAGAATGGCGGCTGAGAAGTTGTCGTAGAGGCTGACATTCTCGCGGCCTACCAGCTCTTCAGCGAGCTGTGCGTTGGTCGTGCCGGTCTGTGCGGCAAGCTTTTGGCCCCCGGCTTTAAAATCGTCCAGCGTCATGTCGGCATTGTCGACCTGGAGTAGGATGGCCTGGCTGACCACGATGTAGGGGTCCGAGAAATCCATGGTTTCTTCCCGCTCTGGCGTGATGGACACGCCTGAGATCACCAGATCAAACTCACCCTGTTGAAGCGCGGCAAAGATGCCGTCCCAAGCGGTGTTGACGAAGTTCGGAACGCAATTCACGCGCTCGCAAATCGCGTTCATGACGTCGACATCGAAACCCACAATTTCACCTGTTGCTTCATCAACGGTTTCCATCGGTGGATAAGTCGCATCCGTGCCGATCTTGAGGACGCGGCCCTCCAGATCGGCTGCAAAAGCGGCTGGCGCGGTCATCGCGGCAAGGGTTACTGCGGCAAGTAGATGTTTGAACATACTTGGTTTCTCCTCTGTTGGTTTAGGTTATTCGCGCCCTACCGGACGCAGGCGTGTCAGGTTGCCGCTCGATCAATGTGGCCCTGATCTTCTTTTGAATCTCTTTCGGGTCGGCACCGCCCAGTGCTTTCAGCATGAATTCACCCAGCAGGCGGCTGGTTTCACCAATTGGCAGGTAATAGGTGCTGGGCGGAGGCACGAAATACTGGCTGAGTTTCAGGTCGTCGTTTGAAATGGCCACCACGTCCTGTCCCACTTTCACTCCTGTTTTGGCAGCAGCCGACAAGGCCCCAAGGGTCATCGCCTCGTTGGCGCAAATGATGGCGCTAGGCGGGTTTGGTGATTGCATAAGCGCGGTAAAGGCCAGTTGACCGGTTTTTGCGGTGGTCGGACCGGTGGCAATCAGCGCGGGGTCGAAGCTCAGCCCGCCCTCCGACAGAGCATCGGCATAGCCCTGGCGGCGTTGCTGGGCATAGATCAGGTCATCTGGTGGGTTGATCAACGCGATCCGGCGATGGCCAAGTCTGATCAATCGGGCCGTTGCTTCCGACGCCGCAGCCTGACTATCGAGGTCCACATAGGCGTGTGGCTGATCGCTGTCACTCATGCCGTATGTGACGAAGGGAAACCCCTCAACCTGCAAATATGCGATACGTGGGTCGTTCACACGGGTGCCCGAAAAGATCACGCCATCAGCCAACCCCTCTTGGACAATCGATCGTAGAGTCTCTAGCGCGGCATCACCGTCGCTTATGCTGAAAACACTAAGCTGATAGCGCGACCCTTGAACCGCTTTTGAAACCCCGGCCAGAATGCGCGTGAATTCCACGCCTTCCCATTCTTCAGCGGCATCTTCCGACACGCATACCAGCACCGCGATACGATAAGATTTATTGGTGCGCAGCTTCAGCCCATCGAGGTTCACACGATAGCCCAGAGCAGCTGCAGCCTTGTGAATCTCGTCTCGTGTTTCTTGTTTCACTGATGGGGCGTCACGCAAGGCGTTCGAGACCGTTCCAACGGAGTATCCCGTCTTCCTGGCAATCGATTTGATCGTTGCCCGCGCCATCAGGTGACCCCGGTCAGGCGTTCGGTCAGGAACATCCGCCCCGTGTTCAACGTGCGCCTGCGATCTGAACTTTCGTCATGTTCGATAAACAGATCGGCACACTTGCTGTCCGCGAGGGCCTTCAATGTAGCGTCCCAATCTACGACGCCCTCCCCCAGATCGCGCCAGCGCTCGTCACCTGTCCCACCTTTGGGATCTACGTCCTTTGCGTGGATCGACAGGATGCGATCCGCGTGGCGGGTGATTGCTGCTGCTGGGTCCAGGCCGGTCGCTTGCAGCCATCCGATGTCAGGCTGCCAATAGATATTCCTTTGCGCAAGTATTTGGTCCAGAGGCGTTTCACCAGAGCTACCCGCCAAATCAAAATCGTGATTGTGATAGGCCAGACGGATGCCGTGTTCGCCCAGCCGATCTGCCCATTCAGCCAACCGGCCCGACACTGCCATCCATCCCCGGGCAGTGTCGGGCCGCGCCCGGGGCGCCAGCCAAGGCATGACGGCCACCTGGCATTCCAGAAGCCTCAGAACTTCGACAATCTCGTCGAAACGAGTGTCGAACTCTTCCCAGTCAAAATGTGCAGACCGAACGTTAAGACCTGATTGATGAATGGTGCCCGCCATCTGCTGCGGGCTTAGCTCGTGCAGACCAGTTGTTTCGATATCTGTAAATCCGCAAGCGGCAACCAGACGCAGCTGATCTGTCAGATCACCGCATTGCCGCACCGTATAGAGCTGGGCTGAAACTCTCATTCCCCACCATTGAAACGTTTCAATTATGGTGGATTACGAGCTGTAGCGTTGTCAAGCGTTGCGTTGAACGCCCCTTACTCTCACTTTCGCATCGAAAAACCGTTGTGGAACAAGTGTATTTTTTCCGGGGCTGCGGTCACGGAAACTGTCTGTCCACGCATGTTCTTTTGAACTCCGGGCAGTTTGGCAATCGGACCTTCAGCGTCCTTAGTTTTTTCAAAGTACAACAGTGTGACCTCGCCCAAAGCCTCGGTGAAATCGACCGTTCCGGTCAGGATCGCGGTATCGTCTGTCATGACAAAATCTTCGGGGCGAACCCCGATTTTGACCTTCTTGCCCTGATCACTGTCTTCAGTCGGGACCGCAGAAATGGCGGTGCCGCCTGAGGCAAGCTCCACAGTTGTTGTTGCCCCCGTCCCCGTGATCGTGCCGGGAAGAAGGTTCATCGACGGCGAGCCAATGAATTGGGCCACAAACTCATTATCGGGCGTCTCATACAACTCAAGCGGCGAGCCAACCTGCGCGATACCTTTATCGGCCAAGACTACGATACGGCTGGCCAGTGTCATCGCCTCGACCTGATCGTGGGTGACGTAGATCATGGTGCTGTCCGGCATGGCCTCTTTCAGGCGCGCGATTTCGATCCGTGTCGCCACCCGAAGGGCGGCGTCAAGGTTCGACAGAGGTTCATCAAACAGATACACCTTTGGATCGCGCACAATTGCACGGCCGATTGCAACGCGTTGTCGCTGACCGCCGGACAACGCTTTGGGCAAACGGTCGAGAAAGGGCTCCAGTTGCAGAATCTGGGCCGCTCGCTCTACCGCGGCATCTATTTCACCCGCAGGCATCTTGGCGATTTTCAGGGCAAAGGCCATGTTCTCGCGCACGGTCATGTGGGGATACAAGGCGTAGCTTTGGAACACCATCGCGATGCCGCGCTGTGCGGGCGGAACATCGTTCATGACCTGCCCTTCGATCTCCAGCGTCCCGCCAGTGATCTTCTCCAACCCTGCGATCATCCGAAGCAAGGTGGACTTCCCACATCCGGAAGGACCGACAAAAACGATCAGTTCGCCCTGTTTAATGTCGAGATTGATGTTCTTCAGAACGTCAACAGGACCATAGGATTTCGCGACATCTGTTAGGTTGAGTTCAGACATGCCTTACCCCTTTTTCCGAATCATCAGGGAGAACTGCGAAGCCGTCAGAGTGATTGTATGTCCACCTTCAATGCCACCCAGTTCCTGACCAATGGTCTGCCAACTGCCGTCTGGTACCGTCACTTCGGTGGTGTCTGAACCGAGGTTGAACGCACAGAAAATTTCCTCGGAACTGTCTTCACGCAGGAAAGTCAAAACCGGGCCAATTTCATTCATTTCGGACAGACGACCTGATGATAGAGCCGGGTGTGCATGACGCAGCGCGATGGCGCGGCGATAGTGGTTCAGCATTGACTGCGGGTCCGCCTCGGCCCGGTCTACTGCATGTTCGGCCTGCTGGGCGCTGACCGGTAGCCAGGGTTCTGCGGTGCTGAACCCCGATTGTTCATCCTGAACTGCCCAAACCATCGGTGTGCGGCAACCGTCGCGGCCTTTGAACTCGGGCCAGAACTCGATGCCGTAGGGGTCTTGCAGCTTCTCAAACGGCACTTCTGCTTCGCGCAGGCCCAGTTCTTCGCCCTGATACAAACAGGCAGAGCCGCGCAGGCACATCATCAGAACCGCGTGCTGTCGGGTCGCCGCATCATCCAAATTCCAGCGTGAGGCGTGGCGTTGCACATCGTGGTTCGAAAACGCCCAACAGGGCCATGCATCACCCGCCTTGGTCTGTAACTGGTCAAAGACATGCTTTGTATAACTGGCTGTCAGCGCACGTTTCTCGAGGAACTCGAATGCATAGCACATATGCATCCGCTTATCGCCCGAGGTGTATTCACCCATGATCTCGAGCCCACGCTGTGCATCGCCGACCTCTCCCAGACAAGCACGACCTTCGTATTCGTCCGTCAGCGCCCGCAGGCGCTCAAGGAATGGGATATTCTCGGGCTGGCTTTTCGAGAACAGGTGATCCTGATGGTTGTAAGGGTTGACCGCAGGTGCGATCGAGGCATTCCGCTGATCCATCGGCAAGGCCGGGTTGTCGCGCAGTTCTTTGTCGTGGAAGTAAAAGTTGATGGTATCCAGCCGAAAGCCGTCGACGCCCAGATCCAGCCAGAACCGCGCCACGTCCAGCAACGCATCCTGAACATCCGGGCAATGGAAATTCAGATCCGGCTGCGATGTCAGGAAGTTATGCAGATAGTATTGCAGGCGTCGGGCATCCCATTGCCACGCCGAGCCGCCAAAGATCGAAAGCCAGTTGTTTGGTGGTGTTCCGTCCGACTTAGGATCTGCCCAGACATACCAGTCGGATTTCGGGTTTTCACGGCTGCTGCGGCTTTCGCTAAACCACGGGTGCTGGTCTGACGTGTGCGACAGAACCAGATCGATCATGATCTTCAAGCCTTTGGCATGGGCCTGATCCAGAAGCTCTTTGAAGTCCTCGAGCGACCCAAACATGGGATCGACATCGCGATAATCGCTGACGTCGTAGCCGAAATCCTTCATTGGCGACTTGAAAAACGGTGAGATCCAGATCGCATCGACGCCCAGAGACGCAATATAGTCCAATCGCGCGGTGATGCCCTTCAGATCGCCGATTCCGTCGCCGTTGCTGTCCTGAAAGCTGCGCGGGTAGATCTGATAGATCACCCCTCCATGCCACCAATCCGAAGACAGTTTCGTTGCTTTGCTGCGTTCAAGGTTGTTGTGCACGTTCATTAGACGCCTCTATTTGACTGATCCGGCCAGAAGGCCCCGGACCAGGTATTTTTGCATTGCGAAAAAAACGACCAGCGGCACAAAGATCGAGACAAAGGCAGCGGTCGCAAGGATTTCCCAGTTACCGCCACGCGTACCCAAAAGCTCGACGATGCGGTTGGTCATCACGGTTGTCTGGCCTGTTGCGTCGATCAGGAAAACCTTGGCAACCAGAAGGTCGTTCCATGTCCACAGAAACTGGAAGATCGCGAACGACGCCAGCGCCGGGAAACTGAGTGGCAGGATGAGTTTGGTGAAAATCTGGAACTCGGTGGCGCCATCCACGCGGGCGTTCTCGATCAGATCACGCGGCAATCCGGCCATATAGTTGCGAAGAAGGTAAATCGCCAAGGGCATCCCGAACCCGGTATGTGCCAGCCAGACGCCCAGATAGCCTTTGCCGATCCCGATGTTCAGGTGAAACTTCAGCAAGGGAATCAAGGCTAGTTGCAGTGGAACCACCAAGAGGCCGACAACCGCCGCGATCAACAATGCCCGACCGGGAAAATCCATCCACGCCAGCGCATAGGCCGCAAAGGCGGCCACCAGAATAGGGATGATCGTTGCCGGGATGGTCACAGTTAGCGTGTTGAAAAAGGCCTTGGCCATGCTGTCCGTACTGCTCTGATCCAGAAGAACTTTCTGGTAATTGCCCAAGGTGAACTCGGGGGGCAACTCGGCTGTCACAAAGATGCGCGCACCGCGGTTTCCGGTGAACTCTTCGGTGTTTTCCATCCGGTAATTGCCAACCGCATCCACGGTGATCGTGCCGCCCTTCCGAAGTTCGGCCGTTTCGCCGGGTTCAAAAGCATCCACATCACGCGAGCTGATACCCCATCTGGAAATTTTGGCTTGCTCATCCGCGCTGAACAGCGCGCCCTCAATCACATACACTTCGTTTTCAAGCACCTGTGTTTCAGGCGCAGCGCTGCGAAGCGTCAGGTTCTGCTCGGACGGAAACAGCGATCTCCACCAACCGCTGGATGAAATCTGATCTGCGGTTCGAAAGGATGATACCAGCAGACCCAAGGTTGGAATGACCCAAAGCACGACAAGAAAGATGACCGAAAGGTGTACAACCCATCTGAGCGCCGGTTTGGTTCCTGCAATATCGCTCATGGCCTACTCCATTTCCTTGCGCGCGTTGCGCACGTTCCAGACAAGAATCGGAGCAACCAGCAGCATGATCACCATGGCCGAGGCTGACCCGACGCCCCAGTCGTTGGCCCGGAAGAGCTTGTCGTACATGTAGTTGGCCAGCACCTGCGTTTCCCACTGGCCATTGGTCATGGCAAAGACGATGTCGAAGACCTTGAGCACGGTGATTGTGATCGTCGTCCAAACAACAAGGATTGTTGTCTTGATCTGGGGTACTTTGATCTTGAAGAATATCTGAAACGGATTTGCGCCGTCCAGAATAGCGGCTTCGATGGTTTCTTCGGGAATGCCTCGCAATGCTGCAGAAAGGATGACCATCGCAAAACCGGTCTGAATCCAGACCAAAACGATCATCAGGAAAAAGCTGTTCCAGAACGGGACCGTCAGCCATGTTTGCGGCTCGGCCCCTCCGAAGAAGATATAGAGCGCGTTCAGGATCCCGATCTGGTCCTGTTCTGCGGGGCGCGCATCATAGACCAGTTTCCAGATCACCGAGGCACCAACGAAAGATATCGCCATAGGCATGAAGATCAGAGACTTGGCGAAATTGCCCCAACGGATGCGATCAGTCAGTTGCGCCACAAGAAGACCAAAACCCGTGGACATGGCGGGCACAACGATTAGCCAGAACATGTTGTTGCGCATGGCTTCCCAAAACTTCGGCTCTGCCACCATCTGAGAATAATTGTCCAAGCCGACCCATTTGTATCCGCCGCCGGGCACGCGCTCCGTGAGTGACAGGCGCAGTGTTTCAACCACTGGATAGGCCAGATACAGCCCCAGCGCAGCAAGCGCCGGGAACAGGAACAACCATGGGCGGATCACGTTGGCCCGGTTTATGTTGCGGCCCGCGTTTGGCCCACGCGGTGGGAACAGGACTGTGTCCAGAAACTGATTGGAGAGATAGAAATAGCCCACGCAACCCGACACGCCGATGGCGATCGTCAGCAGGCCTTGAAGTGCCGGTGTCATGGTGCGCTCATCCGTTTGGCAAGCGGGGCGATCCTAAGACCGCCCCAGGCGTTGATCACTTGGCTGCATCCCAGGAAGACTGGATTTCGCTGGCCACGGTGGCTGCATCTTTCGCACCCGACGAATAATCGACCATCCCGGTCCAGAAGGTGCCCGCCCCGACCGTGCCGGGCATCAGGTCAGAGCCGTCAAACCGGAATGTTGTTGCGTTGGTCAGGATTTCGCCCTGCCCGCGCTGGGTGTCATTTGAATAGTTTTCGGGGTTCGCACCCAGGTGAGGTGTCAGGAAGCCGTCTTGTGCCATCATGATCTCATGCGCGAAGGGCGTCTTGAGGAACTCCATGAACGCTTCGGACGCAGGGTTCGGGTTGGTGACGGTGAACAGCGTCCCCGCCCCCAGTACCGGTGTTCCCAGATCCTTTTCGGCATAAGCCGGGAAATAGAAGAAATCCGCGTCTGCACCCAGTTCGGTTCCCTCAGGGAAATACGCAGGGATAAACGACGCCTGGCGGTGCATCATGCAGGCTGGCGGGCTGTCGAACAGACCTTTAGGACTGTCGCGGAAGTCGATCGCGGCAGTATCATTTGCGTTGCCTACGACATAATCGTCATTGCGAGTAAAGCTGCCATATTCTTCGATTGCAGCGATCACCTTTGGATCATCGAACTTCATCTCGTTCGATACCCATTGGTCATAAATTTCCGGGGGTTGGGTACGCAGCATCAGGTCTTCAACCCAGTCGGTTGCAGGCCATCCGGTTGCGCCACCCGAGGCCAGGCCAACGCAGAGCGGGGTTTCGCCATCTTCGACCATCTGATCCATCAGAGCTTTGAACTCTTCCATGGTCTGCGGCACTTCGTATCCGAAATCTTCAAAGTTCTCTGGTATGTACCAAACCAGAGATTTCACGTTCACGTTGAAGAAGAAGCCATAGAAACCGTCTGTTCCTTCGGCGTTTTCGAATGTCCCCAAGTCAACCCAGGACTGACCAGCAGCAAAGTTGTCTTTGATCCAGTCCGCCGACCCTTCTGCCAACGGTGTCAGATAACCTTGCTTTGCAAGATTTGCCGCAAGACCGGGTTGCGGGAACACCGTTAGGTTTGGTGCCGAACCTGCCGCAGCATCGATAAGGATTTGCTGTTCCAGCGAGTCTGAGCCCACATAGCTGGAACTTGCGCCGGTTGCTTTGTCAAAATACGCAACGAGGTTCTCAAAGGATTTCCCTTCACCCGCCAACCAAGGGCCGAAAATCGTCAGACTTTCACCGGATAGGTCCGTCGCATCGGCAAAGGCCTGAAACCCTTCCCAATCAAAACTGCCCTCCCCTACGGCGTGGATCAATTCACCCTCAGCCTGAACAGACCCAGCCATCAGGGCAAACATCGCCGCACCTGCGTAAAGCGAGTGTTTCATCTAATTCTCCTCCCAAGTTTTCACGCGCTTGCAGACTCAGTTTCAAAGCGCTTTGGATGCGATGTGTTATCCGCTAACAATTTCACTCTGTCAATGAATTGCTTTCTCGACCCAGCAGTATTAATAAATATTGCCATCGCAGCAAAACAAGTTGACGGGCACTTAAATTGCCCACACAACAAGTGTGAGTACGCAATTGAAGGCGCTTTGAATAGCATAATGAACCTAAAGCAGCTCTCGGAAATCTTAGGTCTTTCGCAAACAACGGTGAGCCGTGCGCTGAACGGCTTTCCCGAGGTCAGCGAAGGAACGCGCGTGCGTGTGCAAGCCGCCGCGCAAAAACATGGGTACAGACCCAACAGCAGGGCTAAGGGGCTGGCGACTGGTCGGTCCATGGTGATCGGACACGTGATTCCCAGTTCTTCGCAGCATGAAATGGTTAACCCCATCTTTGGAGATTTTGTCGCCGGAGCTTCAAAGAAATATGCCGAATACGGGTACGACATGATGTTCACCAACGCTGACGATACCTCGATCGAGGATGCCTATCGCAGCCTTTTTCAGCGTGGGGCCGTTGATGGCGTCGTGCTGCAAGGTCCTAAAGTGAACGAAGCTCGGATTGCAGTTCTTAAACGTATGAGCGTGCCGTTCATTGTGCATGGGCGTTCAACGGGCACGGATACGCCTTATGACTGGATAGATGTAAACAACAAAAGCTCGTTTTTGAGGGCGACGCGGTTTTTGATTGATCTTGGACATCGAAGGATTGCCCTTATCAACGGGTTGGAGGAGATGGATTTTGCACAGCGTAGACGCGCGGGGTATCTGGAGGCGCTAGAGCAAGCTGGAATAGCCGCTGACCCCGACCTGATGCGTAGCGCCGAGATGACCGAGGTTTTCGGACATCGGGAAACGCACGGCATGTTGCAACTTGATGATCCGCCGACAGCCATTCTGGCATCTTCCATGATATCCGCCATTGGGGTCAGGCGTGCGCTGGATGAAGCGGGGTTGAAGATGGGGCAGGATGTTTCTGTTATCGCCCATGATGACGACTTGTCTTATCTGAAGAACGGGCAAGACGTTCCAATTTTCACCGCAACACGCTCTTCCGTCCGGCAAGCGGGGGAAATGGCGGCTGAGATGCTGATTGAACGGATCAAATCCCCGTCTGCTCCGACCAACACCAGACTGCTGGAGGCCGAACTGGTGGTCGGCCGCTCGACCGGCCCTGTCCCCAACAGGACGTCGAAATGAAACACTCTCGCGCTGACTTTCCCAAAGATTTCCTTTTCGGAGTCGCTACCTCAGCTTATCAGATCGAAGGTCATGCACAGGGGGGTGCTGGGCAAACCCATTGGGATACGTTTGCCGCCTCACCAGACAACGTGGTGCGCGGGGAAAACGGCGATCTGGCCTGTGACCATCTGCATCGGTTTGAACAGGATTTCGATCTGGTGCGCGAGGTGGGGTTTGACTGTTATCGGTTTTCCACCAGTTGGGCACGCGTCATGCCCGAAGGTCGCGGACAGATCAATCAGGCGGGCATGGACTACTACGACCGTCTTGCAGACGCGTTGCTGGCCCGCGGAATCCGACCTTGCGTGACGCTGTATCACTGGGAACTGCCTTCGGCTCTGGCGGATCTGGGCGGTTGGTGCAACCGCGACATTGCTGGATGGTTCGCAGATTTTACCGAGATCATCATGGGCCGCATCGGTGACAGGATGTACAGCGCGGCCCCGATCAATGAGCCATGGTGTGTCAGCTGGCTAAGCCATTTCGAGGGTCATCATGCCCCCGGGCTTCGCGATATTCGCGCCACGGCCCGCGCGATGCACCACGTGTTGCTGGCTCATGGACGGGCCATTCAGGCCATGCGCAGCCTTGGTATGAGCAACTTGGGCGCAGTGTTCAACCTGGAATGGGCAGAACCAGCAGATGACAGCGTCGCAGCGCAGCACGCAGCGGACCAGTATGATGCGATCTACAATCGGTTTTTTCTTGGCGGTGTTTTCAAGAAAGAATACCCTCAGCTGGTGCTGGATGGTTTAGAGCCGCACTTGCCGTCTGGATGGCACGATGATTTTGGCACGATTGGCGCGCCGGTCGATTGGTGTGGATTGAACTACTACACGCGAAAGTTGATTGCCGCGAACGATGACGCATGGCCCAGTTTGACGGATGTTCCGGGTCCTTTGCCAAAAACGCAGATGGGTTGGGAAATCGACCCTTCTGCCCTGACCCGTTTTCTGGTTCGAACACAGAAGGACTATACGGGCGCGCTGCCAATCTATATCACCGAAAATGGTATGGCCAGCGCAGAGCGTGGGCAGGATAAGGACCGTATCGATTATCTCGACACGCATCTGGCAGCCGTGCAAAACGCTCTGGCGCAAGATGTTCCCGTGAAGGGCTATTTCGTCTGGTCTCTGCTGGATAACTATGAATGGGCCTTCGGGTACGAGAAAAGGTTTGGACTGGTGGACGTGGATTTTGAAACTCTGGAAAGAACCCCCAAAGCTTCGTTCATGGCACTGAAATCTGCCTTGTCCTATGGGCAGAACGTCTCTCAGCCGTTAGCGCAACCATTGGGTTCCGTGCATGAGCACTGGAACCTTGTTGCGGATATTGGTGGTACGAATACCCGTCTGGGGGTAGTGACAAATGGCGATTTGACAGGGCTGCGCAAGCATCCAACGGGAACTTTAAAAGATTTGCTGAACGCCTTTCACGATCTGCGTGATGAAGTAGGTACAAATCCGCAGGCAGTTGTGGCCGCTGGCGCCGGTCCTGTTCGGAATGGCGTCATACGTTTGACAAATGCTAATCTGGATTTGTCCGAGACCGAACTGGCTCGGGCTACCGGTGCGGAACAAACGTTTGTCATCAACGACTTTACGGCTGCGGCATGGTCGGTCTCTGACGTGACACAGGATGATGTCTCGGTTTTGCAAGGAGAGGCAAATCCACCTATCGGCACGCGATTGGTGGTCGGTCCCGGAACGGGGCTCGGCGTCGGGGCGCTGCTGTATTCAGAAGGACATTATCATACAGTGTCCGGCGAAGGTGGTCACGTCGGCCTTTATCCCCGCCACCGCGACGAGGTTGAGATTTTTGAAGCCGCGCGTCGCATAGCGCCCGCGTGTTTCTTTGGAGACAGCCTCGCCCTGGAGGCGGAAATGTTCCTGAGCGGAACGGGCTTACCAATCTTGTATCAGGCCGTTGGAATGGCGGCAGGGCACGCTCAGTTCCCGGCGCAAGCTGCAAAGAACATCTTGCAGGACGCGCGAGATGCTTCCGATCCTATCGCAGTGAAAACGGCGCAGATGTTCACCACTCATCTGGGTGCACTGATGGGCGATATGGCCGTCACCTTGATGCCTTCGGGCGGTGTGTTTCTTGTCGGTGGCGTTGCCGAGAAAAACCGCTGGCTTTTTGGACAGGACTTCATGGAAGCCTTCAATGGAGGTGGGCGTTTCAGTGAACTGCGCCAGTCTTTGAACCTCTACGTTTCTGAACAAGCTGAGTTTGGTATTATCGGGGCCAACAATTTCTGCAAGAACGCCCTGAAACGCTAGGCGAAAAACTTCTTCGACAAACCGGGAAAGGACCGTGGAATGATCTTGTGTTGCGGCGAGGCTCTGATCGACATGATTGCCGAGCCAACAGCTTCGGGGGCGCAAGGTTTCGTGCCGCACACCGGAGGTGCGATCCTGAACACCGCGGTGGCCATGGGGCGATTGGGTGTGCCCGTTGGAATGCTGACCGGAATGTCCAGCGATATGTTTGGTAAGCAACTGACCGACGCGCTAAATGCAAGCCACGTAGATACATCGCACATGGTCGTCTCGGATAGACCCACGACGCTTGCCTTCGTTCAGCTTACGGACGGGCACGCAACCTACAATTTTGTCGATGAAAACACGGCCGGGCGCATGTTGCTTCCCGAAGATATGCCGGATCAGCTTCCGGCTGTCACAACCTTGTATCTTGGGGGGATCAGCCTAGCGTGCGAGCCCTGTGCCGATGCCTACGCGTCATTGCTGAACCAGCACGGAGGCGATCGGGCAGTGATGCTGGACCCCAATATCCGTCCGGGTTTCATCGCAGATCAAACCCGGTATCGAACACGCCTGAACCGGATGATCGCCCAATCGGATATCGTCAAAGTATCGGACGAGGATCTGGACTGGATCATTCCCGGCAGTGAACCCGAAGCGGCAAAGGCCGCCTTGCTGTTGCAGACCGGACCATCGGCCCTGATCGTGACCCGGGGCCGCGACGGCGCGAACGGATATTTGGCGGATGGGTCACAGGTATCCGTGCCAGTGAAACCGGTGCAGGTCGTCGATACAATCGGTGCCGGAGATACGTTCAATGCAGGCGTGTTGACCGAACTCCACCGAGCGGGTCATCTGACAAAACCGGGGGTGCGAAACCTGACCCCCGACGCTTTGCGCGCGGCAATGGCCTTGGGCGCTGAGGTTGCAGCTGTAACCGTTTCCCGTGCCGGGGCAGAGCCGCCTTGGGCACATGAGCTTTGATCATTGAGGTTAGCCAATGAAGCGATCCGAAATAAACCGCATCAAGTCTGAAGCGCAGACTTTCATCCAATCCTTCGGAGCAGTGTTGCCGCCTTTCGCATATTGGTCGCCCGAGCAGCTGCGCAGCCCTGAGGCGCAGACGATCCGAGACCGGGGCTTGGGTTGGGACATTACCGATTACGCCCAAGGCCGGTTTGACGAGTTGGGCCTTTTTCTTTTTACCCTGCGCAATGGTGAAGTGAACGATTTGAAATCCGGTCGTGGGATGCTGTACGCAGAAAAGCTATTGATCTCGAAAGATAAACAGCTATCCCCAATGCATCGTCACATCGTAAAGGCTGAAGACATCATCAACCGGGGCGGCGGCGATCTGGTGCTGGAGATTTACGCGTCAGACCCTGAGGGAGGCATCGACCGGGACACGCCTATTACGGTGCCAAGCGATGCCTGCCCGGTTACCCTAAAACAAGGCGAGCATCTGCGCCTGAAACCAGGGCAAAGCGTGACCTTGATGCCAGGCGTCTGGCACGCTTTTTGGGCAGAACGCGGCGATTGCCTGATTGGCGAGGTTTCGACCGTGAATGACGACCGCACCGATAATGTGTTCGAAGACCCAATCCCGAGGTTCTCGAAAATCGAGGAAGATGCCGAACCCGATTTCCTTCTTGTTTCAGACTACTAAGGTTGATCCAGTTGAGCCTGTGCAAAAGGAATAGCGGGCACAACACTTGTTTTTCGTGCCAGCCCCAGTTTCCTACCGCTTGACAAGTCTTGCATTGCCGGACTAGCTGATCTCGATGGTTCCGCAAGGGATGAAAATGGGAATACGGTACGGCGCACCCTTGCGCCAAGTCCGTGACTGCCCCCGCAACTGTAAGCGGAGAGCGACGCCACTTCACCACTGACCTCGAGGGGTTGGGAAGGTTGGCCGAGCCTTGACCCGCAAGTCAGGAGACCTGCCATCGCATGTTAAACCAACCCGGGGCGGGGCGTCCTGGAAGGAGGCTCGATGGCGCGTTTGCGTGAAAACCCGGTATGGTCCCCCTGTCTGTGTCCGACAAAAGACGGAGACGGCAATGACCACCTATCCTGAGCATTTCGTTCTGATCTGTTCCACATGTCAAGGAACGATGACGGCGGAAGCCGTGCAAACCGCATTGGACGATCGGTTGCCAGACGGTTTTGAAATCCGGTTGATTGCCTGCATGGCAGGTTGTGAACGGGCCATGACCGTTGGTTTTCAGGCTACGGGAAAAGCGCAGTACCTGTTTGGCGATATTGAGACGGCCAACGATCTGACCGCTCTGGTTGAATTTGCAACCCAGTTTGGCGACAGCAAAGACGGCTGGACCAGCGCTTCAGATCGCCCCCCTGCCCTGTTTGCCAAAACCTTGTCGCGGATGCCTGCCATGCCATCGCAGGGGGCTTCATGAGTTTTCTGGTTGTCGAAGATCTGGAGTACTATGCCCTGAATGGCGATGTGCTGCTTCAGGATGTGTCATTCAGTCTCGACGAAGGCTCAATTCTCGCAATCGCTGGACCAAATGGTGCCGGAAAAACCACTCTGCTGAACTTGCTGTGCGGAATTGAAAGGCTGGTTCTGGGGGACGTTCGCGTCCGAAATCAAAGCCTCCGTACTCTTACCGCTCATGAACGTGCTCGAACCATTGCAGTGGTTGGCCAGCAGGAAATGCCAGATGCTCGATTGCGTCTGCGCGACTATGTTGCTCTGGGGCAAATCCCGATTAAAGCTGATCGATCGGCAGGAGAACATAAAGAGGATCTTGATCGGGTTCTGGCGACGGCCGGTCTGTTGCATCTTGCCGGAAAACCCATAGGCCAACTATCGGGAGGCGAACGCCAGCGGGCGCATATCGCGCGGGCGCTGGCACAAAACCCGTCTTTACTGTTTTTGGACGAACCGACAAACCATCTGGACCCGGATGCCAAGGGGCACATGCTGTCCTTGGTTGCCGAGTTGGGCGTAACGGTGGTCATGATCGTGCATGATCTGGTCATGATTCCGGAATTCGCCACCCATGTTGCGTTGATGAAATCCACACGCCTGACAGGGTTCGGACCTGTTAGCGACGTACTGACCCCCGACCGGGTGCGCGACACCTTTGGCGTGGATTACCTGTGCTTTCAGCATGAAGGCCGCATGATCCCTGCCTTGGATATCCGAAAAAGAAAACTGTCATCATAACAGGAGCTTACAATGATGCACAAACTCTGGCCCGTGGCTTTGTTCACCGGTCTGGCCAGCGGCGCGGCTGCAGATGCTATAACAGTGGACAATTGCGGTGAAACGTTGGTGTTTGAAACCGCACCGGAACGTCTTGTCGTGCATGACATGAACATGACAGACATGGCTTTCGCCCTTGGCCTGCAAGACCAGATCGTGGGCCTGACCGGCATCACCGGATGGTACAAGACAAGCCCTGATTTTGAAGCGCAACGCGGCGAAATTCCTGAGCTTGCGCCCAAATACCCAACCATCGAAAACCTCGTCTCGGTCGAGCCGGACCTGTTCTTTGCAGGCTGGTATTATGGCATGAAGCCGGGTGGCGACGTGACCCCGGACACTTTGGAACCCTTCGGCATCAAGACCATGGTTCTGACCGAAAGCTGTATCCATTTGGACAAGGATCGCCCCACGGCCAGCATGGATCTGCTGTTCAACGACGTGTTGCGTCTTGGTCAGGTCATGCAGGTTGAAGACAAGGCCGAGGCACTGGTCGCGGGTTGGAAGGACCAACTGACCGCCATCGAAGCGAAAACTGTCGACTTGGCGAAAACGCGCGTCTTCCTCTTGGATGGGCCAGCAGATGCGCCTTTCACAGCCGGCAAATTCGCAATTCCCGACGCAATGATTGCAGCGGCCGGAGGCGAAAGCGTGACCCATGATCTGGAAACAAGCTGGGGCCGCACTTCGTGGGAGGCCGTGGCTGCCGCCAACCCTGAGTTCCTGGTATTGCTGGACTATCAGACCGGAAACGGTGCAGAAGATACTTTCCAGTTTCTGAAAGATCATCCAGTTATGTCACAAACCGATGCCGTCAAGAACGAACGCTGGATTGGCCTGCGTTACGAAGAACTGACACCTGGACCGGCGAACATTGAAGCCATTGAGAAGATGGCCAAAGCGATGCATCCGGAGATCAACTGATATGGTCCATTTGGGCCGTTCGATATTGCTGGGGGCGATCGTTTTGATCGCCCTTTTGCTGCTGTCCATCGTTTATGGAACGACGCAAATTCCGGTGCGCGACGTGATCTCGGCGATTGGCCTGGGTACGGGTCTTGTCGAAGGTGACATGTCCCCCATGCACCGGATCGTGTTTGACTTGCGCCTGCCCCGAGCTTTGTTCGCTGCGGTGATTGGCGCGGGTCTTGGGGTTGTAGGTGTGGTTCTGCAAACCACTACGCGCAACGATCTGGCCGACCCTTTTCTGTTTGGCCTATCCTCGGGTGCGGCTGCGGGTGCGGTTCTGGTGATCACTGTCACCGGGGATGTACTGGGCATATGGACCTTACCTTTGGCCGCGTTTTGCGGGGGTCTGATCGCATCGGCTATCGTTCTGGCACTGGTCCAGGGTTTGCGCACAAGTGCGCCGGAAAAATTGATTCTAGCCGGTTTAGCCGTCTCCTTTCTGTTTTCCGCAATCACGAACTACTTGATTTTCTCTGGCGACAATCGCGCGGCGCATTCGGTCATATTCTGGATGCTGGGTGGGTTGGGACTCGCCCGGTGGCAGACATTCCCCCTGGTCGTGATCGGTCTGGGGTTGATCCTGAGCTACGCCCTTTATCGCAGCCGCTGGCTAGATGCGTTGCTGACTGGTGATTTCACAGCCTCTTCACTTGGTATCCCGGTTCAGGGCTTACGTTTTCGCATGTTCTTTGTCGCCGCTTTGGCAACGGCCAGCTTTGTGTCCGTGGTTGGTGTCATCGGCTTTGTGGGCCTGATGGTGCCTCATATCGCGCGCGGCATTGCTGGCACGCTGCACCGGAATCTGTTGGTCACTTCAGCCATTGTGGGGGCGATCCTGCTGACGCTGTCGGATATTCTGTCGCGCCTCCTTCTGGCCCCCCAGGAACTGCCCGTGGGCATCGTGACAACGTCAATCGGCTCGCTTTTTGTATTCTTGTATCTGTTCAAATCGTCGCGCGGTGACTAAGTTCAGCCATTCGCCCAGTTATTTGTTTCGTAGGACAAAAGTTCTTGCACCAAAGGGTTTGGGAACCGGCGTTTGAATGTGATCGCGTGGAAGTTTTCCTTGATTTTCGGGTGCTCCTGCGCCTCGACCAACCGACCCGAATTCAACTCATCCCGAACCACGATCGGCGCCACCAGAGCCAGGCCAATGTCTTCCCGCGCCAGCAGCCGCATCATGGCCATGTCGTCCACCTCAGCGGCCACCTGAGGGCGCACCGACATGCGGCTGGCCATGGCGTCAAAGGCTGTGCGGACAGTGTTGTTCATTGTAGGCAGGATGAAAGGTTGTTCTTCCAAAAGGTCCCGTATGGGACGTTTCGGATCCAGACGATCCGGAGTGCCCACGATGCTTACCGGTTGTTCCGCCAGATGATGGGTGACGAAATTGGTCAAGCTGTCGCTTGCCGGTTCATGATTCATGAGGACCAGGTCGAAATTGAGCGTCTTTAGACCTTCCAGCAGCTCACTTGGGTTGCCAGACCTTAAGATGACCTCGACATCAACACGCGACAAAATGGGCCGCAAAAAGCGAATCTGAAAGTTCCGAGATAGGGTGGATTGCGCCCCTACTCTGAGGGCCTGCCGCGCATTCCCGGCATCTTGCAAGGTTGCCACAAGTTCCTGACCTGTAGCAAAAATCGCATCGGCATGGTCCAGAGCAATATGTCCGGCTTCGGTGAGGTGCAGCTTGCGACCTCTGCGTTCGAACAGCGGATGACCAAGGCGGTCTTCCAACTCCTTGATCTGCACGGACAACGCTGACTGGGACAGATTCAGACGCTGCGCCGTCCGTGTCAGGTTCCCGTCATGCGCGACGGCCCAGAAATATCGAAGGTGATGATAGTTCAGCGGCATATAGTTCTATTTAAACGAACGATAATCATCAAACAATGTATTTTTCATATGTTAGGCCGCGACATATCTCGATCTGAACAAATCAAGTCAATGTCGAACGTCAAGGGACACATGAATGAGCTACCTGCTTCTTCCCCTCCTTAGTCCATTAATCCTGTTGGGATCTGCGTATTATTGCAGCCGACATCCGGGGGTCCGACCGCGTAATTTGCCTAAAGTCGCAGAATGGGCTGCCTTGGCGGCCATTGCCGTGTCTGCTTTGGCGGTAACATTGTTGATTGCAAAAGGACCAGGAACCTCTGCGCTGATCGGGTTCTGGGGCATGGGATTGTCGGTCCAACTGGATGCCGTGAGCGCAACGATGCTGGTTCTGGTCAGCTTTATAGGCTGGATCGTGCTGCGCTATTCGGCGACTTACATGGATGGCGAGCAAAGGCAGGGTGCCTTTACCGGTTGGATGTTGGTCGCCTTGGCGTCTGTTCTGCTACTGGTCATGTCCGGCAACATCATCCAACTTCTTGGGGCTTGGATCGCGACAAGTTTAGCATTGCATCAACTGTTGTTGTTCTACCCCGAACGCACCACGGCACAACGCGCGACACGAAAAAAGGCCGTTGTGGCGCGGATCAGCGAAGCCGCGCTAACGCTGGCTGTGGTCCTGTTGATCATTGGCTACGGCACGACCGATATCGCCAAGATCCTTTCGTCGGCGCAGCCAACCCTGACAACAATTGTTGCTGCCCTATTGATCGCATTGGCGGCCGTGCTGGCGTCAGCTCAGTTTCCGGTCCACGGGTGGTTGACCGAGGTTATGGAAGCACCGACACCCGTGTCTGCTCTGCTGCATGCCGGAGTGATCAATGCGGGCGGATTCTTGTTGATCCGTTTTGCCGACGTGATGCTTGTTGCACCGGGCATAATGGCCTTATTGGTCATGCTGGGCGGGTTCACCGCGCTGTTCGGCGGCTTGGTTATGCTGACACAGCCCGCGGTCAAGACATCTCTGGCGTGGTCCACAATCGCCCAGATGGCGTTCATGATCATGCAGTGCGGCCTTGCCCTGTTCCCGCTGGCGCTGCTGCATATCGTGGCGCATTCGCTCTATAAAGCCCACGCTTTCCTGAGCGCGGGTGAGGCCGTGCGCAACGTGGCCGCCATTCGCCGGCCGGGGCCGGTGGCTGTACCAAGTGCCCACAATGTACTGCTGGCCTTTGCAACCGGCATTCTGATCTACGGCGCAGTGGCTTCGGTGTTCGGGATTGACAGGAAATCTGTTCAGGCCATTGCACTGGGCGTGATCCTGATCTTTGGTGTTGCTTATCTGCTGGCGCAGGGGTTTGCGGATGCCGCCCCCGGTGCCCTGACCCGCCGCACCGTCATCTATGCCAGCGCAACCTCTGTCAGCTACTTCGTACTGCAAATCGCGGCGCAGCGCCTGACATCTGGCACCTTGCCGCCCACACCTGCTGCGGGTCCGCTGGAATGGGCTCTGATTGTTCTCGCGCTCATCAGCTTTGGCGCCGTGGCGCTAGCGCAATCGACTTTCCTGCTTTGGGCCTCGCATCCGGCAGCGGCTGGTATCCGGGTGCATCTGTCAAACGGTCTTTATGCAAATGCAATCTTTGACCGGCTGCTGGACGGATGGTCCACGCGCCGGACTGTATGAATGGGGGATCAGACAAGTATATGAAACACGAAAGCTATCCTGCTCAGCTTCTGGAACTTGTCGCGATTGCAAATGACGCTGTACGTCAGATCCCCCCTCTGTTTCCGCTGGCTGCAAATGTCGCCGTGAATCCTTTCTTGGGTCAGACGGAAGACACCCTCGCTGTTACGGCTGCGCGCCTTGGCCGCGTTGCTGGTGTGCGCATCACTCCTGACAGGCAAGTCATGGCCGAAAAGCTGAAGACCGGCGAGATGGTTGAGGGTGATCTGGTCGAGGCGATATCTCATGTTGAAAGCCGTTTTGATCCCTCGGGGCTTGAAAATGTGACGGCTGCTTTGACGGACGATGCGGTGCCACTTGCCCCATTGCCGACTGTTGCAGAACTGGCAGCCGAAATATCCGGCATCGACTGGCCGGAGTTGATAGAAGAGCGCATCGGAGCGTGGGCTGCCAGCCATTTTGACGAAGGTCAGGCCCTGTGGCAGCCTCGCCGTGTTGGCGGTGCGTTCAGCGCGTGGCGCGAGTTCGCGTCGCGCGACTTGACGCCCGAAATCAACGGGTTGAAAAGATTTGGCGCATTTGTAGCAGCAACCAACCGTTCGCAATGGCGCGCCATCGGGCGGGCGTCTGAAACTCTGGGCGTAACGCCTGAAGCGGCCGGCACTACCTTCCACCGGTTGTTGATCACGCTTGGCGGCTGGGCTCAATATGCGCGCCATCTGTTGTGGCAGGCCGAGCTGCAGGGTCAGACCGACACAACGACGGCCGAGTTGCTTGCCATTCGGATGGTGTTTGAAGAGGCCCTGTTCCACCAATACCGCGATCAGATTTCGGCGCGTTGGTCGGAAACCATCGCAATGCACGAAACCCCGATAGCTCCGTCCCGGGACATGGTGATTGATGCCATTCTGCAGGATGCCGCTGAACGGGCTCAACAGCGCAAGTTGAGCGAAGCTTTGGACCGACGTCAACCAAGGGCAACCGAAGGCCGCCCAATAGTACAAGCTGCGTTCTGCATTGACGTTCGGTCCGAGGTATTCCGCCGGGCGCTGGAAGCGCAGGATGCGGGCATCGAGACCATCGGCTTTGCCGGGTTCTTCGGGTTGGCCAGTGCGCACAAATGCGCAGGATCTGACGTGACCGAACTGCGTGGTCCAGTTCTGCTGAACCCCAATGTCACGTCCAAAGCGGCAGAAGACACATTATCTGATCTAGACCGTCGCTACACGGCCCGCGCGAAAAGAGCGTGGGGTCGGTTCAAACTGGCTGCTGTTTCGTCCTTTGCCTTTGTCGAGGCGACCGGCCCGATCTACGCGGGTAAATTGCTGCGGGACTCGCTGGCTGCCAATGGCAGGACAACCAGATTTGACCCCGCACCGAAACTGGATCCTTCGATGGATCTAGCCACGCGCGTCAATACCGCCAAAGCCATTCTGGGCGCGATGTCGCTGACCAGCAATTTCGCGCGTATCGTGATGCTGGCTGGACACGGTGCGGATGTTACCAACAATCCGCACGAAAGCGCGTTGCAATGCGGTGCCTGCGGTGGTCACGCGGGGGATGTCAGCGCCCGGCTTCTCGCCAGCCTTCTGAACGACAACCAGGTACGGAAAGGTTTGCAGGGCAAGGGGATCGACATCCCGTCAGACACCTTGTTCCTGCCAGCGTTGCACAACACGACGACGGATGGTGTTACCCTGTTTGATCAGGATCATCCTGCGGAATTGTGGGCGCCGCAGATCGCACAGCTGAAGGCCTGGCTTGCCGAGGCCGGGCGTCTTGCTCGCGCCGAGCGTGCGGCGCGGCTGCCCCGGGCCAGCGGCGAAAGTGATGTTGCGCGCCGCGCCAACGACTGGGCCGAATTGCGCCCTGAATGGGGGTTGGCAGGCTGCCGTGCCTTTATCGCCGCGCCGCGCAGCCGGACTGACGGGACCGGTTTGGCCGGGCAGTCGTTCCTGCACAGTTATGACTGGCGCTCGGACGAAGGGTTTGGCGTGCTGGAGTTGATCATGACCGCCCCGGTTGTCGTGGCCAGTTGGATCAGCTTGCAGTATTATGGCTCGACCGTTGCGCCGGGGCTGTTCGGAGGTGGCAACAAACTGCTTCACAACGTGGTCGGCGGGATCGGCGTTGTCGAGGGGAACGGAGGCGCTTTGCGCCCTGGGCTGCCCTGGCAATCGGTTCATGATGGTGAAACTTTCCAGCATGACCCTCTGCGACTGTCGGTTGTCATCGAAGCCCCGCGTGAGGCCATGAACGATATTCTGAAGCGCCACGCAAATGTAAAAGCGCTGTTTGACAACCGTTGGCTTCACCTGATCGCAATGGATGAAAACGGCGATCTGGCATGGCGTTACACAGATGATCTGGAATGGAGCCCAATCGCCAAAGCTGCAAGCTCTGAGCAGGCCATTGCAGCTGAATAGCTAATAATGAAAGGGCCCGGTACATGTTGCCGGGCCTTTGTTCATCAGACTATCCGTTGATCAACTCCAGAAGGTCAGCGTGTAATTCCGGAGTCGCCGCAGATACGACCGCGCCATCTGACTCAAGCGTCAAAGTTCTGCCCTGCCAATCGGTAATCACGCCACCGGCTGCTGTGACAAGTGGCGCGACCGCCAAATAGTCGTAAGGTTGTAAATCATAATCCACTACAGCGTCCACATGCCCCGCAGCCAGCAGCGCGTGTGGGTAACAGTCATATGCAAACCGACGTGTCTGCCCGGCCTGCATCAAGCGGGTGAACAGGTCCGGATAATCGCGATGGATCTTGTCGCCTTCGTTCACGTAGAGGATCGACTGTTCCAAACGCTTTTGCTGCGAAGCCCGAATGGGTTTGCCGTTCAGTGTGGCCGCCTCCCCCACGCCCCCCACATACACCTCATTCAAAGCAGGCATTCCGACCAATCCCAACTGAGGCTGCCCCTCAACCAGATATGCCAAAAGGAACCCGAACAGAGGATGACCGGACAGAAACGACCTGGTTCCGTCGATTGGGTCGATGACCCACATGTGCCGGCCATCACCGGCTTGTTTCCCATGTTCTTCACCGAAGATTCCATGCGCGGGGAAATGTCGCTTCAGGTAGGCCCGAACCTCAGCTTCCACCGCTTTGTCGGCTTGCGTCACGGGGCTTTCATCCAGTTTGAATTCAACGCCCAGAGACCCACGGAAAAACCGCATCCCGGTCGTGGATGCGATATTCGCCATCTGAACGGCGTGTTCCTTAAACGTATGAGTGTCGACCATTTCGGCCCTTTCGAAAGGGGTCATCCGCAGGGTCACAGATGACAGGTTTTGTCAATAAAGGTGCGGGCCCGCAGCGACTGGACCCCGCCGTTTGAAGCAGTCGGTGCTTCATTCTAAGACTTTCATCAAACCATTTTCCCACCAGCAGAAAAACACCGTGTATGGCATGGAAAAGCCCCGGCGTTGAACGTCGGTATCGCAGCAGCTTTTTCGTCTCAGATCTTAATGCGCTCCATCTTTGGATCGTAAAGCGGCAGCAACGTCGCCTGGCATGGCACCCGCCGAGTGGCGACGTCCAATTCGTACTCTCCCGAAGTGACATATTCCGCATCAACCCCATCAGGGTTGCGGACATAGCCGTACCCGATGGATTCCCCGATTGTATAGCCATACCCACCAGAGGTCAGCCAACCAACGCGTTTGCCGTTCCGATAGATTGTTTCCCGCCCCAGCAAGACAATGTCCGGGTCAACTGTGAAACAGGCCAGCATCTTCTTGACGCCCTCGGCCTTTTGCTTCTCAGACGCGGCGCGGCCCTTGAATTCCACATCCTTGCGCAACTTCACGGCCCAACCCAACCCGCTTTCGAAGGGCGTATGATCCGGCCCGATATCAGAACCCCAAGCGCGATAACCTTTCTCAAGCCGAAGCGATTCAATGGCACGGTAACCTGCGTTGACCAAGCCATGTGTCTTGCCTGCCTCCATCAGCACCGAATAGACGGTCTGCGCGTATTCGACCGGCAGGTGAAGCTCCCAACCAAGCTCGCCTACATAGGTCACGCGCAGTGCCTTGACCGGACACCCGGCGATACCGATGGTGCGGATCGTACCGAAATTGAACCCGTCATTGGACACGTCATCGCGTGTCACAGCTGCAAGAATGTCCCTCGCTTTTGGCCCCATCAGCGACAACACTGCGTTGGACGAGGTGATATCGAACAACTGACAGTTCAAACCCTTGGGAATATTGCGGCTGATCCAGTCGAAATCATGGGTGGCAAAACCGGTGCCGGTGACGATGTAGAACTCGTCATGCGCCACACGACCGACAGTCAGATCACATTCGATCCCGCCCTTGTCGTTCAGCATCTGGGTATAGACCAGCGCTCCAACCGGTTTGTCCACGTCATTAGCACAGATCCAGTTCATCGCAGCCAGCGCATCCGGACCTTTCAGCGCAAATTTGGCAAACGACGTCTGGTCGAACAGCACGGCCACTTCACGTGCCGCTTTATGCTCGCGGCCCACGGCGTTGAACCAGTTCTGACGACCAAAGCTGTACTCGTCCTTGGGCGCCTCTCCCAACGCAGCATCCGCGTACCAGTTCGGGCGTTCCCAACCAAGCTTCTCACCAAAGCACGCGCCCTGCGATTTCAGCGTATTGTAGAGCGGCGACTTGCGGCAGGGACGACCGGAGTCATGCTCCTCATACGGCCAACCCATCGTGTAGTGCTTGCCATAAGCCTCGACCGTGCGGGTGCGCACCCAATCGGTGTCGAAATGCGGGCGGCCAAAGCGGCGGATGTCGGCGGACCACAGGTCAAACGGAGGTTCTCCCTTATGTACCCATTCGGCGAGCGCCATGCCCGCACCGCCACCAGCGGCGATGCCGAATGCGTTGAAGCCCGCGCCGACAAAGAAATTGCTCAACTCGGGCGCTTCACCGATGATGAAGTTGCCATCCGGCGTAAAGCTCTCTGGCCCATTGGTCAGGGTTTTCACACCTGCATTCTCCAGCGCGGGAACACGACCCAGTGCCAGTTCCATCAACTGTTCAAAATGGTCAAAATTGCTATCCAGAAGCGTGTAGTGGAAGCCCTGCGGAATGCCCTTCGTGGCCCATGGAATCGGGTTCGGTTCATAGCCGCCCATGACCAGCCCGCCAACTTCTTCCTTGTAATACGTCAGGCGATCCGGGTCGCGCAGGGTTGGCAGGTTGGAGGGCACGTCAAACGGTTCAGTGACCATATACTGATGTTCCATCGGCACCAGCGGCACGTTCACGCCATAGCGACCAGCAAAGGTACGGGTCCACTGACCGGCGCAACAGATCACCTTTTCGCATTCGATCCGGCCATGTTCGGTGATGACCGCGCGGATTTTGCCGTTTTCGATCTCGATATCGGTGACTTTGGTATCCTCGAATATCCGAGCCCCAGCCATGCGCGCGCCTTTGGCCAACGCCTGCGTGATATCCGATGGGTTGGCCTGACCATCCGTTGGCAGATAGGCTGCCCCGATCACGTCTGACACATCCATCAACGGCCACAGCTCCTGCGCCTCGGACGGCGTCAGCAATTGCATGTCCAGACCAAAGGAATGCGCAGTTGTGGCTTGCCGTTTCACCTCGGTCCAGCGTTCCTCGTTACAGGCCAGACGCAACCCGCCATTCATCTTCCAACCGGTGCCAAGTCCCGTTTCCTCTTCGATCTTGTTATACAGATCGACCGAATAACCCAGCAATTGCGTGATATTGGCGTTCGAACGCAACTGCCCCACCAAACCCGCGGCATGGAAGGTCGTGCCCGAGGTCAGTTTTTTACGCTCCAGCAGCACGGTATCGGTCCAACCCAGCTTGGCCAGATGATATGCGGTTGAGCAGCCGATAATCCCGCCGCCGATAATGACGGCTTTGGCTGTTTTCGGAAGGTCGGTCATGTCTGTCCTCAGGAATTTTTGAATTCGGTAAGGGCCGCGCGGAACCGCGCGAGGTTTTCGGCTGTGTAAGCTGCGTAGTCGAAATCGATGTCCGAGGTGATCTCGGACACCATGCTCCACATGGTTTCGCGCAGCAGCGAGGCGCATTTCATCGCCGTATAGCGATGGCGCAGGTCGTCGGTGACAGGGGCTTCAAAGTAAGTCTCAAGCACCCAATCTTCCTGTCCCGGTGTCAGGCCATTGTTCGAGGCCAGCCCACCCAGATCGAATAGCGGTGAATTGAACCCGGCATAGTCAAAATCGATAAGCCACAGGCGGTTGCCATCATCCAGAAAGTTGCCGCAGAGCAGGTCGTTATGGCCGAACACTATGTCATAGGGTCCAGCCTCGGCTTCGAGCGTGTTGCCTGTTTGAACCAATTCCGGGATCAGGCCCGCATGGGTGCTGCCGCGTTCGGTCAAAGTGGCGGCATAGTCGCGGATGACGTGGAACACCCAGAACACAAGCGACGGGCCGCGCAGGTGCTTGGGCACTTCGGTATGGCACGCCTTCATCAGTTCCAACACGCGGGGCAGCATGTCCGAGTGGCGCACATCCTCCTCTGTCAGGGTGCGGCTTTCAATAAACTCCAGAACCGTCATATCGCATGAGGAATGCACCACTGCCGGAGACAACCCGGCGGCATGAGCAGCTTTGCTCGCGGCCAGTTCGTTGAATCGCATCACCTGATGCAGAGGAATGTCGTCTCCGACACGCACCACATATGACGCGCCGCCATCGGTGACCTTGTAGTTCACATTGGTGATGCCGCCAGTCAGAGGCGTGGCCTCGATCTCTCCCTGCCAGATCGGCAGGTCGCGGATGCGGCTGATCAGATCGGATTGGCTCATGTTAGCTCTCCAGTCCAAAGCGGATGCGGGCTTGACGCGCGCTGGCATTGATCAGGCGGTCGGCGATGATGGCGATGAAGGCGATGGCCAGACCGGCCACCAGCCCTCTGCCCGTGTCGGCCTTGGTTAGGGCGATATAGACCTCCTGGCCCAGATCACGGGTTCCGACGAGGGCGGTGATCACCAGCATCGAAAGGGCCAGCATAATGGTCTGGTTGATACCCAGCAGGATTTCCGGCAGCGCCATCGGCAGCCGGATATGACGCAACAGCTGCCTCCGGGTGCAGCCTGAAACCAGGCCGGCCTCGATCAGTTCCTCATTGACCGATCGCACTCCGTGGGCCGCATAGCGCACTGCCGGAGCCAGCGCGTATAGGACGATGGCGATCAGGGCGGTGAAGTCTCCGACCCGGAACAGCATCACCACAGGGATCAGATAGACAAAGCTGGGCAGTGTTTGCAGCGTGTCGATCAGCAGGTTGATGACTGCTCCGGCGCGCTTGTTCAACGCGGCCAGCACGCCCAGAGGCACCCCGATCAGCGTGGCAAGGATCACCGAAGCCCCGCACAAATAGACTGTGACCATCGCTTTGGACCACAGGCCCGATACCAGGATCAATGAGGCCATACCGCCACACAGCAGCGCCAGTCGCCATCCGTCCGCGTGCCAACCCAACAAGGTCAGCATCGCAATGGCCCAAGGCCACGGAATGCCCAACAGAACCGTCTTGATCGGGATCATGAACCACGTGAGGAAGAAAACTTTGATTGCCTCGAACACATCGAAGTAATTGACGTTCAGATACTCGACCGTGTTGTCCCAGAACGCGCCCGTGGTGATGGTCTGGTTCTCAGGATATTCGAGCAATAGCGGAGAGAACTGCCCCAGCACCCATGTCACAACCAAAAGGATCAGTACCAGAACCGTCCGGCGATGGCGCGCGACCCACGAGCCCGGTTGGTCGTGATGTACCTGACCCATCCGTTCGGCAAAGGCCTGGCTCAGCCGGTCGACTGCAATGGCCAGAACCACGATGGCGATCCCGGCCTCAAACCCCGCACCAATGTCCAGACGGCGCAGCGCGGCGAGGACATCAAAGCCCAGCCCTCCGGCCCCGATCATCGAGGCGATGATAACCATGTTCAGCGTTAGCATGATCACCTGATTGACGCCTACCATCAGGCTATGGCTGGCTGATGGCACCAGCACGCGCCACATCAACTGACGCTGAGTTGTACCCGCCATGCGTCCGAAATCGAGGATCTCGGGATCCACGCCTTTCAGCGCCAGCGTGGTAATTCGTACCATGGGCGGCGTGGCATAGATGATCGTGGCAACCAGGGCCGAGATCGGGCCAAAGCCGAACATGAACAGGATTGGCACCAGATAGGCAAATATCGGGATCGTCTGCATCAGGTCCAGAATGGGCGAGATGATTTTCTCGAACAACGGATGGCGATAGGCGAGGATGCCCAACAGCAGCCCTCCGCCCGCGCCAATAGGCACCGCAATCAGGACCGAGGCCAGCGTCACCATCGCGCTGTCCCATTGCCCGAAAACCGCCAGATATATGAAACAGGCCCCGACCAGCGCGGCCAGCGCCCAATCGCGACAATACTGACCCAAGGCAACGACGGCGGTGATCACGACGATCCAGCTGATTGCAGGCAGGATGACCTGTGCATCGCTGCCCTGACCGCTGACAAACCCATCCGCCAACAGGGCCAGCACCAGATTATAAGGTTGTTCGATCGTCCACGCCACAGCGCGGGTGAGGTCCGTGAACGAGACCGGCCCAATGGCAGCATCCTCGATCAGCCATTTCATCGCCGAGGAGACATAGGTCTTGAACGGGATAACCCAGGCCGAAGGGAACTTGGTCAGCCAACGTGCATCCAGCGCCTTGCCCAGATCGCGGCCATAGTACCCAAGTACGATCGTGATCAGAACAAGGGCCAGAGCGATGGCCTGAGTTCTGTTCAGCCGGATCATGCCGTGTCCCCTTCCCCAAACAGCACACGCGCAACGGCTTTGCGGTCAATCGCGCCTACAGGCTGCCCCTCGGTATCAACCACAGGGATCGGCGCGTCAGCGGCGATGATACGTTCGGCTACGTCCGATACGCGAGTGGACTGAAGGATGGGCTCTCCTTCTCCATCAGCGCCAGGGGACATGACGCCGCTGACGGTCAGAACCTTCGAGCGGGGAATATGTTTTGTGAACTCAGTGACGTAATCGGTAGCCGGGTTCATCACCAGCTCTTCGGGAGTGGCGATCTGGATCACCTCGCCATCCTTCATGATGGCGATGCGGTCGGCCAGACGGACAGCTTCTTCAAAGTCATGCGTAATGAAGACAATGGTCTTGTGCAGTCGCTCCTGAAGACGCAGGAATTCGTCCTGCATCTCTCGCCGGATCAAAGGGTCCAGGGCAGAAAACGGTTCGTCCAGAAACCATATGTCAGGCTCTGTCACCAGCGACCGGGCAATGCCCACACGTTGCTGTTGCCCTCCCGAGAGTTCACGGGGATAGTAATCCTCGCGACCTTTCAGCCCAACCAGTTCTACCACTTCACGCGCTTTGGCATCAGCTTCGGCTTTGGGTACGGCCTGAATGGTCAGCGGGAACATAACGTTTTGCAATACGGTCAAATGCGGCAGCAACGCAAAATGCTGGAACACCATGCCCATCTTGTGGCGACGAATTTCGATCAACTCTTTTTCGGAAGCGCGCAGCAGGTCGCTGCCATCGAACAAAACCTCGCCTCCGGTAGGTTCGATCAACCGTGACAGGCACCGGACCAGAGTGGATTTTCCGGAACCGGAAAGGCCCATGATCACAAAGATCTCACCTTCGGCAATTTCGATATTGGCGTTGCGCACAGCACCGATCACGCCTGCGCTACTTAGGTCTTCGACAGTTGGATCAGAGGTTTTTTGCAACAGCCGATCCGCATTCGCGCCGTAAAGTTTCCAGACGTTGCGGCAGGCCAGTTTTGTCTTGGGGGGCATCAGTGTGGTCCGGTAATTTAACGCAAAAGGGTCAGAGCGGTCCGAGAGAGCAAATGGCCCGCTCTGGCCAGTGGGTTATTCTGAGATCCAGCCCGACCAGCGGTCTTTGTTGGTCTCCATCCACCCTGCGACAACACTGTCAATTTCCACGCCCTCCAGATCGGCCTTGCCGACCATGGCGCTCATTTCGTCATTGTTGATGTTGTAGGCTTCGATGATGTCATAGGCACCGGGCCATTTTTCCTGCAGGCCGGACCAGGCGGCTTTCCAGATAGGCCCACGTGGTTTGCCGCAATCATAAGCCATGTTGGGGTTCACGCCGACGGATGGGTCGCTGTAGCATTCCGCGGAAAACGGCGGGAATTCAACAAATTGGCCATCGTATTTGGCCGGTGCCCAATGTGGGACGTAAACCCATAGAATAATTGGGTCCTGCCGCTGATAAGCTGACTCAAGCTCGGCAAACAAGGCCGCGTCAGTACCCGCATGTACCACCTCGAAATCCAGTTCCAGGGCTTCGACACGCTCTTCATCGAAGCCGCCCCAAGTAACCGGCCCACCGACGTAACGCCCGTTGGGTGCGGTTTCAGCGGTTGAGAATTCTTCGGCGCAATCGCGCAAAGCTTCCCAGTTTGGCAGCCCCGGGCAACGCTCTTTCATGTAGCTGGGATACCACCACTCTTCGATCGCCATCAGGCCGGTTTCCCCGACGTTGACAACATTTCCAGATGCCGTCGCCTCATCCAAGGCTTCCCGCCCGGTGGTTTCCCAGATTTCCATCGCCAGATGCAGGTCACCCGTTTTCAGTCCCGCGAATTGGGCGATGTAATCGGCCTGCACGTATTCGACATTGTAGCCGGCTTCTTCAAGGATCGAACCCATGATCTTGGTATTGATCAACTGACCCGACCAGTCGTGCAGCGTAAGCTTGATAGGGTCAGTCGACTCCACCGCCCATGCTGACGTGGCAGCTGCAAGTGCAAATGCCGTTAGTCCCAGTTTGCATTTCATAACACCTTCTCCCTGTCGTGATTTTTTTGATGAATCGGTGGTACTGGCTACAGACCATCACACTGTGGGGTTTTGTGTCAATAAAAACCAAGTAAAGCCACATCGATTTAAGGAAAAGTACATTCTCCGAGGATAAATTTGGCTGAATGTTGCTTTATGTGGGCGTTGTGGTATCTCTGAGCCTCCCGTATGACGGGTTTGTCAGAGCGGAAAACATGAACCTTAAGACCACCAACCAACGAGAAGAAGAGATCCTGCGTGCGCTGTTTCGCGCGGGTGGATCCTGTCGCGTGAGCGTTCTGGCGAATGAGTTGGGCGTGACCCTTGAAACCATTCGGCGCAATGTGCGCAATCTAGAAGAGCGCGGTATTGTTCGAAAAGTACATGGGGGTGTCCACCTTTTGGAGGACATCCTGGAGCCTTCACTGGAAAGCCGTCTGGACAAGAAAGTCGACGCAAAAGAGAAACTGGCCAAAGCGGTGGCCGAAGTCATCAGCGACGGGGACTCGGTCTTTCTGGATGTTGGTTCGACCACTGCCTATGTGGCTCAGGCGCTGTGTGATCATAGCAAATTATTTGTAGTGACAAATTCGGTTTTTGTTGCTCAGACTTTGGCATCCCGGAACAACAACAGGGTGTTCATGGCAGGCGGTGAGCTGCGTTCTCATGACGGCGGCGCGTTTGGTGTTGAAGCGCAAGACCTTATCAAACGCCTGAACGTCCGGTTCGCAGTTCTGTCGGTTGGGGCAGTCAATGCCGAGTCCGGCTTTATGCTGCATGACCTGCAAGAAGCCAATCTGGCGCATATCGCTGCTCAGAACGCGCAGGTTCGCATCGTGGTAGCTGACGGGGAAAAGCTGGGTAAGCGGGCACCGGTCACTCTGGACTCAGCCAGACAGATCAATCTGTTCTTCACGGACACCCAACCGTCAGAAGATATTCGCCAGATGCTGTTGGCAAACGAAATCGATCTCGTCGTCGCCGAATAGGCGCTTATTGTTTTTGGGCAATGATCCAAACTGGGTGATAGGTTAAAGACACCCCGTTGGCTGTTCCAAAGTTATGCACATAGTCTTCTTCGAACCGGGCCAGAGTCGACTTGGTCCATGCCCCCTGCGCGCGCCCGTTCACACCGGTTCTGCGCAGGTATTTCAAAACGTCCCTCGGCGTTCTGAAATAAGATGGCCGGATGCGTTCCCCAGCGGCCAGAACCCGCATTGACCCTTCAATGGCCGCGACAAGATTGTCTGCCCCGCAAAGGCCCGGCGCGTGAGCTGTTGATCCGATGCTTATCAGTTCTTTGTATTGCTGGGGCCCAAATCCTGATATGGCCAGCCAACCACCCGGGGCCAGCGCATCGATCGCTTGCTGCAACAAACCGATCGGGTCTTCCATCCATTGGATCATCGAGGCTGAAGCGATCAGATCGATCTGATCGGGCCATTGGACCATGCGCACATCGCCTGCGATAAATGCGACGGCTTCGACATCTGCCGTTGCTTGAGCTTGCGGTGCGATGTCGTTCAGAATGAGGTCGGGCAGGTCGAAATTTTGCCGCAGCATTCGGGTGAGATGCCCTGTGCCACACCCCATTTCAAACGTTGTGTGAAACTGGCCCGGTGCACCCGCACGGCGCAGTTCAGAAACCAGTTTATCGGCAACCCACGCCTGCTGGCTGGCTGTGTCGTGATAGGTGTCAAAGCTTCTGCTAAAGCTGCGCTGGACCTTATCTGCCAATTGCGCCGTCATGACACCCACTCCGCCCAGTTTTGCCCTGACCTGAAGGGTACATGGGGCCCTGCAACACGCTTGATCGAGGCCGAGGTCGCCGCCCAGGCAGCCTCTTGCGCGTTCGTTGGAATGATACGGTCACGCTCGGGTATCCACACCAAGTCAAAGCCCGGGTCCGGGGCCGACCCGCGCTGGATCACCTCGTGAAGCTCTTTTTGCGCCGCTGCGACGTCTAGTTCTGGTGGTTCAACGGGCAACCCCGCGCGGCTGCAGAACTTGGCAAAGCTGGAGGTCGTCAGCTGATCCGCCGTGCTCCGAATCGTATCGGGTGCAATGCCCCGGTCCGGGCACGCCGGATGCAGGGTACCGCTGACGGCAACCAGCCGGTCGGGGCGAAACTGTGTATGGGCCAGCCAATGCGCGGCAGATGCGACGCCAAAGGAAAACGCAAGCATGTCGACGCAGTCGAACTGCCCCAGCTCGGGCAAAGGATCATCAAGCTGAGTAAAGTCATCAACAAGCAGGACAGACCCACCACCGGTCAGGTCATGAAACGGTGTAGCACCCAGCGCCCAACCCCCAAATACAAGGGTCAGCTTGCCATCGTCTGATTGCGCCAGCCACCTGTGTCTCATTCCTGCCCCCCGGCCAGCGCGACCATCGCGCTTGTGACCTGGCTGAGCTCGTCAGGTGAGATGATGTAAGGGGGCATACAATAAATGTTGCGTGCAAAGGGGCGCAACCACACTCCGGTCTTTGGCGCCAGCCGATGGGCGACAGAAGGATCAACAGTATCCTTCATTTCAATAACGCCAATGGCACCAAGGACCCGGACATCCGCCACGCCGGGCAAACCGCGGGCTGGCTCCAGCTCTGTCCGCATCTGGTTTTCAATGGCAGCCACCTGGCGCTCCCAATTTCCCTCACCCAGCAAGCTCAGGCTGGCTGAACCCGCGACGCAGGCCAGAGGGTTGGCCATATAAGTCGGGCCGTGCATGAACACGCCCGCCTCGCTGTTGCCGATGCCATTAGCCACCTGCTCGCTGGTTACGGTTGCAGCGAACGAGATGTGCCCCCCGGTCAGAGCCTTACCCAAACACAGAATATCTGGCGTGACGTCAGCATGATCGATTGCAAACAGCTTGCCAGTTCGACCAAACCCGGTGGCGATTTCGTCGAAAATGATCAGCACATTATGCGCATCACACAACGCTCGCGCCGCGCGCAGCCATTGAGGGTGATAGAAATACATACCTCCTGTACCCTGAACCACGGGCTCAAGGATCAGGGCCGCAAGTTGGTCGCCCTTCTCGGCAAGCAGCCGTTCCAGCGGCTCCAACCCGTTCTGGCCTGAATCTACTGGCCATTCGTCACCCAACCGCACTTGGGGGCGCGGCAGGAAGTGCTGGATCGACAAGGCCCCACGGAACAGTCCGTGCATACCCGTGACTGGGTCGCAGACGCTCATCGCCTTCCATGTGTCGCCGTGATAGCCGCCCCGAATGGTGGCAAACTCGAACTTGTCGGTGCGGCCATGGGCCATTTGGTACTGCACCGCCATCTTCATCGACACCTCGACCGAGACCGAGCCACTGTCGCAGTAGAAAATGCGATCCAAACCTTCGGGCAGCATGTCGACCATCCTGCGTCCCAGATTTATGGCCGGGTGATGTGTCAGCCCCCCGAACATCACATGAGGCATCTTTTCCAGCTGGTCCTGCATCGCGGATGTGATTGCGGGATGTTTGTGGCCATGGATTGCACACCACCATGAGGACATGGCATCGATCATCTTCGCGCCGTCTTCCCGGTACAGAAAGACGCCTTCGGCCCGGTCGATCAGGTGCATCGCGCCGGGATTGGCCACGTTGGTATAGGGGTGCCACAGGTGGCGGGCGTCAAACTCCAGCGGGGTCACAGGAACCTCCGAATGGTGGCCATATCTATTTCTGAAAAGGCATCTTTCAGGGTCTGCTGTGTCAGTTCGTTTAGAACAGGAAGCCGTCCAAGGTGACGGGTATTGCTCATCTCAACGATGGTTTGCTCGACATCCGGCTCTGGCTCACCGACAAAGGCAACACCCACGACCTCACATCCCGCGCCGCGCAGGGCCATCAGAGACAATGTGGTGTGGTTGATCGTTCCAAGCGCCGTGCGAGCGACCAGTACAACCGGGGCCTGCCATTGGGCGATTAGGTCCAGGTAATAGCTTTGGCGGTTCAGCGGCACCATCAGGCCCCCTGCCCCCTCAACGACCAGCGGCCCGTCAACTTGGGGCAAAACAAGTCGCGACAGATCAATTTCAACGCCCATGTCTTCCGCAGACAGATGGGGTGAGGCAGGCATGTTCAGGCGATACGCCTCGGGCAAAACGTCCGCACCGGACAAGATACGGACGGTTTCGGTGTCTGTCGCATCCTCCAGACCCGACTGAACGGGCTTCCAATACCGGGCATTCAAAGCTGCGGTCAGGCCAGCGGAAAAAACGGTTTTTCCGACGCCCGTGTCCGTTCCGACAACGATAAGCGCGCTCATGCGGCCTCCGATTGATGGCTGGCGATGGTTGCAAACAAGGCCGAAATGTCCTGAAGGCTGACATTCCCGGTGATTGAGACGCGCAGGCGGGATGTTCCCTTGGGAACGGTGGGCGGTCGAATGCCCCGGATGTCAAATCCCTGCTGCTGCAAAGCAGAGGCCATCGCCATCGTTCGGGCTTCGTCCCCCAAAATGACAGGGATGATTTGGCTGCTCAGGGTCGAATCCGGCAGTCCTGTTTGCCGGGCCACGTGATGAGCATGATACAGACGTTCATGCGCAGCAGCGACCAATTGAGTGTTGGCCGCCAATTCCCGCAGAGCTGCCCGCACCAGAGCGGCGTTCAAGGGTGATGGCGCGGTTGCGAAGATAAAGGGCCGCGCTCGGTTGATCAGCGTATCGATCATCACACGCGAACCACAGATCAAACCGCCCGAAACGCCCAGACCCTTACCGCATGTGTGCAGGGTCAGAACATCCGTGTTCAGATCATGCGCCAGACCCTTGCCGCTTGCGCCAAAAACGCCTGTGGCGTGCGCCTCGTCCACGACCAGAACGGCGTCAGAGTCGCGCGCCAAGGACGCAAGGTCCTCTAGCGGCGCAAGATCGCCTTCCATGGAATAGACGCTTTCCACTGCAATCCAGATTTGGCCCGCCCCACCCGTTGCCCGCCACTCGGCCAAAACCTTGCGCGCATCTTCAACGTCATTGTGGCGGAAGGCGCGCAGATCCGCGCGGCTGGAACGCATCCCTTCATGGGCGCTGGCATGGACCAGTGCGTCATAGAGCACCAGATCTCCGGCGGCAGGCAGGGTTGAAAAGATCGACTGATTGGCCTGGAACCCTCCACCCATGAAAAGCGCGGCTTCAGACCCGAAGAATGCGGCGGCTTCCTGTTCCAGTGCCTCATGCTCGGGGTGATTGCCGCGCAGCAAGCGCGAGCCGCCCGAACCAACCGGCACACCGCGCGCCAAGGCGGCCTGTGCTGCATCTTGCAACAGTTTTGATCCGGCCAAACCCAGATAATCGTTCGACGCAAAATCCAGCCCGCGCGCAGGGATCAAAGCCCGGCGACGGTGCCGGGTTTCAAGCGCATCAAGCATGGAGTTCAGCCGATCGACTGCTTTCATTCGGCAGCTTCCGTGCGATTATGTTCTTCAGCCGTTTCAGCCTGAAGCCCGAGCTTGGCAAACAGGATCGAGTCGGTGTCTTCTTCGGGGTTTTCTGCCGTCAGAAGCGTTTCACCGACAAAGATCGAGTTCGCACCAGCGAAGAAGCACATTGCCTGCATCTCGTCGCTCATGTCGCTGCGTCCGGCAGACAGGCGAACATAGGATTTGGGCATCAGAATACGGGCGGTTGCAATGATCCGCACAAAGTCGATGGGATCGATCGGTTCTGCTTTGGCCAGTGGTGTGTCCGCCTGCGGCATCAGCATGTTGATCGGCACAGAATCCGGCGGCGGGGTCATGTTCACCAGGGTCAGCAACATGTCGATACGGTCGCCGGTATGTTCACCCATCCCCAGGATACCACCCGAGCACACCTTTATACCTGCTTCCTGCACCCGGTTCATTGTGTCGATCCGATCCGAGAATGTACGGGTGGTGATCACTTCGGAATAATAACGCTCTGAGGTATCGATATTGTGGTTGTAATAGTCCAGCCCGGCGTCGCGCAGTTGGACGACCTGAGTGTCGTCCAGCATGCCCAGGGTCATGCAGGATTCCATGCCCATCGCTTTGACGCCTTCGACCATGGCAACCAGAGCAGGCATGTCGCGCGATTTGGGCTCTCGCCATGCGGCCCCCATGCAAAACCGGGTTGCGCCGCCATCCTTGGCCTTCTTGGCCTCAGCCAGAACGCGCTGAACCTCGATCAGTTTCGACGCCGGAAGTGTTGATCCGTTGCGGGCCGATTGCGAGCAATAGGCGCAGTCCTCGGCACAACCACCGGTCTTGATCGAAAGGAGTTTCGATGTCTGGACCTTATTGGGGTCAAAGTTTTCGCGGTGCACGGTTTGTGCCCGAAACAGAAGATCCATCAAGGGAAGATCATGAACAGCTTGCGCAGACTTTCGGGTCCAGCCGGAATGAGGGATGATCATTTTATCTATAAAACTTCCTGCAGCTTGCGTTGCGGCAGATTTATTATCAATAAAATTGAATTGCGCAAGCGTGTTGGCGCAAACGATCCCAATTCAAGCGGAAATGCCGCGCCCTTAGAAGTCGAGACCCAGATCAACAGTACGCGCCGAATGCGTCAGCGCACCGGACGAAATATAATCCACGCCGGTTTCAGCGATGGACGCTACGCGCTCTAAGGTCACGTTGCCGCTGGCTTCGGTTTTCATCTGACCATCCACCATTGCGACAGCTTCGCGCAGCATTTCGTTGTTCATATTGTCCAGCAACACGACAGAGGCACCGCCAACCTTGAGCACCTCGGCCAACTGGTCCAGACGGTCGACTTCAATCTCGACCGCCATCATGTGGCTGGCCTGGGCCTTTGCGGCCTCCAATACCTGAGGAACCCCACCCGCTGCAGCGATGTGATTGTCCTTGATCAGGATCGCGTCGGACAGGGAATAGCGGTGATTGAACCCACCGCCATGCAAAACGGCCTGCTTTTCTACGATACGCAGGCCAGGCGTGGTCTTGCGTGTGCAGGTTACTCGGGCTCTTGTGCCTTTGGTCTGCTCATTAAATGCCGCAGTCATCGTTGCAATACCAGTCAGGCGACCGGCAAAGTTCAACGCGACCCGCTCACCCGACAGGATCGAGGCGGCAGATCCCTTGATTGTCATCAGCGTATCACTCCGGCAGCAGCGTGCGCCGTCTTTGACCAGCACCTCGACCTCAAGCGTAGGGTCCACAAGTCGGAATGCGATTTCGGCGACCTGCATCCCGGACACAACAGCATCTTCGCGCGAGTTCAGCCGGGCCGTATACGTGGTGTCCTGCGGGATCACTGTCCGGGTGGTAACATCACCGTAACTTCCTAAATCCTCCATCAGCGCCGCGCGGATCACAGGTTCAAGGATCAGATCTGGCAGGGTTGCAAAAGTCATGTCAGTTCCTTGCAGGCTTCGGCCCGAATGCTCAGGGCCTCAGAGAGATACATCTTGGACCGTTCGCCGGGTCCATCACCGGTTTCCGGGAAGTCAGAGCGTTCATGCGCTCCGCGGCTTTCTTCGCGCTGCAAGGCAGCGGCGGCAATCAGCGTTGCGGTCGCGCACATGTTTCTGAACGTGGGGCAATTGCCGTGGCGGGCCTCCAACTCGGCAATGGTTTGCAATGCACGGCTCAGCCCAGAACGCTCGCGGACGACGCCGACATCGCGTGTCATGGAATTGCGCAACTCCTGAATCGCTTGCGCCGTATCGGGTGCGTTGCCCGGAGCAAACCGCAAGTCTACCTCGCTGACATTTGTACCTGCAGGCAGCGACTCTGCTATGCTTTCGGCACAGATGCGGGCAAAGACCAATGCTTCGAGCAGCCCATTCGATGCCAGACGGTTGGCCCCGTGCAGACCCGTGGAAGACGCCTCACCACAGACCCACAACCCGTCCAGAGTCGCCCGACCATCCGTATCCGTGGCGATCCCGCCCATGTGATAATGGGCCGCCGGGGCGACTGGGATCGGGTCGTTGGCCGGGTCAATGCCGTTGCGCGCGCAAGAGGCTGCGACCGCAGGAAACAGCTCATGGATCCGTGTACCCAAAGCGTCGCGTGTGTCCAGTATGGGTCGATTGCCCGCCTGCACTTCGTCAAAGATCGCGCGCGCAACAACATCTCGCGGGGCCAGTTCGGCGTCTGGATGAATGGCCTGCATGAACCGTTCGCCTCGCTTGTTGACCAGAAACGCCCCTTCCCCACGCAGCGCTTCGGTGGCCAAGGGCGCCGGGTCCTCGCCCACGTCCATAGCTGTTGGATGGAACTGAACGAATTCAGCGTCAGCAATCAGCGCCCCGGCGCGTGCAGCCATGCCAATGACTTGCCCCCGGATTCGCTCTGGGTTGGTCGTCAGCGCGTATAGCCCGCCAGAGCCGCCGCCCGCCAGCAACACCGCTGGTCCACGTAATGTAACGTGCGCAGTGCCGGTCTGTGTTGCGTCTTGCAGCACAACCCCTGACACAATGCCCTCGTCCATGCCCAAAGCCACGGCAAGGACGCCTTCTAATACCTGAACCGAAGGCGTCTCACGCACGCGCTCGATCAGGGCAGCCATGATCTCGCTGCCTGCCTGATCCCCTTTTACACGGACGACACGGGCGAAACTGTGTGCGGCCTCCCGCGAAAGAACGTAACCGCCATCTTCGGTACGGTCGAACGGCGTGCCGATCTCGGTCAGGTCAAGGATGTATTCGCGCGCTTCGCGGGTGACCAAGTCTGCCACATCAGGCTCGACGGTGCCTGCCCCTGCATTGACCGTGTCCAAAGCATGGCTTTCAGGACTATCGGCCAGGTCCATCGCCGCTGCAACCCCGCCCTGCGCCCAAACCGAACTTGCGCCTTCCCCCAACGGGTCGGGCGAGATCACCACCACAGGCCGCGGCGCCAGTTTCAGCGCTGCGTAAAGCGCACCGATTCCGGCCCCAACGATAATGACCCGATCCGTGGTGATGTCCGTCATTTCAGGTCAGATGCCAAGCTTGCGGGACAGATCGATCATGGCCTGAACGGATTTACGTGCCTTTTTCGCCACGTCTTCTGCAACCTCGACCTGACCATCCATCGTGTGCAGAGCGTAGAGGATCTTTTCCAGCGTGATCTTCTTCATGTACGGGCACATGTTGCAGGGGCCCACGAAATCGACCTCGGGCAGCTCATCCGCAATGTTCGACGCCATCGAACACTCGGTAATCAGCATCGCCTTTTCAGGCTTCTCGTTATGCACATAGTTGATGATGCCGCTGGTCGAACCGGAATAATCTGCCTCGGCCACAACATCCGGTGGACATTCGGGGTGGGCAATCAACCGCGTGCCGGGGTTCCATTCACGGAAATCGCGCAAATCCTGAGCCGTATATTGCTCGTGCACGATGCAGGACCCGGGCCAAAAAACCACGTTCTTGTTGCTTTGGTTTGCGACGTTTTGGGCAAGATACTGATCCGGCGTCATGATAACCGTGTCGCTTTCCATCGCGTTCACGATCTGAAGCGCGTTCGACGACGTGCAGCAAATATCCGATGCTGCTTTGACCTCGGCGGTTGTATTGACATATGTGACAACCGGCGCGCCGGGATATTTGGCGCGCATCTCATCAATCCCGTCCGCAGTGATCGATTCTGCCAGCGAACAGCCCGCCTCCATATCCGGCATCAAAACAGTCTTTTGCGGGCTCAGGATCTTCGATGTCTCAGCCATGAAATGCACACCGGCCTGGACGATCACATCCTCTTCGACTTCACTGGCCTTAATCGCCAGTTGCAGACTGTCTCCAACGAAATCGGACACACCGTGATAGATTTCGGGCGTCATGTAATTGTGCCCAAGGATCACGGCGTTACGCTCTTTCTTGAGCGCGTTGATGGCCCGCACATAGGGCGCGTAGATCGCCCAATCCGGGGGGCTGATCACACGATCCATGCGGGCAAACGTGTCTTTCATCTCATTGGCCAGCGTGGCCGATGGGGTGAGGTCGTAGACGTCCGAAAGAACCGAGCGGACATGTGTAATATCGAGCAACGGGCGAGCCACCTTTGTCAGTTGTCGTTAGCCTTGCGGGCTGCTTAACGGCTTAGCCCTAGCCGAAAGACACCCGGTTCGAAACCGGAAATTTCAACGTTAGCGCTAAGCCACGCCGACAAATTCAAAGATGAATGAGCAAATCAGCCCAGAATACCCGGCAGACGCAGCCCATGCTCGCGTGCACAGGCCTTGGCATCCTCATACCCGGCATCCGCGTGACGCCACACCCCCGAGGCCGGGTCGTTCCAGAGAACCCGCTCCAGCCGCTTGGCCGCTTCGTCAGTGCCGTCGGCGCAAATGACAACACCTGCATGCTGAGAGAAGCCCATGCCAACGCCGCCGCCATGATGCAGCGAAACCCATGTTGCACCGGAGGCGGTATTGACCAGAGCGTTCAACAAGGGCCAATCGCTGACAGCGTCAGAGCCGTCTTGCATCGCCTCGGTTTCACGGTTTGGCGAAGCGACGGAACCGCTGTCCAAGTGGTCTCGGCCGATGACTACGGGCGCTTTCAGCTCACCGTTGCGGACCATTTCGTTAAAAGCCAGACCAGCTCGGTGACGGTCACCCAATCCGATCCAGCAGATGCGGGCGGGCAGGCCTTGGAAGGCGATACGCTCCCGCGCCATATCCAGCCAATTGTGCAGATGGGTGTTCTCGGGGAACAGTTCCTTCATCTTGGCGTCCGTCTTGTAGATATCCTCGGGGTCACCCGACAGCGCACACCAGCGGAACGGGCCGATGCCACGGCAGAACAGAGGACGGATATAGGCAGGTACGAAGCCGGGGAAAGCGAAAGCGTTTCCCAGCCCCTCATCCTGAGCCACCTGACGGATGTTATTGCCGTAATCCAGCGTTGGAACATCGGCGTTCCAAAAGTCGACCATCGCGGCCACGTGTTGCTTCATTGAGGCGCGGGCCGCCTTTTCGACCGCTTTAGGATTGCTTTCCCGCTTGTCCTTCCACTGCGCCATGGTCCAGCCCAGCGGCAAATACCCGTTGACCGGATCATGGGCGCTGGTTTGGTCGGTAACGATGTCGGGGCGCATCCCGCCCGCTTGCATCCGCCGGTAGACCTCAGGGAAGATTTCGGCCGCATTGCCCAGCAGGCCGACCGATTTGGCTTCGCCCGCCTTGGTCCAACGGTCGATCATCTCAAGCGCTTCGTCCAGTGTCTCGGCCTTTTCGTCCAGGTATTTGGTACGCAGGCGAAAATCGATGCTGTCGGGGTTGCATTCCACCGCCAGACAGCAGGCCCCGGCGAAGACAGCCGCCAAAGGCTGCGCGCCACCCATGCCGCCCAAGCCGCCGGTCAGGATCCATTTACCGGTCAGGTCGCCGCCATAGTGTTGACGCCCGGCCTCGGCAAAGGTCTCATAGGTTCCCTGCACAATGCCCTGCGTGCCAATATAGATCCACGAGCCAGCGGTCATCTGGCCGTACATCATCAGACCCTTCTTATCGAGTTCGTTAAAGTGATCCCAATTGGCCCAATGCGGTACGAGGTTTGAGTTGGCGATCAGCACACGCGGCGCATCCGTATGGGTACGGACGATGGCCACCGGCTTGCCGGACTGCACAACCAGCGTTTCATCCTCTTCCAGATCCTTGAGGCTGGCGACAATGGTGTCGAAATCGTTCCACGTCCGCGCAGCGCGCCCGATGCCGCCATAGACCACCAGCTCATGCGGGTTTTCGGCTACGTCGGGGTGCAGGTTGTTCATCAGCATCCGCAGCGGCGCTTCGGTCATCCAGCTTTTGGCGTTCAACTCCGGTCCTGTGGGCGGATAGATGTCACGGGTGTTCTTGCGGGGGTCGGTCATCGGGGTCCTCCGGTGAGCTGAGGGGCCAGCGCGGCCAGGCTGTTGAGTATGGCTTTGAGATAAGAGCGCAGACGATCGGCCTTGCCTGTATCAAAGGTCCAGGGTGCGGTCTCGGCGCTCAGATAGGTGGATTGTGCCAGTTCCATCTGGATTGCATGAAGGCCGTCAGCCGGACGGCCATAATGGCGTGTAGTCCAGCCGCCCTTGAAGCGGCCATTGAGTACGGTGCTGTAGCCCGCCGCTGCATCACAAATGCCCAGGACAGCTTTCTCGACCCGCGCGTCACAGGTTGCGCCAAGATTGGTGCCAATGTTGAAGTCTGGCAGCACCCCGTCGAACAGGAACGGGATGTGGCTGCGGATCGAGTGGCAGTCATACAGAATAGCAAACCCATGCAGCGTCTTCACGCGCGTCAGTTCAGCCGAAAGAGCGGCGTGGTAAGGCACGTGGAAAGCTGCGCGCCGTGCGTTAATTTCGCCCACGGACGGGAGCTGTGCCCAGATATCCTGTCCGTCAAAATCCGTCAGCGGCACCAGCGTCGTGGTGTTCTGGCCGGGATAAAGCGACACGCCGGACGGGTCGCGGTTGGCGTCGATCACATAGCGGTGGAAAGTGGCCCGAACCGTGGTGGCACCGGGCAGCAACCCGTTATAGAGTGTGTGGATGTGCCAATCGGTGTCATCCAGTCCCCGGCCCCGGTCATTCAACTGGGACGCGATCTTGGGCGGCACATAGGTGCCGGTATGCGGCAGGCCCAGGACGATGGGACTGTCTCCGCGGGTGATCTCAACCGCATCAGTCACGCGCCAAGCTCCGGCATGTCGACGCCCGTGCCATGGGCAATCTCGCCGTTGGCGATCAGGGCTGACGCTGCTTCGATGTCCGGCGCGGTATAGCGGTCATCACCCAGGGGCGGTACCACTACGCGCAGCCGCGCCATCACGCCCTGCAAGACCTCGCTGGTGGGCAGCGGCGCGCGGAATTCGACCCCTTGCGTGGCACAGAGCAGCTCGACACCCAGAATGCGCTCCAGATTTGTGACCATCTGCCCCAATCGACGTGCGCCATGTGCAGCCATGCTGACATGGTCTTCCTGATTAGCCGATGTGGGTGTGCTATCCGTCACGCAGGGATTGGCCAGGTGCTTGTTCTCGCTCATCAGTGCTGCCGTTGTAACTTCGGCAATCATCAGCCCCGAGTTCAGCCCGGGATTGGGCGTCAGGAAGGGTGGCAGATCAAAACTGAGCGCCGGGTCAACGATCAGAGCAATGCGGCGTTGGGCAATTGCCCCGATCTCGGCCAGCGCCAGTGCAATCATGTCGGCGGCAAAGCCCACCGGTTCCGCATGGAAGTTGCCGCCCGAGACGATCAGCCCGGCCTCGGGCAGAACAAGCGGGTTGTCGGTGGCGGCATTGGCTTCGATCTCGAGGGTCGTAGCCGCCTGCCGAAGCACATCCATCGCGGCACCAACAACCTGCGGCTGGCAGCGAATGCAATAGGGATCCTGCACCCTGGTATCGCCTTCGCGATGGCTTTCACGGATCACCGAGCCGGCCAGAATGGCACGCATGGTGGACCCTGCCTCGATTTGACCGCGATGGCCGCGCAGCGTATGGATTTCCGGCTGCAATGGCGCAGTCGAGCCCATGATGGCATCTGTGGTCAGTGCTGATGTGACCAGCGCACTCTGCGCGGCCTGCCATGCTCCGAACAGACCCGCCAGCGCAAATGCCGTCGAGAACTGGGTGCCGTTGATCAGCGCCAGACCTTCCTTGGGGCCCAGCTCGATGGGCGTCAGACCTGCCGCCGCCAAGGCCTGATCGCCGGGTATTACAGTACCGCCGAACTCGGCTTCACCGGCCCCCATCATCACAGCGGCCATATGCGACAGCGGTGCCAGATCCCCTGAAGCCCCGACAGAGCCCTGCGCCGGGATCACCGGGGTCACACCCTTGTCCAGCATATCCTCCAGCAGGACGATCAGTTCCATCCGTACGCCGGATGCGCCGCGCCCGAGGCTGAGCAGTTTCAGCACCATCATCAGCCGTGCGATCGCGCGCGGAATTGCAGGACCCACGCCGCAACAATGAGACAGGATCAGGTTACGTTGCAGGGTCGCGGTATCCTCAGCCGCGATCTTGACGCTGGCCAGTTTGCCAAAACCGGTGTTGACCCCGTAAACCGCCGCCTCACCCGCGGCTGCATCGGCGATGCGCGCATGGGCGGCCTCGATACCGGACCGGCAAGCCGGCTCCAGCCGCACCGGAGATTCTTCGCGGTAAACCTGTTCCAGCTGTGCCAGAGAGACTTCACCTGGAGTAAGCGTCAGGGTGGTCAAGTTGTGTCTCCAATAATGCGGGTGTGAAGCGGGTTAAAGCCAATGCGATAGGCCAGCTCGGCCGGATGGGTTACATTCCAGACAGCCAGATCAACGCGCAGGCCGGGGATAATGCCGCCACAATCCGTCAAGCCCAATGCGCGGGCCGCATGGATGGTTACGCCCTGCAGTGCTTCTTCGGGCGTCATGCGGAACAGGGTGCACCCCATGTTCATGGTCAGCAGCAGCGAGGTCACAGGGGCCGACCCCGGGTTGCAATCGGTGGCCAGCGCCATCGGCACCTTATGCTGACGCAGCAAATCAATAGGCGGGGCTTGGGTCTCGCGCAGGGTATAAAAGGCTCCGGGCAGGATCACGCCCACGGTGCCAGCCTCGGCCATAGCCTTCACGCCATCTTCATCGAGGTATTCGATGTGATCCGCCGAAAGAGCGCCATAAGAGGCGGCAAGTTTTGCCCCCCCCAGATTGGACAACTGCTCGGCATGGCATTTGATCGGCAAGCCAAGCTCTTTCGCCACGTCAAACAGCGGCACCAGCTGGTCCGGCAGGAACGCGATCCCTTCGCAAAACGCATCAACCGCATCCACCAAACCTTCCCGGTGCGCCGCGCGCAGGGTTGGGATACAGACCTCGGCGATGTAAGCTTCGGGCCGGTCTTTGTACTCGACCGGAACCGCATGGGCGCCCAGAAAACTGGTCACAACCCGCACCGGGCGATGATCGGCCAAGGCCCGAGCGGCGCGCAGCATGTTCAGCTCAGTTTCACGATCCAACCCGTATCCCGATTTGACCTCGATCACCGAGACACCTTCGGCCAGCATTGCATCCACACGGGGCAGCGCCTGTGCAATCAGATCGTCAACTTCAGCCTCTCGTGTGGCCTTCACCGTCGAGATGATCCCGCCGCCTGCTCTTGCAACCTCTTCATAGCTGGCTCCGTTCAGGCGCATCTCGAATTCTACGGCGCGGTGACCGCCATGCACAACATGGGTGTGGCAGTCAATCAGCGCAGGCGTCACCAGACGACCTTCGCAAGACGTGCGCGGCAACGCCGCATATGCGTCTGGAACGTCAGACTGACACCCAACCCAGACGATCCGCGCACCCTGTACGGCAATCGCCGCATCCTCGATCAATCCATATGCGCCTTCACCGGTCATGGTGGCGGCATGCAGATCGGTGAACAGCTGATCGCGAACTTGCATTCGAATCCCTCATTCCCGCAATTCTCTCTTTTCTCGTACATGGCTTTGTGTATTATGTCTATTCATAAAATTGGAGAATAGCGTGACGACCATTTTTGCGAACCGCGCCCTATTGGCGACTGGCTGGGCCGAGAATCTGCGGCTTGAGATTGAAGGCGGGCTGATCGGGCGTCTGACGCCGAGTGCGATGGCGCAACCAAGCGACACGCAGGTCGACACTCTGCTGCCTGCGCTGGCCAACCTCCACAGCCATGCCTTCCAGCGCGCCATGGCAGGCATGACCGAGTACCGCATGGCCGGACGAGACAGCTTCTGGACCTGGCGGGAATTGATGTATCGCTTCACCGCCCATCTCAGCCCCGAACAGGTGCAGGCCATTGCTGCGCTGGTCTATCTTGAGATGCAGGAGGCCGGATATGCCTCGGTCGGAGAGTTCCACTACCTCCACCATCAGCCGGACGGGCAGCCCTATGATCGCCTCGCCGAGCTTTCAGACCGGATCATGGAAGCCGCAGCCGAGACCGGGATCGGCCTGACCCATCTGCCGGTGCTCTATTCTTATTCAGGCGTCGGGGAAAAACCCCTTGAGGCCGGGCAAGCCCGGTTCGGCAATGATGTGGACCGCTTCTGCGCGTTGGTCGAACAGGCGCGCGGCGCGCTTGGTGCCTTGCCAAACGACTGCCGCGTCGGCATCGCGCCGCATTCCCTGCGCGCCATCTCACCCGCCGATTTGGCAAGAGTTGTGGCCGCACAGGACGATGGTCCGATCCATATCCATATCGCAGAACAACCCAAAGAAGTGGCCGAGATTCAGGCTGGTCTGGGCGCGCGTCCGGTCAAGTGGCTGCTGGACAATGCGGCAGTCGACACCAAATGGTGCCTGATCCACGCCACCCACATGACCGAGGAGGAGACCCGCGCCATGGCCGCCACCGGTGCCGTCGCGGGCTTGTGCCCTGTGACCGAGGCCAATCTGGGCGATGGACCATTCAACGGCCCGACTTACCTGAGCGCGGGCGGAGCCTTTGGTGTAGGTTCGGATTCGAACGTGCTGATTTCCCTGACCGAAGAACTGCGCACGCTGGAGTATTCCCAACGCCTGCGCGATCTGTCCCGCAATGTGATGGTTGTCGGTGAAGGCTCGGTCGGACAGACCTTGTACACGGGCGCGGCCTTGGGCGGTGCGCAGGCTCTGGGCCGCGACGCCGGAGAGATCGCCCAAGGCAAACTGGCCGATCTCGTCGCCATCAACAGTCAGGACCCGGCGCTTTGCGCGCTGAGGTCGGACCAGCTGCTGGATGGTCTCGTTTTTGCTGCCAAAGACCATGTTGTCACTGACCTGTGGTCTGCAGGCCGCCATCAGGTGCAAAACGGCCGTCATGTGGATCGCGAACGGATCACGTCCAATTACCGGACTTTGATGACCGGGCTTCTGTCGGATCTTTAAGCGGGAACTTCCGCAAAGCGGACATGCAGCACTTTGGAGTCAGGGGCCGGAGCGAACATCGCGGCGCCAGCCGTCCTAGTCGCGTCCCCCGCCACCAGCCGCGTGCTGTCCGTCGAGACTGTCCCCGACACAACAAAGACAAATTCATCTTCCGCAACATAGAATGCCTGCTTACCTGAATGAACATCCACAGTGACTGAGACGATCTGCGGGTCATAAATCACGTTGAACGCTCGGCATGGTCCGTCCAGCAGCCGCGCTGTCACGGCCAGCGCCCCGTCAAACCGAAGAGGTTCAAACGGACGTGCGCCGAGCACCTCATCCGCGCCATGCAAGGCCAGCCCGGCCCCTTCGATGATCGTGTGCACCCGCGCCAGCCCCGGAAAGAGCGAGAAGGGCCCTTCCCTTTCGATCTCGGCCACGCTGATGCGCCAAGCGACCTGACCCCCGACCCGTTTGGCCGCCAGTTCCCGGGTCACACCGCCGCCATTGGCCCAGCGGGTGGCTTTGCACGCGTCCACTCTCATCATCAGTCGGATCAATTTCTTTGCATATCCCTATTATTCTGGACATAATATGATTATGAGCGTCAAAAATACAGGGGCAGAGCGTGTCTGAACAAAAGAATGTCGGTTTCCAGGACATCCGCGACGAAGTGCTCAACCGCATTCAGACCCGCGTTTGGCCGCAGGGCAGCCTGCTGCCCACGGAAATCGAATTGGCCGCAGAGTTTGGATGCGCCCGCGCCACTGTCAACCGCGCCCTGCGCGAACTGGCCGATCAGGGCATTGTCACCCGCAAACGCAAAGGGGGCACCCGTGTTGTAACCACACCGGTCAAACAGGCCAAACTGCCCATCACCGTGGTCCGCAAAACCATCGAAGAGATGAATGCCCAGTACCGCTATGCCCTCGTCAGCCGCACCGTGATCGACTGCCCTGCATGGCTGCAGGCCAAGCTCGGCCTGCCAGAGGCCGCAAAGATCGTACATCTGACTTGCATGCACCAGGCCGACAACCGACCTTTCCAGTTCGAAGAACGCTGGATCAATGTCGATGCAGTGCCACATGTGACGAACGAAGACTTTCTGACCACCGGCCCTAACGAATGGCTGCTGGCCGAAGTCCCGTTCTCAAACGCGGAAATCGCTTTCTCGGCCGTCCCAGCAACCGGCCCTCTGCAAGAGTTCCTATCCGTTCCGACAGGTACACCACTCTTCCAGCTCGAACGCACAACATGGTTCCAAAACAAACCCGTCACGTTTGTGCGCATGACGTTCCATCAAGGGTATCAAATGAGAACGACCTATTGAGGCCATGGAAGTGAATAGGTTTTGACGTTGGTGAAGAATTTCATCGCTTCGATCACGCCTTCCTTGACGCCATTGCCGCTGTCCTTGATCCCTCCGAAAGGTGACATTTCGATCCGATAGCCGGGCTGTTCCCAAATGTTACAGGTGCCCACGTCCAACCCATTAATATAGGCGATAGCCCGGTTCAGATCGTTGGTGCACACACCCGACGACAGGCCAAACGCGGTGCTATTTGATATTTGCATAACCTCCGCGTCGTCATCCGGCACACGCACGATAGGAATGACAGGGCCAAAAGTCTCTTCCATGACCAACTCGCTGCCATGGGGCACATTGTCGACAACGATCGGCGGCAGCAATGCGCCCTGCCGACCCGGATGGTACAGGATGTCCGCCCTCTGCTCTGCTGCTTTTAGCACGCGGTTCTCAAACAGCTCTGCGGCCTCGGCATGGATGACACAGCCCAACTCGGTCTCGGGGTCCTGAGGATCGCCGAACCGGATGGCTTTGGCTTTCTCCAGCACCATGGGAACAAAACGATCCGCTACGCTGGCTTGAACCAGGATTCTCTTGATGGCGGTGCAGCGCTGACCCGAGTTCCCCGTGGCGCCAGCAACTGCAATTGTCGCAGCGCGCTCCAGATCGGCGTCATCCAGGTCATTCAGCACAATCAAGGGATCATTCCCGCCCAACTCAAGCGCTTGTCGCTTGTAGCCTGCCTTTGAGGCGATGAGCTTGCCTACAGAGACGCCGCCGGTGAAAGTGATGATGTCGATATTGTCATTGGTGACCATTTCGTCGCCAATGTCCTTTGGCCAGCCGGTGACGACCTGGAACATCTCAGGCGGCAGGCCCGCCTCGTACAGAATGTCGGCCAATGTCAGTGCTGTCAGTGGTGTCAGTTCGGTTGGTTTGCAAACCATACAGTTATTGGTTGCAATCGAAGGCGCGATCTTGTGGCTAACCATGTTCAGGGGGTGGTTGAACGGAGTAATCGCACTGATCGCTGTGACAGGTTCACGCTTGGTGAAGATTTTTCGCGCTTTGCCATTTTGCGTCAGATCGCAGGAGAACACTTCTCCATCATCTTTCAGGGCTTCGGCGGCGGCGAACTGAAACACGTCTTGTGCGCGTTTGGTTTCATATACCGAATGCTGATGGCAAATGCCCAGCTCCAGTGTCAGCCATTTGGCCAGATAGTCGCGTCTTTCTCCTATCAACTCCCCTGCTCGTCGAAGAATCTGACTTCGCTCGTATCGGGTCAGGGTTGGGGTGTAGATTGCCGCAACCTCAAAAGCTTGCCGTACATGCTGGACAGTTCCCGCGGGAACGGTGCCGACCACCGCATTTGTATAGGGATAATGCACAGGAACAGTGTCTTCCGTGAACACAACCTGTCCACCGATGCGCATACCTTCGTGTCGGATTTCGGTTTCGGCCATGTCCCTGTTCCAATTTTTCGGCGGCCACAGCTACGCGTGGCCGACCATCCGGATATCAACGAAACAACCGATAGTGCTGCACTTGGCCTTGCGTCAATAGAATGTATGGATAGTCCCGCTCTATTTCGTGGAACCAAGTCTGTGGCTCAATAGGCAGCTACATTTTCTCGGGCACAGGTTCAGAATTGGTGGGTCGGAGTGGAGTCTCGTTTTCCGGCTGATAGGTGGGGATTACACCAACCGGCGGGTTTTCCAAGATGTAGGCTCCGATACGCGCTAGCATCGGCTTTCTGGGGCAGTTTGGACGGGTGGCTGCGCCAAGATCCCGCAGGTGCCCGGGGGCGTCAAATGGAATGAAACACAAAGGCCAGTTATCCCGTTTGAATTGTTCCGCTGCCAAAGCCGAGACAATGGTGCAATCGTCGGAATGGCAGAGATGACGGCAGATCGTCTCAAACCGCAATGCGGTCAGATCAAAGCGCTTGCTGATCCGGGTTGTCCCGTCTTGCTTGGGCAGCCGATCTTCGAGATCGTATCCGAAGCTATGTGGTAACCGGATGAAGTCATGTTTTGGCACCTCTTCAGGGGCGATGGATGACAGTGTGCACAGGGGGTGCCCTTCGCGCAGAGCCAAAAACAAGGGTTCGGACCAGATCGAAGTGAAGTCCAAAGACGCACTGTTGTTGATCTTGGCGACCAGCGCCATGTCCAGCGTGTGATCTTCGACCCTGCGCAACATGTTTTGTGGCAGGTCCTCAACCAGCGTGACTCGCATCTTGGGAAACAGAGTACTGAAGAGCGTGGAAAAATATCCGGTCAGATACGGGGCCAACGTAGGGGTCATGCCGATTGTCAGGGGGACGGCCTCGGGGTCGCGGAATTCAGTGGCCGTATCGCGGATTTCCTGCGCGTCGTTCAGAATGCGCCGCGCGATTTCCGCAATGCGGGTACCGTATAGTGTCGGGCGCACCTCATTATTGAGGCGCAGGAACAGATCGGTGCCCAATTCCTGCTCGAGCTTTTTGATCTGGTTCGACATGGCGGGCTGGGACACGTTGCAAGATGCTGCTGCCTGACTGAACTGGCCGTGTTTTGCGATGGCAAGTACATATTCCAGATCTCTGAGGTTCACGGGGCATCCATTCCTGAAGCAATTTCTTCCAGATAATCGTCTATCAAAATACGAACTGGCGACAGAATTCAGAAGACCACTGAGACGATTCCGGCCGGATTGCCGCTCACATCCGTTAACAAATCTGTCAAACCTCGAAATCGAATAGACTTGCAGCCAACCCAGCCTGGACGAAAACGCCGTGTTTGTTGCGACTTCGATGTTTCGTTCCTCACGAAGATCGTGAGTATTTGCGATGGTTATACACCCGATTTGGATCATGAATTTCAGATGCTGTGCGGGGCGGCCTAGTCCTTTGTTGCGTCGGCTGCCCGGAAAACGGGCCGCCAGCACAAACGCAACTTATTGACGGAGTGATCCATGCTGTCCCAATTTGCAGAAGGCCTGCGCGCCCGTCTCTTGACCACGTCGACCCTGGCACAAGAGACATCCCGCGATGGCCAAACCCTCATCAACAACTTCTTTCAATCCACGGTCGTTGACGACACGCCGGCCTTTGTTTTGGCGAATGATTTTTCGCGCCTGCTGAACTTTGGCGAGATTGTCACCAACAACGCCGTTGCCGCTGTTCAGGCACAGGGTCAGGATGTTGATATCTTCAACTTCCGCTCGGGTCAGATCGAAGCGAATAATGGTCCTGATGCCCTTGCAACTGGTGTTCAGGTCACCGGCAGCGCCTCGGTTCGCAACTTTGGCGAGATCGCGGGTGAATTCAACGGTGTGCAATTTGCGGGCGCTAAAAGCTCAGGCAATCTGGACAACTTCCGCGGTGCCGTCATCTCTTCTGACAGTCGTGCGGTCGATATTCAGGGCCAGGGCGTCAACGTGCGCAACTTCGGCGATATCATCGGCACCGGCGACCAGCGCAACGGCACCATCTACACCAACTCGACTGCCGAGGATGTGTCGATCTCGAACTTCACCGGCGGCCTGATTGATGCGGGTGAAGGCAATCAGGGTGCTGGCATCTCGCTGCAAATTGGAGATGAGGTTGATGATCGCGTCGAAACCGACGTGTTTAATGGATTTGGGGCGACCATTCAGGGTCGTGGTCAAGCGGCGTCGAACACATCACTGGCCGGTGACGGTATTCGTATCGATGACGGGGCTCAGGGCACCGTTCTTGAAACCGAAATTGTCAACAGCGGTCTGATCTCGACCGAAAGCAATCAGGGCACCGCAGCCGGTATCCGTATTGCCGATGGCGCAAATGCCGAAGGTGAAATCCTGAACACCTCGACCGGGGTGATCGAAGGCCCGCGCAACGGCCTGTATATCGGTGATGGTGAGCACGATCTGGATGTGCTGAACTTTGGCGCCATCCAGTCCGGCAGTCGCGCGGTGAATATCGACGGCTCGGGCGTCGATATCATCAATGGTGGCGACATTCTGGGCAAAGGTGACCAGCGCAATGGCACGATCTATGCCGACGACACGGCCCGTGACTATTCGATCAACAACCTTGCCACAGGCACGATTGATGCAGGTGAACACAACAACGGCGCGGGTATCTCGCTGTCGTTGGCCGAAGACGGAAATGGCGAGGTCGAGATTGAAAACGCCGGAACGATCGCCGGTCGCGGCAACGCGGGGGCGGCACTGGGTACTGCGGGTGACGGTATTCGCCTGGAAGGCGTGCGTCAGGAAGGTGGCTTTGCCCCTGCCTCGTTTACCGGCACCATTGCCAACAGTGGCACTGTCACATCGGAAGGAGCAAACGGTACTGTCGGTGCATTCCGTGCCGTGAACAACGTCAATTTCCAGGGACAGCTGGTCAACGAAGAAACCGGCGTTTTCGCGGGTGGTCAGAACGGCGTTTATTTCGGCACTGGCGACCATTCTGGCGGTTGGTTCCTGAACCAGGGTACCGTGACCTCGGACAGCCGCGCGCTCAACATTGACGGTATCGGGCTGTCGGTCGAAAACGACGGATACATCCTAGGCACCGGAAACCAGCGCAACGGTACCGTTTATGCAGATGGCACCGCGAACAACTATACCTTCACGAATACGGGTGTGGTGGACGCAGGCGAAGGCAACAACGGCTCGGCCGTGTCGCTGCAGACCGGCGGCGTATCGGGCGATGTGGTTTCGGCCGCTGTTCTGAACGAAGGCACGCTGCAAGGCCGCGGTGACGCTGCCGAGGGCAATCAGGTTGGCGATGGCCTGCGTCTGTTTACCAGTCAGGATGAGGCGTCCTTTGCCGGTGTTGTGGTCAACGAAGGTCTGATTGCTGGATCCGAGGACTCGGATGCCGCTGCCGGTATCCGCGTGGATGGTGGTCTGAACCTGCTGGGTGCAATCCTCAACGAGGGCGAGATCCGTGGCACCGTCAATGCCATTGACGCGTCGGATGCAGGCATAGTCACAATCATCAACGACGACGAAGGTGTGATCAACGGCGACGTTCTGCTGGGCGATGGCGATGACATATTTGTCGATCTGGGCACCACCAATGGCAACATTTACGGTGGAGCTGGCAATGATGTTCTGATCGCGGGCGAAACAGACAATGTTCTGACCGGTGGTCTGGGCAATGACTTCATCGACGGTGGCGACGGCATCGACACGGCCGACTTCTCGGATCTGGATGTCGCAGTCGAGGTTCGCCTGGATGCCAATGGCAACGGGACAGCCACACGAGACACCGGGTTCAGCGTATCGATCACGGATACGGCTGTCGCGGCACCTGATCAGTTTGGGGCAGACATCCCGGACGGTGCTTGGTTTGTTGAGGAAGCGGTTCAAGGCGACCTGTACTACAACATCCACACGGCAGAATTCCCGGCTGGTGAAATCCGTGGACAGTTGCTGGTTGATAGCGATGTGACGGAAGGCGGTATTCGCACTGTCACACTGAGCGGCGATCTGGATGCTACGCAGGAGCCGGGACCAACCTCGGACAGCGCAGCAACGGGTGACGCAACCGTTGTCATCACTCAAAACCTGGCAACCGGTGAAGTCACCTATTCCAGCGAACTGAACGTTGTGGGCCTGAACGAAGCTGACCTGAATACCCCGATCCCCGGTGTCGTTTCTGCCATCCATTTGCACAATGCACCTGCCGGACAAAACGGCCCGGTTGTCCAGGATACGCTTGTGGATGCTGGCGCTACTTTGGACGAGGATTCTGCGGACGGCACCGGTGTCATTGGTCAGGACGTCATCGATAACCAGATCGAAACCGACACTCTGCGGTCCATTGAAAACGTTATCGGTTCCGATGAGGGCGACGTGATCGTCGGCGGTAGCTCGACCAACGTATTGTATGGCGCAGGCGGAGAAGACGTGCTGAACGGTGAAGGCGGCGATGACGTCCTGATCGGTGGCGCAGGAGCGGATACGTTCCAGTTCGGTGCGAACTTTGGCAACGATACCGTCGAGGACTTCGAAGTTGGTCGTGATCAGCTGCAATTCAGTGATTTCGGACCAGACTTCGGCGCTCAGGTCAACGTGGCACAGGACGGCGATGATGCCGTGATCAGCTTCGGCGATGAAGGCACGGTCCGTTTGGTCGGCATCAACACAGCCGATCTGAACGAAGACGATTTCGCCGCCTAAGCAAACAATTGGCGGGGCGGCCCAGGGTCGCCCCACTTTTTCCAGTCGGAAAGGATCAACACGATGTTGCAGAAAACCAATCCCGTCAAAGCCGCCTGGGGGTCGCTGCGCAAAGGATTTGTCGCAGTTGCCTACTTTAGCCTGTTTCTGAACCTGCTGATGCTGGCTGGACCGATCTATATGCTGCAGGTCTATGACCGTGTACTGACCAGTCAGAACGCTGACACACTGATCGCCCTGTCGCTGCTGCTGGCGGGTGCCTTTGTGGTCATCGCCTGCCTTGACCTGATACGGATGCGCATTCTGAGCCGACTTGCCGCCCGGTTCGAGATGAACGTCGGCGCCCCTGTACTTGGGGCTGCCATGAAACGCAGGGTCCAGGGTGAAGCTGGCGCGGGCGACAATCTGGTCGAGGACGTGAACGGATTTCGCGAGTTCCTCTCGGGCACAACCCTGACCGCTTTTTTCGACGCCCCGTGGATACCGATTTACCTGTTGGTTCTGTATGTTCTGCACCCCCTTCTTGGATTGCTCGGACTGGTAGGGGCTTTGACGCTGACCGCTATGGCGCTGATCAACAATGCCCGTGCACACAAGCCGATGCAGCAGGCAGCACAGGCGCGCGGCCGCTCGGATGCGCTGTTTCGATCCGGAGATACCAATGCCGAGCTGGTCCATGCGTTGGGCATGAAGTCCGATCTGGTTCGGCGCTGGACTGCTTTGCAGATCGAGGCACATCGCCAGAAGACCCGTGTCGCCGACCGGATCGCCAGTTTTTCGGTCATGTCCAAGACACTGCGCATGGGGCTGCAATCCGCAGCTCTTGGTCTTGGCGCGGCACTGGCCATCACAGGTGAAACCACAGCAGGCGTCATGATCGCGGCCACGATCGTGCTGGCCCGAGCTCTGGCCCCAATCGATCAGTTGATCGGGCAGTGGCGCACCTTTCTGGCCGCGCGTGGCTCATATGCCAAGATCACACAACTCACCGAAGATTTTTCGGAAACACCTACCAATCTGCACCTGCCCCGTGCTTTTAAGTCTCTGGACGTTAGAATCGCGCAGGCGGGTCCGCCACGCGCGGTCAATGCCACCCTGCGTAGTATTGATTTCAGCCTGTCTGCCGGCGATGTGCTGGCGATTATCGGCCCCAGCGGTTCCGGCAAAACAACGCTAGGCAAGATGCTGGCCGGGATCTGGCACCCGCAACGCGGCGAGGTTTTGTTGGATGGCAGCCCGATGTCGAAATGGAACCATGAAGATCTGGGTGAGCAGATCGGCTATCTACCGCAGGACGTGGACCTGTTTGACGGCACGATCCGTGAAAACATCGGCCGCTTTGCAGTTGCCATCGACGACGCCGAGGTCCTGCGCGTTGCTCGCGAGGCCGGAGTGCATGAGCTGATCAGCAATTTGCCCGACGGGTATGAAACGCGCATCGGTCAGGGGTTTTTCCTGTCCGGCGGACAGCGGCAGCGCCTTGCCTTGGCCCGCGCTCTTTATGGTGATCCGTTTGTGCTGGTGCTGGATGAACCCAACTCGGACCTGGATGAGGATGGCGAAAAAGCCCTGCGCGACGCTATTCTGGCGGCTCAGGCCCGGGGATCGATCAGCATCGTTATGACCCATCGCCCTGCCACATTGCAGGCGGCCAACAAGGTCATGGTCATTCGCAACGGGTCACAAACCCAATTTGGCGACAAGGACGACGTGTTGAAGGTCAAGGCCCGCAACGTGCTGAAATCCGCGGCACAACGCGCAGCCTCCGGCAAACCTGCCCTGTCCCTTTCAGAAACCACCCGCATTCAAGGAGCCGCCCAATGACCCGGATCGTTCCCTTTACTTCGAGCAACTCCTTGCCAGACCTCTATGATGTGCAAGTTGTCGACATGACCGAAACCACACCCGGCATCCGGATGTATGTTCTGTTTGGTCTCTTCACCTTGCTGGCCTTTGTCAGCGGCAGCATCTACTGGGCTTTTGCGTCCCGGCTTGACGGTGCTGTTGTCGCGCCTGCGTCCTTTGTCGTCGAAGGCGATCGCAAAACAGTTGAGCATTTGGACGGCGGCATCGTCCGGTCCATTCTGGTCGCCGATGGTGAAGCCGTCGAGCAGGGGCAACCTCTGATCCGTCTCGATAGCACCGAGATCGACGTTGATCTCAGCGTGCTTGGCAGCCAGATCGGAGAGCTTTCCGTACGCCGCGCACGCCTAAACGCGCAGATGCAGGGGTTGGCTCAGTTTGGTGAAGCCGCGGCGTTCCAGAACTTTGAGGAAGATATGAACCGTCTGCATTGGTCCTCGGCCTTCCTAACGCAGAAACAACTGTTCGATGCGGAATACCGCGCCCGCGCGACTGAAGCAGAGATCAACGCGCAACGTATTTCGGCGCTGCGTGATCAAATCGATGGCCTGAATGAGCAACGGATCAGCACGCAGAACCAGATAGCAATCACACGGACAGAGTTGGAAAGCCTGCAGACCCTTCTGGACAAAGGCTTGGTTGCCGTCACGCGAGTGAGCTCACGGCAGATTGAGGTTGAACGTCTTTCGGGCGCTGATGCTTCGCTTCGGACACAGATTGCCCAGGCAGAAAACCAGGTCAGCGAGTTGCAATTGACAATGATCATCCAGCAAATGCTACGGGATGAAGTACTTGCCAGTGAGTTGGCCGTTGTCGATGCCCAGCTTGACCTCTTGCGCCCGCAGTTTTCCGGCGCCGTGGAACGCCGCAAACGGATCGAGATCCTTGCGCCAGCCAGCGGCCGTGTTGTGAACCTTGCCGTGTCGACCACAGGCGGGGTGATCAGACCCGGTGAACACATCATGGAAATCGTGCCTGCAGATCAGGCGCTGATTGTCGAAGCCCGTGTGAAACCAGGTGACATCGACAAGCTTAAGATCGGTCAGGCCACACGTATCCGCCTGTCCGCTTTTGCCCAAGCCGATGTGCCCGAGGCCCAAGGTGCAATCTTTGATATCTCGGCTGACGCATTGGAGGACGAGCGGACGGGTGAGGCTTATTATAAAGCGCGGGTCAAACTGGATGAACAGCAATCCGAAGAGGTGGCGGCTTTGGAACTGGTGCCCGGTATGCCCGCAGACCTGTTCGTCACCACAGGCGAGCGTTCTGTGATCGCTTATCTGGCACAGCCCGTCAGCGAACGCTTGGCGCGAACTTTTATCGAGTAAAGAGTTTCACAAGACTTTTACCCGTAGGTTGATCAGTATCGAGTGTTTTGTTGAGTTAGCGATGGTCTGTGTCCCATTTCGGGGCACGGGCCATCACTTTTAAAAATTAGCACCCGTAACGGGCCAAGAACATGTCCACAGCCTGTGTCGCAACTTCGTCTATCTCACTCTGACTAAAGCTGTTCTGAATACCAAACGCCGCGCGGGTCCATATACGGACCTTACACAGTTCGGAAAACTGCTCGGCCGCGATTTGCACGTTTTCTATCGCCAATTCCCCTTTGGCCACGGCCTTTTCCAGATACTCTACCATCTGCCGCTGGCCGTTTTTTGGCCCCGCCTCGTAAAACGCGAGGCCAAGCTCGGGGAAACGGTCCCTCTCGGCCACACAGATCCGAAACACTTGCTGCGCGAATTCCGAGACCAGAAAAGCGGTCAGCTGCGTGGCCGCGATTTGCAGCACTTCGCGCGCCGGTTTGGTCTCATCGATCATCGAAATAATGCGCTCTGACATCAGGCGGCATTCCGTTTGCGCAACTTCCATGAACAGCAAGCGCTTGTCCGGGAAATAGCTGTACAGGGTCGCCTTCGACACACCGGCCGCGCGGGCTATGTCGTCCACGCTTGCACCTTCAAACCCATCTGCCATGAAAACCTCTCGGGCCCCGCGCAAAACTTGGTCGAACTTTCGGCCTGTGCGCAGGATGGTGGCAGTCTGAGTCATGTCTTCTCCGGGATCATTGATTGCGCCAGCTTATAAACCGCTCGGTTCAGATACAATGGTTTTCAACTTTTTTGAGAAAACCTTCCGATCCGTCGTTGGCGGTGACAGGGGCTTGCCGCGCGCGCAAACCGTGCTAGGAATTTGCCCATGGTCGATGTCTTTTTGCGCACACTTCCCTTTTTTGCAATCATCGGTCTGGGCTATTGGGCTGGACGCACACGGTTTTTCAGCGCTGAGGCAACCGCCTATCTGACCAAGTTTGTTTTCTACTTTGCGCTTTCGGCAATGTTGTTTCGGTTCGCGGCCACATTGCCCTTCGCCGAGATCTTCAATGCAGGCCTTATCCTTGGATATCTGATCGGTACGGTTGCGGTTTATGCTCTGGCGACATGTGTCGCATGGTTGCGGCGGCTGGATGTTCCGACAGGCGCGGTCGAGGCGCAATGCGCGGCCATCGGCAATGTCGGCTTTCTGGGCTTACCCATGCTCGCGCTTTTGTTCAGCGAAGCCGCAATCGGTCCGGTGATGATTGTTCTAACAGTTGACCTGGTTGTTTTTTCATCCCTCATCGTGATTTTGATCAATGGCGGGCGTGATGGCAGGCTGACGCCGGCCACGTTCAAACTGATTGGTCTGGGCCTGGTCAAAAACCCGATGATCGTGTCCATTTCGGCAGGGTTGCTCTGGTCATCTCTTGAGATCCCAGTTCCCGGACCTTTGTATGATTTCCTGACCATTCTAGGTGGCGCAGCCACGCCCGGCGCATTGTTCGCCATCGGGGCGTCTCTGGCGGGCAAATCGGCAGAACGTATCGAAATCGCAGCCTGGCTGAGTTTTTGTAAACTGGTGATCCACCCGATCTGCGTTGCGGTTGTTCTGCTCTGGCTTGTGCCAATCGACATCTTTCCGGCCACGGTTGCCATTGCGGCAGCCGCCTTGCCGGTCGCTGGCAATGTGTACATGCTGGCCGCGCATTACAGGGTTGCTCCTCAGCGGGCCTCTGCCGCCATTCTGCTCTCGACTGTTTGCAGCATTTTGACTGTACCGCTTGCCATCTCGTGGCTGAATGGTCTCTGACCTTCACCTTTTCGAAAAATACTCTCGCCGAAGGCTGTCGGACTTTACGCCGGGTCTTAGGACCGTTAGCCATATCGCGACTCTAATGTAAGGACCGTGCCTGATGGAAACCCTCTCGGAAAACGCCTGTTTTGGCGGAGTGCAGGGCGTATACCGCCATGCCTCTTCGGCTTGCCAATGTGACATGACCTTTGGCCTTTTTCTTCCGGCCGAGGCGAAAGATGGTCCGGTTCCGATCCTGTGGTACCTCTCGGGCCTAACCTGCACCCATGAAAACGCCATGACCAAAGCCGGTGCTCAAGCCTGGGCCGCAGAACAAGGGATAGCCATCGTATTCCCTGATACGTCGCCGCGTGGCGAAGCGGTTGCGGACCACGAAGACTATGATCTGGGTCAGGGCGCAGGGTTTTATGTAAACGCGACGCAAAACCCATGGGCCCCGCATTTCCAGATGTGGGACTACACTGCTGAAGAACTGCCCGCATTGCTGGTTGAAAACTTTGCAATCGACAGCGAACGCCAGGCTATCACCGGACATTCCATGGGTGGTCACGGAGCCCTGACGCTGGCGATGAACCTGCCCGGACGGTTCCGCTCAGTATCGGCCTTTGCACCGATTTCGAACCCGACAGGTGCAGATTGGGGCCGTAAGCAGCTTAGCGCCTATCTGGGCGGTGATGAGACCCTCTGGGCCAAGCATGATGCGTCTTTGCTAATGAAGGAAAAAGGGTTCGATGGCCCGATTCTGATCGACACCGGCGCCAATGACCAGTTCATGGACCTGCTGCGCCCCGAAGCACTGGCCCAAGCCATCGCCGAACGCCGTCAGCAGGCGACATATCGCTTTCAGCCGGGTTATGACCATTCGTACTTCTTCGTTTCCACCTTCATGGAGGACCACATCACGTTCCATGCTGAAGCACTGTACGGAGACTGAGGAATGAGCAAATACGATTACGACCTGATTATCATCGGGTCCGGCCCTTCGGGGCGATCCGCTGCCATTCAAGCCGGGAAACTGAAGCGTCGGGTATTGGTCATCGATCGCAAAGATCGGTTTGGCGGAGTGTCGGTCCATACTGGCACTATCCCATCCAAAACCCTGCGCGAGACGGTGCTGAACCTATCGGGCTGGCGCGAGCGTAGTTTTTACGGCCGCTCATATCGGGTCAAAGATCAGATCCGCGCCGAAGATCTGAAGGCCCGTCTGCATATGACGCTCGACCACGAGGTCGACGTGTTGGAGCACCAGTTCAACCGCAACCATGTCGATACGCTGGATGGCCTGGCCAGGTTCATTGGGCCTCATGAGGTGGAAGTCGCCACCGATGCCGGTGAAACCACGCGGGTGACAGCTGCCAAGTTTCTGATCGCCACTGGGACCAAAACCTACCGCCCGGAATACGTACCATTCAACGGCAAGACCGTGGTCGACGGCGACGAATTTCTGGAAATGGCAGAGATTCCACGGTCACTGGTCGTTATTGGCGCGGGCGTCATTGGGGTCGAATATGCCACAATGTTTTCGGCCCTGGACGTGCGGGTGACATTGGTCGAACCGCGCGACACTTTCCTGGACTTCATCGACAGCCGTTTGATCCATGATTTTACCCATCAGATTCGGGAAAACGGCGTTGACCTGCGATTGGGTTCGGCTGTTGAGAAGATCGAAGATGCTGGCGAGCACGTGGAAGTGACACTGGAAAACGGTCGCCATCTTCGGGCCGAAATGCTTCTGTTCGCAGCCGGGCGCATGGGCGCGACGTCAAAACTCAATCTCGATTCCGTTGGGTTGGAAACAGACCACCGCAACCGGATCAAGGTCGATCGCAAGACCTATCAGACATCGGTGTCGCATATCTATGCGACCGGCGATGTCATCGGGCACCCCTCTCTGGCCTCGACCTCGCTGCAACAGGGACGTGTGGCCGCCTGTCATGCACTTGAAACACCCACGTTGCCGGAAAGCCCTTGGTATCCTTATGGCATCTATTCCGTGCCCGAGATTTCCACTTGCGGCATGTCCGAGGAAGAACTGCAGGAACGCGGTATCCCCTATGAGGTTGGTGTTGCCCGGTTCCGCGAAACATCACGCGGGCATATCATGGGGCTGGAGCACGGGATGCTGAAAATGCTGTTCTCGCTCAAAACCCGCCGGGTCTTGGGTGTGCAGATCGTTGGCGAAGGCGCGACCGAGTTGATCCACATCGCGCAGGCTGTGTTGAACCTTAAGGGCACTGTGGATTACTTCGTTCAGAACACGTTCAACTATCCAACTCTGGCCGAAGCTTACAAGATTGCCGGGCTGGATGCGTTCAATCGGATGCCGATCCCCGAAGAGTTCAAGGTGCGCAAACAGCCAGCCGAGCCCGCCAAGAAGGAGGCCAAGAAGGCGTGACCACGCTTTATGTCGATGGCGATGCCTGCCCCGTGAAGGCTGAGGCTGAACGGGTTGCAACACGGCACAAAGTGCCCTTGGCGCTGGTGTCCAATGGCGGGCTTCGTCCATCGGCCAATCCGCTGGTGCAGGTCATCATCGTCTCGGAAGGTGCTGATGAGGCCGACAAGTGGATCGCCGAGCGGTGCGGAACTGGGGATGTGGTTATAACATCCGACATCCCTCTGGCCGCCAAGTGTGTCGAGACAGGCGCGCGTGTTCTGCGCCCGAATGGTGAAGCCTTTACAGCGGCAAACATTGGTCAGCAGCTGGCGATGCGCGATTTGATGGCAGACCTGCGCGCGGCCAATCCACTTGGTGCGGGTGGTGGCGGACGACCGTTCAGCAAAGCGGATCGGTCCCGGTTTCTGGATGCTTTGGAACGGGAAATTCGCGCTGCCATGCGAGGTTAGCGTGACCTTCAACCGGTCAAAATACTGACGCCGAACTGGAAACGCCCGTTTACAAGTCCTGCGTAAGAACGCACCTTATGTTTGAATTCTGGTCAGACCATTCGAACACGGAGACTGCATTATGCAAGTACAGGGCACTCACTATCGATCGATTTGGTGGGACAAGTCGCAGGGTGAGGTTCGGATCATCGATCAACGCTGGCTGCCGCATGATTTCCGGGTCGTGACCTTGAAAACGTTGGATGAGTTTGCAGCGGCAATACGGGATATGTGGGTCAGGGGTGCACCTCTGATTGGCGCAACGGCCGCTTTTGGCATAGCTGAACAGATGTCTCGTGACAGTTCCGAAGCCTCGTTTGATGCGGCATATGAAGTTCTGCACGCAACCCGCCCAACCGCAATCAACCTGCGTTGGGCTTTGGACAGATGCCGAGAGGCCCTGATGCCGCTGGCCGCGTCTGATCGCGCCGAACGCGCCTGGGCCTTGGCACAAGAAGTCGCGGACGAAGATGTCGAAATCAATGCTGCGATTGGTCGACACGGGTTGGAGCTGATCAAGGAGATCGCCGCGCGCAAACCCGCGGGTGAACCGGTACGGTTGTTGACCCATTGCAATGCGGGCTGGCTGGCAACCGTGGATTGGGGTACGGCCACAAGCCCGATGTATCACGCGCGTGACGAGGGCATCCCCCTGCATGTTTGGGTGGATGAAACCCGGCCCCGCAATCAGGGTGCGTTGACCTCATGGGAATTGGGCGAGCATGGCATTCCCCATCGATACATCGTGGACAATGCCGGCGGCCACCTGATGCAGCACGGGCTGGTTGATCTGGTCATCACCGGCACGGACCGCACCACAGCACAAGGCGACGTGTGCAACAAGATCGGCACCTACCTCAAGGCTTTGGCAGCGCAAGACAATGGTGTGCCGTTTTATGTCGCCCTGCCCTCGCCCACGATTGACTGGACTGTACGTGACGGTGTGGCCGAGATCCCGATTGAGGAACGCGATGCACGGGAAGTGAGCCACGTCATGGGTGTCGATGACAGCGGGAAAATCGCGGATGTTTGTGTAACCCCAAAAGGTACGGAAGCCGGCAATCCCGCTTTTGATGTTACACCGAACAGACTTGTGACCGGGCTGATCACAGAGCGTGGTGTGTGCGCTGCCTCAGCCGAAGGGCTGGCAAACCTGTTTCCGGACAAGGTTGGTTAACTTTTTGTTTAAGCCTGTACACGAACCTGCCGCAAACCCTTAGGGGCATGTGCGCTTAACTTGCTGAGATTGAGAATGATTGAAAACTGGTACAAGGCAGAAGAGGCCCAGAAATGGCGCGAACAGGCCGGGGTCGATCCGGCCGATCAGGAACTGGGTGAACGTGTCTACACCTCTCGGCTTATTGGTCAGAACCCCGATCTGTTGATGCATGGTGGCGGCAATACCTCGGTCAAGCTGGAGCGCCCGGATCTGTTTGGCACGCCGCAGCGTGTTCTTCATGTCAAAGGGTCAGGATGGGATCTGGACAGTATCGAGGCGCCGGGCTTGCCTGGGGTTTGGCTGGATCCACTGATGGAACTGCGCGCACTGGGTCATCTCTCTGATTTCCAGATGGTCAACGTTCAGCGTGCCAACCTGTTGGACTCCGGCTCTCCGAACCCGTCTGTCGAGACGCTGCTTCATGCGTTTCTACCGCACAAATACGTGGACCACACACATGCGACCCCATTTCTGGTGTTGGCAAACCTGCCCAATGCCGAGGAAATCTGTCGTAAGATATTTGGCGACCAGCTGGGCATCGTGCCTTACATCATGCCGGGCTTCGGCTTGGCGAAGAAAGCGGCCGAAGTGTTCGACGCAAATCCAAATGTCGAAGGTCTTTTGCTGCTCAATCATGGGCATTTCACCTTTGGTGCCACGGCCCGGGAAAGCTATGACCGGATCGTTTCGCATACCAATGAGGTCGCTGCCTATTTCGGCATGAAAAAGCTGACGACGATCGGGCGGCGCGATCCCGCAACGAACCTTGACGCCCTGCCGATCCTGCGCGGGGTCATCGCCGAGGTCGCGGCCCGACGAGATGATGCTATGCCTGTCTTCGACCTGCGTAACGGACCGGAAGTCATGCAGTTCTTTGACCGGTCGGATCTTGAGGAGCTATCCCAGCGCGGCATGGCCTCGCCGGACCATGTGTTGCGCACAAAGGGATGCCCGCTTGTTCTGCGCGCGTCTGACCTTGCAGCCGGAAGGGCGCAGCTCAAGGCAAAAGTCGAAGCTTTCGCTGACGCCTATCGTGCCTATTTCGACCGGCAGGCACCACAGGTGGATGAAGCCAAGACGTTGCTGACGCCAGATCCCAAACACGCGTGGATCGAAGGCGTCGGATTGTTGGGTATTGGTGCAAACGCCAAGGCCGCCTCAATCGCCGCTGACCTTGCAGAGCAGAATGCTCGTGTCCGGTCCGTGGGTGAAGACGCGGGCGGATTTTACCCGATCGGTGAAAAAGACCGTTTCGATTGCGAATACTGGTCGCTTGAGCAGGCAAAACTTGGCAAGAGCGCACCGCCGCCGTTGCAAGGCCGGATCGTGATGGTCACCGGCGGTGCGGGTGCAATTGGGCTGGCGACAGCCAAATCCTTTGCACGCGCCGGGGCCAACATCCTTTTGGTGGATCGGGATGAGACAGCACTGGAAGTGGCCCGATCAGACCTGGGTTCCTGGCACGCAACATTTGCCTGCGATGTAACCGACAAGGATGCCGCAGACGCAGCAATGGCTGCTGCGGTCCATCGGTTTGGGGGTCTCGACATTCTTGTCTCCAACGCCGGGACTGCGACCTCGGGCGCGTTGCTGGAGCTTGGGGATGAAGAGTTTCGTCAAGCTTTCGAGCTGAACTTCTTTGCCCATAAGGCTTTTGCAACACGCGCCGCGCAGGTGATGCGGGCACAAGGCCGGGGTGGTCAGATCCTGTTCAACATCTCGAAACAGTCCATAAATCCAGGCCGCAATATGGGCGCATATGGTACGCCCAAAGCCGCCACCCTGTTCCTGATGCGGCAACTGACGCTTGAACTGGCCGAACATGGTGTTCGCGTCAACGGCATGAATGCCGACCGCATTCGATCCGGACTGTTGACGGAAGGGTTCATTCAGGAACGCGCCGCAGCGCGCGGGATGTCTGAAGAAACCTATATGTCCGGCAACCTGCTTGGCCGCGAAGTTGAGGCGCGACATGTGGCAGATGCCTTCGTCGCCTTGGCGCTGATGGAGCGCACCACGGGACATGTTGTGACCGTAGATGGAGGCAACACCGAAGCCGAACTGCGATAATGCCCAACAGCTCTTGCATCACCCCCTGACCTGCGGCTTGGAAAATGGCCTCAGGCCGGGATGGCCGAGCGGTTTTCGCGGATGGGCAAATGCACGATTGCGCTGAATGCCCCGATTGCGACGCCAATCCACCAGACCATGCTGTAATCGCCAAACTGGTCATACATGCGACCGCCCAGCCAGACGCCCAGAAAGCTACCAAGCTGATGGCTGAAGAAGATAATGCCGTACAACGTGCCCATAAACCGCAAACCGTAAAGATGCGCCACAAGACCCGAGGTCAGCGGTACAGTGGCCAGCCAGAGCGATCCCATCACCAGCGAGAACACGATGACCGAAAGCGGCGTGATCGGGAGCAAGAAAAACAACGCCGCAGCCAATGTTCGACCCGTATAGACGGTGGCCAACAGGTATTTCTTGGGAAAATGGTTCCCCGCCCATCCCGCCAGCAACGTGCCGCCGATATTGGCCAAACCGATCAGTGAAATCGACACGGCCCCAAGCGCTGAGGTCGAGGTGATGCCGAGGGAATGCAAGACACCACCGGGCTGGATCGGGCCACACATTTCGGTCACAAAGGCCGGGAAATGGGCGGTGATGAACCCCAACTGATACCCGCAGCTGAAGAACCCCAGAAAAATCAAAGCATAAGAAGGATCGCGGAACGCCTTACCTAAAATCTCGCCCATGCTTTCTTGCAGTTCCGCCTTGTTGACGGGTTTCGGCGCGCGCATGAAAGGTAGGGCAAGCACAAGCGCCAGGATCGCAACCGCAAATATGATGAAAACCTGCTGCCAGGGCAGGAAGGTCATGAGCCATTCGGCGATGGGCGCGCCGAGAACCTGCCCGAAACTGCCTGCTGCTGTGACGATCGCAAGCGACATAGAGCGGTTTTCGTCAGAAGACGCGCGTCCAACTACGGCCAGGACAACACCAAACCCGGTACCAGCGATACCGAAACCGACCAGCCACGCATAAGTTTGGTGCTCGAAAGGCGTGACGGACCACGCTGAAAGCACCATACCGGCAGAATAGGTCAGAGTACCGATCACGATCGCCTTGCGATCACCCACCTTCTCAGCAATCGCGCCAAAGATCGGTTGTCCGATGCCCCACGCCAGGTTTTGGATGGCAATTGCCATTGAGAAATCAGTACGCAACCAACCAAACTCATCCGCAATTGGAATCTGGAACACGCCGAACGATGCACGCACGGCAAAACTGACAGTGATGACGATGCATCCGACGATCAGGATCGGATTCAGCAAGCGGGCGGATTGGGGCATCGGGACCTCGGGCGTTTCGCCCGAAGGACCGTATCGCTTTGGCGGGCGACGTCAATTCAGCAGATTTGCGGTCACGGATAAGCAAATTTGATGTGCCGCGAAAATTGGTTTCTTTTCAACGGGCGATAGGGCGTTTAAGGCTCAGAGTTATGACGGATCTGATATCGCTATACGAGGCCCGCGTCGCGGATGGAACCCTGACCCGCGATGACGCACAAGAGGCTGTTCTGCCTCAATTCGAACGTATCCGTGCGGCGCTGTCTGAGCCGGTCAAACGCGGTTTCTTTCGCAAGACTCCTCCGCCGCCCAAAGGGTTGTATCTTTGGGGAGGGGTCGGACGCGGCAAATCGATGCTGATGGATATGTTTGTCGAAACGCTAAGCGAAATACCTGCACGGCGTGTCCATTTCCATGCGTTCATGCAGGAAATCCATGCTGGGATGCACAAGGCTCGGAAAGAGAATGTCGAGGATGCCCTGGCACCTGTGGCCAAAGATGTAGTCAAATCCGTCCGGTTACTGGCATTTGATGAGATGCAGATTACGGATATCACCGATGCAATGATTGTCGGACGTCTGTTCGACCTATTGCATGAGGGGGGCGTGGTGGTGGTAACGACCTCGAACCGGCACCCGGATGATCTTTATAAGGACGGTCTGAACAGGCAGCTGTTCCTGCCTTTCATTGCGCATATCAAAGAACAGCTTCGGGTTTGGGAACTGGTTTCGCCGACGGATTACCGCCAAAACCGGCTGGAAGGCGCGCCGGTTTATTTTGCGCCAATCGGCCCGGAAGCCCGGCAGAAAATCCGAGAGGTTTGGGTGGACCTTGCAGGCGGCCCTGCGGAACCGCTTGTTTTGCAAGTCAACGGCCGCGCCGTTGAACTGCCCGCATTTCGCAACGGGGTCGCACGGGCCTCGTTCTACGATCTGTGTGGACGGATGTTGGGACCTGCTGACTATCTGGCAATAGCCGACGCGGTGAAAGTGCTGGTGCTCGAAGACATCCCACGCTTGTCGCGGAACAACTTTAACGAAGCCAAGCGGTTCGTGACCCTTATCGACGCGCTTTATGAATCCCGGGTACGCTTGATCTGTTCAGCAGCGGCCGAGCCCGAGATGCTGTATGTGGAAGGTGAAGGGACGTTCGAATTTGAACGCACCGCCTCACGCCTGCGGGAGATGCAGGATAAAGATTGGGGGACATAGGTAGGGGGCTTTCCCCCCGACATGCTGCGCGGGCTCCTCTGGTGCACTTAGGGCCAGATGAAGGGGCGCGGCACGTGCCTAGCCGTTTTCGCGCAGGATATTGCCCGCAAGGTAGAGCGAACCGCAGATCAAAACGCGGGCTTGAGGGTCCTGGCTTGTGATCGCCGCCAGCGCGTCTGACACGCTGTTTGCAGTAGACGCTGGCAAGTCGACTTTTGCCGCCGCAGCCGCAGTTTCTTCAGCGCTGAGGGAAGCGGCCTCTCCCGGAATCGAGACTGCAGTCAGACTTGCAGCCTGTCCGGCCAGAGGTGCGAGATACCCGGTCACATCCTTTGTGTTGAGCATACCGCAGATCATGTGCGTCGGTTTCTGAGGCAGCTTTGCCAGCACATCAGCCAGCGCAATACCCGCTGCCGCATTATGACCGCCATCCAGCCAAAGCTCGGCCTGTGGTGCCTGTTCGACCAACGGGCCGGTTTTCAGGCTTTGCATACGGGCTGGCCATTCGGCTTTGGTCACGGCTGCCTCATAGGCATCATCACCCATATCCAGATGGCGCAAAACCGCCAGAGCTGCGCCCGCGTTCTGAATTTGGTGTGCGCCCAGCAGGTTGGGCAGTGGAAGATCCCGTAGCCCGGTTTCGTCCTGATAGATCAAGCGACCGTTTTCTTCATACACATGCCAATGTTGACCCTGGACCAACAAAGGCGCGCCCAGACGGGCGGCCGTGTATTCAATGACCTCAAGAGCTTCGTCCTGTTGAGGGCCGACGATGCAGGGCACGCCGGGTTTGATGATCCCGGCTTTTTCGGCGGCGATCTTGCCCAGAGTATCGCCCAGAAACTGCTCGTGGTCGATGGAAACTGGCGTAATTACAGTCACGGCTGGATTTTCGACCACGTTGGTAGCGTCCAGACGCCCGCCCAGGCCAACCTCAAGAAGAGTATAGTCCGCTTTTGCTCGGGCGAACGCCAACAAAGCGGCACAGGTGGTGATTTCGAAATAGGTGATGTTTTCGCCGCCATTCGCGGCATAGCATTCGTCCAGAACTGCGGTCAGATCGGGTTCTGAAATCAGTTTTCCAGCAAGACGAATTCGCTCATGAAATCGCGCCAAGTGAGGCGAGGTATAAGCATGTACCGAGCGCCCTGCCCCCTCAAGCCCGGCGCGGATCATGGCCTGAGTCGAACCTTTGCCATTGGTACCGGCAATATGGATAACCGGAGGCAGTTTGAACTGCGGATGATCCAGCGCAGCCAGCAGACGCCAGACGCGGTCCAAGGTCAGATCAATGATCTTGGGGTGCAACGCCATCATCCGATCAAGAATGGCGTCAGATGTTTGAGCGGTCATTTCTGGCTGGTCTCTTCGGCCGGTGCCTCAGCAGCTTCTTCGGGTGTTGGCGGGGGCAGATCGCCCATGATTGCCGGAGGTTGCTTCATCAGCATTCGGGTGATGGAAATTAGCTCATCACGCATTTTGGTACGCTTGGTGACACGGTCCAGCATACCGTGATCCAACAGATATTCGGCGCGCTGGAACCCTTCGGGCAGTTTTTCCCGAATCGTTTGTTCAATAACGCGGGGACCGGCAAAGCAGATCAAGGCGTTGGGTTCCGAGATATGGACGTCGCCCAGCATCGCGTAAGACGCTGTTACACCCCCGGTGGTGGGGTGCGTCAGAACGACGATATAGGGCAGTTTCGCCTCTTTCAGCATCTCAACCGCAACAGTGGTCCGCGGCATTTGCATCAGGCTGAGGATACCTTCCTGCATCCGTGCGCCGCCAGCAGCGGAAAACAGGATCAGTGGACGCTTGAGCTTTACTGCCTCTTGGGCGGCAGCAATGATCGCGTTGCCGACATACATGCCCATCGACCCGCCCATAAAGGAAAAATCCTGCGCAGCTGCGACAATCGGAGTGCGGCCAATTTCACCCAAAGCAACCAGCATCGCTTCTTTTTCGCCGGTCTTTTTCTGCGCCGCTTTCATACGGTCGGGATATTTCTTCTGATCGCGGAATTGCAGCGGGTCGTCCTTGGGGGCCGGAACGTCAACTTCTGAGAAGATACCACCATCGAACAGGTGCTTGAACCGGTCACGAGGTGTAATCGCCATGTGGTGGTCGCATTGGGTGCAGACATTCTGGTTCTCAGCCAGTTCGCGGTGGAACAGCATCGTTCCGCACTCGTCGCATTTATGCCAGAGGTTTTCTGGCACCTCGCGGCGCGAGAAGATCGAGTTGATCCGGGGACGGACGTAATTTGTGATCCAGTTCATGTCGGAACCTTGGCTTGTGCGGCGTTGACGTCAAATAAGACGCCACGCAAGGAAATGCAATCAGCGCCTGAGCGCAACCCGCGCAGCAAGCCAGCAAACAAACATCACCGCCAAATCCACCACTAGCCAGGGGCGAAGCTGGTCTGCGTCGGATGTGTCAAAAGGCAACAGGAACAGGGACAACCCGCTGAGGCTGTCAGGAAGAGAGATGAACAGCAGGGCGATGAGGTTATTGAAGAAATGCAAGGCGATGGCAGGCCCCAGCGTTCCCGCGCGAGCAGTCAGATCAGATGTCAGAAGGCCAAAAGCAAGGGCCCATGCAGCGATCAAAAGCGCGTTGCTCCCGGCCATGTCCGGCGTGTAATGGCCTGCAGCAAACAGGACCGATGGCACGCCCATCCAGATGACAGGCGACTTGAACCGGGCGGCAAGAGTTTGTTGGATATACCCCCGAAACAGAACTTCTTCGGCGCTGGTCTGAATCAAGACAGCAAACGCGGCAACCGGGAACAACAGCATCCATGTTGCAAACGGCAGATTCTGGGTCAATTCATCGCCCAATCCGTACGGCGGAAGCAGAAACCCGATAGCGCCCAAGATCAGGAGTGACTTCAGCACTTTCAGAAACTGTGCCACGGCGAGGCGGCGGTCGCCGACGATGGACCACAACGCGCGATGCTGAAACCAACGCGCGGCAAGGGTCACACCAAGCGTAATGAACCCAAAGCTGCCCAACAGCAGAAGCAGCGCCATTGGCGAACTTCCCAGCAGAAGCTCCTGCGCCCACTGATCCGGGCCCATCCCTACGAGCACGGCGAAGAAGACCATGTTCAGAAGGCTGACCAGCACGCCGATCAAGAGAAGGCCCAACAGCAGACGCCAGATCTCGGGCCGCGCGCGTGCGGTCTCTGTAAGGTATGCGTGAGCGGAATATGCCTTAGGCATTCTTTAGCGGATCCTCTGCTTCATGGGATACTGAAGGCAACACATCTTCAGGATTTTGAACACCATTGATCCTGTTGGACAGCGTAGTCAGATATCCTGCGACAGTGCGGAGTAGCTGTGTCGCCACAGATGCATCGCTTTCCACCACAGCACGCAGTTCCTCGGCTCCGATACGCAGGAAACGACAATCCTTGGTCGCGATCAGATCCAATTGACGATTCTCTCCGGTGATGATCGAAAGATCCCCGATAAGACGCCCTGGTTCGATGATTGAAATCGGGCGCTTTGTTCCATCTTCGTTGAACCAATCCAACCGAGCCTCACCTGAAATGCACAGATAAGCGGCATCCGGGGCTTGCCCGCGAGAGAATATGACTTGTCCAGCGTTGACCTCATACCACTGGGCCGAGAACGCCAGGAGCCGCTGGTTTCGGCCGTCCAGCCCGGAAAACAATTCCGTGCCCGATAGAATTTCAAGCTTCCGGCTCAGATCGTCTGAGGTGCCGCCCGTATGCTCGAATTTGGTGCGGGAAACTCCGTCAATCCGGCCGTCCTTGATTTCGACAAACAGATCATAGGCTTCGGGATGCGCAAAATGATCCTCCATGAAGATCATGATCGAATCGGGCAAAAGCTCTCGCAGTTTCAAGCGTGTACGCAATCGGCTTTCCGAATCGTGGCTGGCCAGCGCTTTGTCCAAAATCAGGATATCAGGTCGCTTGATCCCTGCGCGGGAAAACGCGGCGCGTTCTTGAAAGACGGTGGGCAAGTTGTTACCGCCAAGACCCGAAGGCAGATCATAGATGATGGCAGCGGCCCTGCGGCGCAGACCCGCTTCGTTCAGCGCATCAGCCACAACGTCTTCGATATCATCTGCATGTGCGCCTGCCATCAGAGATACACGACCATAGATTGCATTCTCCATGACCGTTAAACGGGGCACATAGAGCTCAGGCGTTACCGGCGTGAACAAACCATTCATCGCTCCACGCAGCCGTTCCGCCTGGCTTTTGCGGATCGCTAGGATTTTGTCTTTGTATTCCTCGGGGAAATCCGGGCCGATCTGCTCAGCAGTCAAAAGGAAGGGAACGGTCAGCAACAAGGCGCGGTCTTCCTGACTGAGCGCAATATCACCCTTGACCTTGCGCTGGTCTTCTATGTCGAGCAACCTATGAAACATGTCTTTCGACATACCCAGCCGCAGGAACAAAGGGTGATCCGCACCCTCCCGCCCGAATGTTTTGCCAAGCGTGTCCAGGACCGCGTTGGAAATGCTCAGGGCATCGTCCGCCAGATCATGCGCGTTGAGCATTTTCATGAACCGGGCATCCTCGACCAGAAAATCGGGTGAGATATCCCGTGACGGTGCCGCATAAAGCAGGTTTCCACCTAACGGAACCGCCGGGTTAAACAGATCCGGATCGAATCGGTAGACATATCGATCCAGACCCTTTGCTTTCAGACGTTCGGCTATCGTTTCTCGCAGATTGACCACTTCGCGTGCTAAAACTGGATGGACTTCGGGATCAAATTGCGTGCGCAGCGTTCGACGGAACATGAACTCGTCGATGCCCATGGCTTCGACCAGTTGGAACCACCAATCACGGATGTCTTCGATATCGTCCAGACCAGCCAAGCCGGGATCAATCCATTCATCCTCCAGCGAATCGGAGGGATTGCCCGACCGGACCGCTTCGATCTGCTTGCGGGTCGGAACCCGCATTGCCTCTGCCTCGCGTTTCGGATGTGTTCGCAGCGGCATCATCAGATTGTCACCCAGCGTTCCGTCAAACAGGTAAGGGCGAGAATAGGCATAGCCAATCCGTGCGGCAATCACGGCCTGATGCAGAGTATTCAGGCTGTGCCCCGCAACGATCACATCCCCCTGAACCGGTAGAATCTCTCGGGTCAGAAGCTGACCCAGAGCACTTCGTTCCGAGGCGTGAGAAGACTGGATGGCGACACGGGCCCCATGCGGGATGGTCAGATCCAGATCCTCCAGAATGGTTTTGCCGTCGCTATCTCTGACCGTCACATTGCGCAGCTCAATCGCCCCGTCCAGGCGCGGCATCGACTCGGGCTTTCCGGAAAACAGTTCTTCGGGGATCATCTGGTCGGGGGCAAACCGTTCTGTCACAACCTCCCACCGCAGTGACATGTCCTGGACCTGGTTGTAATAGGTCAACAGATCCTTCCAGGGGCCGCTCAAATCCTTGTACGCCCCTAGCGCCGCCACCAGAGCCCCCACCGTCACCTCGCCCGTGATCGCCAGATAGCCACCCACGGAATAGAACAGGAAGGGCGTCATCTGAGTGATCAGATTGTTGAGAAACTTCATAAAGAATTTTTTGTTGTAGATCTTGAACCGGATCTCGAACAATCTTCCCAAACGGTCGCTGAACTGAGCCAGTCGATACCGCCAGCCGCCATTGGTGCGCAGGTCGCTGATGCCTGCAGCACTTTCGCCGATTTCCGAGCTCAGACGCCGGACTTCCTGAATACGGTCTTTGTTCAGCAGGTTGATTTGTCGCTGCAATTTGGGAATCAGCCAAGCCTGCAGGGGGATGAGCGCAATACTGGCCAGCCCAAACCACACGCTTTGCATGAACAGGAACGTGACGATGGTCATCATTTGACCAAACTGGAACACCGGCTGAGCGATCGCGTCGCCCATCAGGCCGCCCATCGGCTCGGCTTCGGACGTGATCATCGAAACCAGCTCACCCTGACTGGTGGTGGCAAAATAGGACTTTGGAAAGCGCATCGAACGTTCAATCAGCATGAAGCGCAACCGGCGCAACATGCGCTCGGCCAAAACGCCCTTCATCGTGTTGATGCGCATCTTCATTAGGCCGCTGGCGATCACTGTGCCAAGAAAGGCGACGCACAGTATCAACAAGTAATGAACCTGCGTTACCGTGATGCCCCAGATACTGACGGTGTCACCCGGAGCACCGATGGCATCGTTGATGATCTGCTTGGGCAGCTCCAATGACGCGTAGAGGAACGGAAATGACAGCACCGTCAGCAGCAATAATATCAACTGCTGTTTCTTCGAATACTTCCAAATAAAAGAAAATAAAGTGGGCTCCATGTCCTGGCCTTATCGATAGCTAAACGGATGTGTGGCTAAAACCGGGTGACCCATTTTGCAGGAACCCTGACGGTAAGCGGTGGTCCTGTCTAATGCAAGAATAGACAGGCACACACTCATCCACGGGCAGCTATCCTATTTGTTGGTGGCACCCAACCGGAAAACGAAAGGCAAAAGTAGCAATTAAGTTATTGCGGGTTTGTTTCAGTAGCCATCTTGACTAAAGGGGCTCTGTATCGGACGACAAGGCCATGGGCAGGATTCTTGATCGCTATATTCACCGTAAGGCGTTGGACCGATGGCGACGGGCGGTTCAACATGCGCCGGGTGCAGCGCAGGCGGACTTGCGGCTGCAAAGGGATGAAGCGCGATCATTGCGGGCCCATCTTGATCGGTTGATCCAATTGGCTGATGCACGCTTGCTCCGTCCCAAGATCGGGTCCAAGCAGTTTCCCAAACCTGTCGGCACAGATTGGAGTTGCAGACCCGATCTGTGGCGCGGCCCTTTGGCGCGACCGGGTGTGGCTTCGGCCCCACGCAGGACAGATCTTAATGCGCAGGTCAAACTGTTTCATGACTGCCCCATCGCTGAGATCACCATACGCCAAACCCGAAATCGCGACACAGGCGATCTGGCCCCGTTCAGCCTGGCGGTCGAAGTGTTCAGCTTCGAAGGTTCTTTCCTTTCGGTGTCCGTCGATTTGCCGGCGGAAGCAGTGCTGAACCAAACGCGTGAACATCTGATAAGGATGCAGACCGTCATCGAATGCGAACGACACACAAGTATGTTCGCCCGCCTCAACATTCAGCACGGCCCCAATTCCGAGCAGGTTCTGCGGCAATTGCCCCCATCACAGGCCCCGTGCACGATTGATTTTGATCTTGCCCATCTTCCCCTGAACGAACGCCGGATCGAGAAGATCTGGGTTGATTTGATTTTTGAATCTCCGACCATGAACCGGATGGTTGTGCGGGACTTGACGTTCTGCCGTTTCCACCGTGCTGATTTGTGAAGCGACCCGACATGACACAAACAAAACTGACCTTCATCCGGTTCGAAAACGGCATCTGGCAAGGCCAAATTCAGGCGGTGCAGGAACCTGCCGTAGAGGTGCTATATCAAGGCGAAACGCTGGAGAACGCCACTCTGTCACCGGCAAAAAACGGGTGGGTTCTGAGCATCAAGGTGCCTACCTCAGCACTGTCTGAAGGTGTCCACAGCTTTGTCATCGCAGATGCGTTCACTGCCGAAAAGCTGGGAGATTTCACCATTATCGCAGGAGCGCCGGCAGCGGATGATCTGAGAGCCGAAGTTGCGCTCCTGCGCGCCGAGCTGGACATGCTGAAACGCGCAATCCGCCGGGCCTACCGTAACGGCGACTGAGCTGACCCAAGGCAAGTCTCTATCTTTTCAGCCAATTTCCGGGCATCATGGTCGAGTTCAAAATGGATCGCGCCCGTCATGGACCGCAGCAGTATTGTTAAAGTCATCGCACTAATGGTGACGGGATTTGGTATCGGCATAGATTTTACCGGTGCTCTGATGCTGGTGCCTGCGATCGAAAACAGCTTTGATGCGGATATCACAAGCACCCAATGGGTCCTGAACATTTACGCCTTGTTTTTTGCCATGACCATGGTCGCCGGTGGGCGCCTGGGTGACATGTATGGCCATCGCAAGATGATGATCATCGGTCTTTGTATTTTCTTATTCTCGTCGGTCATGTGTTTTTTCTCGCCCAGCCTTGATTTTCTGATCCTGGCCCGCGCCCTGCAAGGCATTGGCGCAGGCTGCGTCTGGCCCTGCACATTGGCTTTTGGGGCGACCAAAGTGTCCCGACCTGAACATCGGGCCCTTATAATGGGTCTGATTTTGGCGGGTGTGACCATGGGCAACGTATTTGGCCCAATGATCAGCGGATTGGCCGTAAACTTGGGCGAATGGAGGTATTTCTTCCTGGCCAACGTCTTTTTTTCCTGCATTTCTATGTCCACCGCTCTGATCCTGATGGAACGCGAAACGCAGCATAAAACGGACGAACATCTCGACCTTGCTGGTATGGGTCTTTTGGCGTTTGCGGTTCTGTTTTTGCTTTACGGGCTGGATGTCGGCGCGGATTGGGGATGGACGTCAGTGCCATTACTGATGCTGTTTTTCATCAGCGCCGTGCTGTTCCTTCTGTTCCCCAAGGTCGAGAAACGCGTTTCAGAACCACTGCTGTTACCGCAGATGATGCAAAACCGCCAGTTCACGATCACGCTTGGCCTGAATATGTTCAACGTCTCTGCCGCCTTTGTTGGACTGCTCTATTTCCCACAATACATGCAAAAGGTTCTGGGCTGGTCGACGTTTGAGTCTGCGTTGGGGCTGGCCCCGCTTACGGTGTTGCTGGCGGTGGGATCGATTGTTTCAGGCACCCTTTACAACGATTTCGGGCCCAAACGGCTGCTGTTCTGGGGGTATTTGATTGCGACAATCGGGGCTGCGACGGTTGTATTGCTGCCGAGCGATCTGGGATATTTCCGCATTCTGCCAGGCATGGCGATGATCGGGCTGGGCGCGACCCTGACCGTCGGGCCATCCGGAACGGCTGCGGTCTGTGCGGTCAAGCCCGAGCGGGCCGGTTTGGTCGGCGGTCTGAGCTTCATGACGCATCTGGTGTACGGTGCCATTTCCGTCGCCTGCGCCACGGCTATCATGTATGTCGTCAGCCTGTCCAAACTGCGCGACGGTCTGCTCGCCGCAGGTATCAAACTATCAGAGGCTGACCTGAGGGCGATCAATGGCGGAACGCTGGACACGCCTTCGGCACATGCGGTGATCAGCCGTTTGAGCCCTGCTGACTTGGAGAAAGTTCAATCCGCACTGTCCGCGGCTTTTAACAGCGGCATGAGCACGGCGTTTGTCTTTTCGACCGCATCCGTATCGGTTGGTATTGTGCTGGCGCTGTTGCTGGATGAAAAGAAACTGCACAAGATCGAAAGCTAGCGCATTTTCAGTCACATTAGGATCTGGTGTTCGCGGCCTGACTATTTGCAGGCGCGCAACAAGCACCACGTTTTGCCTCAACGAAAAGGGGCCGCGGTAAGCGCGGCCCCGGTTGGGTTACTGAGACGGTCCGTTGGGATTGAATGCCGACAGACCTTTGAGGATGTCGATGGCATAGGCCAACTGGTAATCCTCTTCCCGCAGTTCAGCCGTGGCTTCGGCCTTGGCACGATCTTCTTCGATCTGGCGGATTTCATCCTCGCTGAGGCTGTCATTGTTCAGGCTACCACGCAGCTCTGCCTCGGACCGGGTAAAGCGGCTGTCCTCTTCTTCTTCAGCTTCGGGCTGCGGGCGTGGCTGTTCCACGATGATATCCGGGCTGACACCCAGGGCCTGAATTGAACGACCCGACGGTGTGTAATAGCGCGATGTTGTCAAACGCATGGCCCCATCACCGCGCAGCGGCATGACCGTCTGAACAGACCCCTTCCCGAAGCTTTTCGTGCCGACCACGATTGCACGGCGGTGATCCTGCAAGGCACCGGCGACAATTTCGGACGCCGAGGCCGAACCGCCATTGATCAGGACCACGATCGGCTTGCCTTCGGCCAAATCGCCGGGCGCGGCGTTAAACCGTTCTCCTTCTTCCGGATCGCGGCCACGGGTTGAAACGATTTCGCCTTCGTTCAGAAACGCATCCGAAACTTTGATCGCCTGCGTCAGCAGACCACCCGGGTTGTTGCGCAGGTCCAGAACAAAACCATTGACCTTGTCGATGCCGCCCGCGTCTTCGATCTGTTCCTGCAAACCTTCTTTCAGGTTCGGGAAGGTCTGATCATTGAACGTGGTCACACGCACAACCACGCTTGCGCCCTCGGTGCGTGCACGAACAGCCGTCAGCTTGATCGTGTCACGGATGATTGTAACGTCGAAAGGATCCGGCTCACCTTCGCGAACAACAGTGATAACAATCTCAGAGCCCACCGGACCACGCATCAGATCAACAGCCTTGTCCAGCGTCAGACCCAGAATGCTTTCTCCATCTACATGAGTGATAAAGTCCCCGGCCTCAATTCCGGCTGCGTCGGCAGGGGTGTCGTCAATCGGCGATACGACTTTGACAAAACCGTCCTCCTGCGTGACTTCGATGCCAAGTCCGCCAAACTCACCTCGTGTCTGCACGCGCATCTGCTCGGCATCGTCGGGCGAAAGATAGCTGGAATGCGGATCGAGCGAGGTCAACATGCCATCAATGGCGGCCTCGATCAGTTCTTCGGGTTCGACCTCTTCGACATATTGGGCGCGGATGCGTTCAAAAATGTCACCAAACAAATCCAGTTGCTCATAGACGCTGGCCTTGTTCTCAGCCTCCTGCGCCAGCAGGGGTCCTGCGATCTGGGTTGTTGCAAGAATACCTGCCACAGTTCCGGCCAAACCGGCCATCACAAATCTCTTCATACTCGTTTATCCATCCTTGTCGGTCCGAAACCATGATTCCGGGTCCACGGGGCTATTATCTTCTCTTACCTCTATATAGAGCGTTTCTGAGCGATCAGTTCCAGTGCCATCACCGCTTATTGACAATATTGCGCCGATTTCGGGCGTTTCACCGGGCATCAAACCCACCGGAGTGCCCTCGGGGATCACCTGACCGGGGTGGCCGTAGACCTCTTGCAAGCCAGAAAACACGAAAAGCAGCCCCGGCTGCGGTTCCAAAATAACCAGATTCCCCAAATCCAATAGGGGGCCTCGATAACGGATCGTGGCCGCTGTGGGCGATGTGACCAGCGCACGAGGGCGGGTTCCCAGTACCAAACCCGCGCGTTTCACCCCGGCTGCATCCGTTTCACCAGCCTTGTGCAACATCACCCCCTGAACCGGTAAAGAGATTTGCCCTTTCTGACCCGAAACGTCAGCGTCGGTTTCGATGATTTCGCCTTCCGAGATTTCAGACAGTCCACTTGCAAACCCGTCCAGCGTTTCGGTCGAGGATATCAGAATGGCCGTGCGCACGGGGTCTTCGACAAATCGCCTTGGCAGATCCGTGCGATCGGCCACGGCCTCGCTCAGGCGGGAGCGCGCATCCTGCGCGCCGGTAAGGCCCTCGGTCAGAGTTTCCGATGCGCTTTGCTGTAGCAGACGCAGCGTCTTTACTTCATTCAGATCATCTGCCAGGGCCTGCGCTTTGGCGTTCAAGCCGGGCGTGACCTCGGACAGCATCATACCAGTGCGCGCCGCCCCCAACGGGCCTGAAGGGTGCAACATCAAGACCGGAGGCGCCGTTGTCTCAATAGTTTGCAAAACACCGATCAACTGCCGAACGTCCTTTTCGCGTGCCCGCAACTCGGCGCTCAATTGTGCTTCACGGGTTGCGGCCTGACGCAACCCTTCCCGCATCGCGCCCAACCCCGCTTCATAGGCCTGGATCGTCTGGGTCAGCGCGCGCACCCGATCTCGGGCACTGTCAGCTTCAGTCAAAGACAGCGAGGCTTGCTCCAGCATCTTTGCCGCTTCCAGCGCTGCCTGAGATGAGCTGGTCTGGGCCAGAGCCGGAAATGCTGAAATCAGAGAAACCGCAAGGGCCAACAGCTTCATGACAAAAGGCTTTCCCCGGTCATTTCTGGCGGCTTTGGCAAGCCCATCAGTTCAAGCAGTGTGGGTGCCAGATCCGACAAACGCCCCTGCCGCAACTGCGCACCCTCAGGCCCACCGACCAGCACCACCGGCACCGGGTTCAGTGTGTGGGCGGTATGCGGACCACCCGTTTTGGGATCAACCATCATTTCACAATTCCCGTGATCAGCGGTGACAATCATCGCACCGCCGGCCTTTTCCAGTGCGGCAACGACTTGCGCCAGACCATGATCCACGGTCTCACAAGCCTTGATCGCCGCCTCTAGGTCGCCGGTATGGCCCACCATGTCAGGGTTGGCATAGTTCGTGACGATCAGGTCATACCCGTCTTCGATAGCCTCAATGAATTTGGCCGTGACCTCAGCCGCCGACATCTCGGGTTGCAGGTCATAGGTCGCGACCTTTGGCGATTTAGGCATAAAACGAGCTTCACCCTGCTCAGGCGTCTCTTTGCCGCCGTTCAGGAAGAAGGTGACATGCGGGTATTTCTCGGTTTCGGCCAACCGGAACTGGCGTAACCCCTTTTTGGCCACCCATTCCCCCAGAGTATTCACGATGGCCCGTTTAGGGAAAACCGTGGTCATATAGGCGTTGTGACCGTCCGAATATTCGACCATGCCCAATAGCGCCGAGAGCTTGGGCCGCGACCCTGTATCAAAATCGGAAAATCCGGGCTCTCCAATGGCGCGCAGGATTTCCCGCGCCCTGTCAGCACGAAAATTGAGGCAGAAAAAACCGTCGCCGTCTCGAACGCCTTTGTATCCGTCAAGAACAGTTGGGGTGATGAACTCATCTGACTCTGACTGATTATAGGCATGATCGACCGCACCATGGGCGCTTTGCGCCGCCCTGCCCTGCCCCTTGATCATCGCGTCATAGGCTTCGCTGACACGTTCCCAGCGATTGTCCCGATCCATGACAAAGTAGCGCCCGCCGACGGTCACAATTCGCGCGTTTTCAGGCAGGCGCTCTTCCAGTTCCGCAATATAGGACAACGCCGATTTTGGCGCCACGTCCCGCCCATCGGTAACTGCATGCAGCGCAACCGGGACACCCGCATCGGTGATCGCGGTCGCTGCGGCGACGATATGGTTCAGATGCCCATGCACGCCCCCATCCGAGATCAGCCCCATCAGATGCGCTGTACCGTCCGCCGCTTTCACATTGGCAATAAATGCCCGCAATGCTTCATTGTTAAAAAAGGACCCATCTTCGATGGCCAGATCAATCTGGCCCAAATCCATGGCGACAACGCGGCCTGCGCCGATATTGGTATGCCCGACCTCTGAATTGCCCATCTGTCCGCTGGGCAGACCTACGTCGGGTCCGTGGGTGATCAGAGTTGCATGAGGGCCATTGGCCATGATCGCATCAAATGTCGGCGTATGCGCCAGATATGGCGCGTTGGCTTTGGTGTCCGCGGACAGACCCCACCCATCGAGAATGCACAGGACAACAGGTTTGGGCGCGGCCATAGAAATTCTCCGATTACTGCTCGTGAGCCTCTTCTATCGTCTGCCCTTCGGCGGGTGAACCACCTTTGGGTCGGTGAAGAAGATTTAATCGACGCAGAGGCGTTATTCCTTGAGGTAGCTCTTGTAGGGGCGTGCCTTGCGATTGCGGTATTTCACAGTCAGATCCAGAGGCGCATCGTTTTCGTCATACACACCCAGGACAACGCCTCTGCCCCTGCTTTTGGTGCGCATGTCGATCAATTGCTGTTCTGATCGCGTGGTGCGCTGTGACGGTCGTCGTGCCCATGTGAACAGGTGATCATACATCTCGGCAATCACGTCTGCATGGTCCGCGCTGTCGCCCAGATCGTTCAGCTCTTGGGGATCGTTTTCCAGATCAAACAGGATCGGTCTGTGACCGCCCTCGCAATGGATCAGTTTCCATTTTTTGTTGGCCACCATGAACATTACCGCATCCCGGACCGCCGATCCTACAATATCAGCGATCGGTGAGCCCGAGTAATCGTATTCACAGATCACATAGTCCCGGGACAACGTTTCTGCTTTTCCATGCAAAATGGGCAGCAAACTGTGGCCTTCCAGGATATGTGTGGCCACGTCACCTCCTGCCATATCAACGAAGGTTGGAGCCAAATCGATGGACTCCACCAGCGCATCACAGACCGTGCCGCGTGTCGCATCTGCCTCGGGCGATGGGTCATAGATAATCAGCGGCATCTTGGTTGAAGCATCATGGAAGAACGTCTTCTCGCCCATCCAATGATCACCCAGAAAGTCACCATGATCCGAGGTCAGAACGATCATCGTGTCGTCCATCCGCCCGGTCTTTTCCATCCAGTCGAACAAACGTCCCATCTGGTCGTCAGCTTGTTTGATGAGACCCATATAGGCCGGAATCACTGCCTCGCGCACGTCCTGTCGTGAAAAGGTCTGACCAATCTTTGTGTCCATGAAAGCCTTCAGCACCGGATGCGCATTCTGACGCTCAACCTCGGATCGCACCACAGGCAGAACATGCTCTGGACCATACATCGAAGCATAAGGTTCAGGTACGATGTAAGGCCAATGCGGTTTAATAAAGCTCAGGTGGCAGCACCATGGTCCATCATGCGTTTCCATGAACTCGATGCCGCGGCTGGTCAGATATGGCGTTTCACTGTCTTCCTCGGCGATATTGGCGGCTTCGAGTGCGTTCTTCAAAAACCAGCCGGACAGAACATTACCGTCTTCATCCAGCCCTGAATTGGCAAAGTCATGCCAGGGATTGTCGCTCTCATACCCTTTGGCCTTGAGAAACTTGTTGTATTCCTTTGCGCCGTCCGGGTCGTAAAATCCGTCAGGCCCCTCGGGCAGCATACCGTCATCGCGCTCGAAAACGTCAAAGCCGCATTCGGCGACTCGAGCACCGATCAGACTGTCAGGCTCCAACCCCAACCGCGCCATCCCTTCGGCATCCGCGCGCATATGGGTTTTTCCGATAAGCCAACACCCCATTCCCGCCTTGCGCAGGTGATCCCCCATCGTGATCTCGCCGACTTTCAACGGAATACCGTTCCAGGACGCCCCGTGCGAATGCACGTAGCGCCCGGTATAGGTCGACATGCGCGAACTGCCACAGATCGGTGACTGGATGTAGGCTCGATTAAACCGGACGCCTTTGGCTGCAAGGCGATCTATGTTGGGGGTATGCAGATGTGGATGCCCGTAACAGCTCAGGTAATCCCAGCGCAGCTGGTCGAACATGATGAACAGGATGTTTTTCGCCTTGGCCAACGCAATGCCCCCCAAACCTTACGGAGACCTAGTTAGCCATTTCAACCCGCAGAGCGAAGCAAAACTTCGCTTCAGGCCTGACGTTCCATCTGTTCCAGCATCTTCTTGGCGCGCTTGCATTGCAGTTGATCGCGCAACGGGCTGTCGGGGTCCACGTCTTTCTGGCATACAACGCACTTATCAGCACCGGAAATTGCGTTCAGGCCGCCACAACTGCCTTTGATGGTCTTGCCCATCAGCATGACGCCAAGTGACATACCCACCATGACAAGGGCGAGAAGAAGGAAGGCCAGAATAAAAGTGCTCATTTCAGCTCCACCTGTCAGTTTGAGTTCAGCGCGTCTTTGAACGCGGTGCTATGCGCCGTAATATAGGCTTCATCGCCGCCTGTCACATCCCGTGAGATGAAATACACGGCAAGTTTATGCTCTTCTGCCAGTTTCAGGCCCTTTTCCTGACCCAAAGCCAGCATCGCGGTGGCCCAGGCATCCGCCATCATCGCGTTTTCAGCCAGAACGGTGACAGAGGTTGTTCGGTGCGTGATCGGGCGGCCAGTGGTTGGATCGATGATATGCGAATAGCGTACGCCGTCATGTTCGAAAAAATTCTTGTAATCGCCCGAACTGGCCATGCCGCGATCATTCAGCGACACGATCAACTGAATGGTCTGACTGCCCGTTTCCGGTTTTTCAATGCCGATCCGCCAGGCTTCGCCTTTTTCGTTCTGGCCTTGGGCGACAAGGTCTCCACCAATCTCAACAAGGTAATCCTCGATCCCTGCATCCCGCAAAGATTCAGCAACCGCATCAATGCCATAGCCCTTGGCAATGGCCGACAGGTTGATACCCACACTGGCATCAGATTTCGCGAGAGTACCGGCGTTAGTGTCGAGCGTCAGCAGTCGGCTTTGTCCAACGCCGCTGAGTGCGGTTTCGATTTCGGCGTCCGAGGGCACCGGATCTTCTGGCTTGCGGGGGCCAAATCCCCATAGCTCAATAAGTGGTCCCAGTGTTACGTCGAATGTGCCGCCGGATTTTTCGTGCACGTCGTTGGCGGCCGCGATGACCAAAGCGAACTCGTCCGAGACAGACATCGGATCTGTACTGGCCGATGCCGAAAACTCAGAGACTTCGGACTTCGGATCCCAATTGGACATCTTGGCATTGACCTCTGCCAAAGTCTTTTCAACTGAGATTGCCAGTTTGTTCTCGTCCAGATCGTCACCAATGGCGGTGACATTAAAGGTTGTCCCCATTGTTTCGCCCGACAGGCGGACAACTTCGGGTTCCTTGTCAAAGAGGCAACCGGAAAGAAGGGCAACAAAAGCCACTGAGGGCAAAAGACGCATGGGGCGAGCTCCGGGAAATTCTGTGCTCGGCATATGCCAGCGCCCTCTGCCAGAGTCAAATCCACATCACAGCTTCAGAGGTAGGAAACCCAGCAACAACAGGCCGATTCCTGCTGGCAACCCAAACAGCCACGCCCGCTTCCGCCATCCCGGCGCCTGCTGCTTCCAAACCATGCGAAAATTGTGACCACACACGACGACTGCAAAGAAGATCAGAACGGCCACGGGCGGGGTAAGATAGAGTTCACTCACAAGCTTAATCGTCCTTTGTTGACCGCAGATTTCGCGCATTCGAGCAATTGTACCCTATACAGGTCATTTAGCTGCGCTAAGGTGAAAGGGAAAGACATTGCAAGAACCATAAGGAGATTGCCCATGGCCCCAACCTCGTACCAGTCACCATCACGCGGCGACAAGGCAGACAAGACGACCTACAGCCAATCGGCAGAGTCGAACTTGTCACATTCGCAGACAACCGTGGCCAAACTGCTTGAGGGAAAAGGGGACGCGGTATTTTCGGTGCGGCCAAACGATACGATTCATTCGGTGGTCAACACGCTCAAGGAAAAGCGGATCGGTGCCGTTTTGGTCACAGATCAGAACGGTGCATTGCAGGGCATCCTGTCGGAACGTGACATCGTGCGGCGCATGGCGGACACGCCGGGCCAGACCTTGCCACAAGCAGTCGAAGACCTGATGACCAAGGAGGTCAAGACCTGCACACCTGACGATCTGCTGAACGACGTTCTGAAGACAATGACTGAAGGGCGTTTCCGCCATATGCCCGTGCTGCGTGATGGCCATTTGTGTGGCGTCGTCACCATCGGAGATGTTGTGCATTTCCGCCTGAAAGAGCTGGAATATGAAGCCCTGCGGATGAAGCAGATGATCGTTGGCTAAGGTCAGGCGGTCGAAAGAAACCTGATGCCTCCGTCCTCGATTTCGGCAGCCGTAAGTCGGCCCGTTGCGAAAGCACCCGTGTCAATTGACAACACCTTGTTTCCGACACGAGGGTAGTCGACGATGGTGTGGCCATGCACCACCCACAGGCCGTCTCTGCGCGCAGTTCTTGGGAACATGGGATGCCCCCAGAGGCAAATCTGACGGTCTTGAGCTTCGACAGGATTATGCGGATCCAAAGCTGCATGAACAAAAGCGACGTTACCGCTGGTCCAGATCAGGGGCCGCTCTGTCAGCCATTCAAGCAGATCCTGCCCCATCGCTTGCCGAAGGTCATCGGCCAGTTCGTTGACGTTCTGGCTGTCTTCTGGGTCTCCAGTCGGTTTGAGCCCGAACGACGCCAGCGTGTGCATACCTCCGTTTCGAAACCAAAGCCTTGCATGGCGTTCTGGATCGTCCAGGAAATGCAACAACATCTCTTCATGGTTACCAAGAAGGCAATGGACTTGCCGGTCTGACGCTTCGCTCAGATGGCGCAGATGGTGCAACACTTGTGCGCTGTAAGGCCCCCGATCGATGTAGTCGCCAACAAAAACCAGAGGGCTTTGCTCATCCAAGCGTGGCAATAGCGCATGCAGCAAGTCCAAACGGCCATGAATATCGCCCACCGCCGTCACTCGCGTAATGGGGGCGATGTCGCAAGACACCGTATCGGTCGTTGGACGCGCCGTGCGGCTGAACCGCGATTTGATCCATTTCGTAACCATGCGCCCTGATCCCTACCCTTCTGAGCAAATGGCGGCAATGAACATCTGATTGAACAGGCAAAGTGTTGATCAACGCCCTCGTGTTGTCTGAAATGACCTTCGAAGCGGTCGAAAAACGTTGATCTCAGGCGCGAAACAAAGTCTTTCGGTCAACGATGATTTCGTTGTGCGATCTGAGGGTTTTATGAAACGTGTTTTGATTACGGGCTCTGCGGGGTTCATTGGCTTCCATCTGGCCAAGCTACTTCTGGCAGACGGGTTTCGTGTGCATGGCTATGACGGGATGACCGACTATTATGATGTGACCCTGAAACAACGCAGGCACCAGATCCTGTTGCAAACCCCCGGCTTCACCGAAACCGAGGATCGGCTGGAAAACTATGACCGGTTGGTACAGGTGGCGGACGAATTCCAGCCCGATGTCATCGTTCACTTGGCTGCCCAGGCCGGTGTGCGGCACAGCCTCGAGTACCCCCGCAGCTATATCGAATCAAATGTCGTTGGCACGTTCAATGTAATGGAAATCGCGCGCCAGCATAAAGTCGGGCATCTGTTGATGGCTTCGACCTCGTCAATCTATGGCGCCAACGAAGAGATGCCATTTACCGAGACGGAAAAAGCGGACACGCAATTGACCATCTACTCCGCCACCAAAAAGGCGAATGAGGCGATGGGGCATTCATATGCGCATCTGTGGGATCTGCCGACTACGATGTTTCGGTTCTTTACGGTCTATGGCACCTGGGGACGGCCCGATCTGGCCTATTTCAAATTTGTTGCCGCCATTCTCGACGGCCGTCCCATTGATATCTACAATCATGGTGACATGCATCGGGACTTCACCCATGTTGAAGATCTTGTGCGTGGGATAAGATTGCTGATCGATGTACCCCCGGTCCGGCCTGCCAGTCCTGAGGATATTGAGGACGGCGACAGCCTGTCACCCGTCGCACCCTATCGCATCGTCAATATCGGCAACGGGGAGAAAGTGCGTCTGATGGATTTCATCGAAGCCATCGAAGAGGCCGTTGGGCAGAAAGCCGTCAAGAATTTCATGCCGATGCAGATGGGTGATGTTCATGCGACCTGGGCCGATAATCGCCTGCTGCAACGGTTGACCAATTATCGTCCACAGACCGACCTGAAAGACGGCATTGCCCAGTTCGTCGCCTGGTATCGGGACTATTACGGAAAATAGCGTTGGCTAACCGCCAAACGAAAAAACCGGCGTTGGGAGCGCCGGTTTTTCTGTTTCTTACCCGCCGAAATCGTCGAGCATGATGTCTTCGCGGTCCACACCCAGATCCAGCAGCATGTTGATAACCGACTGGTTCATGATCGGCGGGCCACACATGTAGAACTCGCAATCTTCCGGCGCAGGGTGGTTCTTGAGGTACTCATCGAACAACACGTTATGGATAAAGCCGGTGTAGCCCTTCCAATCGTCCTCGGGCTGCGCATCCGACAGGGCGACATGCCATTCGAAATTATCGAACTCTTCGGCCAATTGGTCGAAATCCTCGACAAAGAACATCTCTTTCCTGGACCGCGCACCGTACCAGAAGGTGATCTTGCGGTTGCGGTTCTCCAGACGCTTGAGCTGGTCGAAAATATGGCTGCGCATGGGCGCCATACCCGCACCACCGCCAATAAACACCATCTCTTTCTCGGTTTCGCGGGCGAAGAACTCACCAAACGGACCCGAGATCGTGACTTTGTCGCCCGGCTTCAGGTTGAAGATATACGACGACATCTGACCCGGAGGGATGCCTTCCGAACCCGGAGGTGGCGAGGCCACACGGACGTTCAGCATGATCATGCCTTTTTCGTCCGGGTAGTTGGCCATCGAATAGGCACGTTCAATCGGTTCGTTAACGACAGACTCATACTGCCACAGATTGAAGCGATCCCAATCCTCGCGGTATTCCTCTTCCACGTCGAAGTCAGTGTAATTCAAGGCATGCGAAGGTGCCTCGATCTGGATGTAGCCACCGGCGCGGAAGTTCACGTCTTCGCCTTCGGGCAGGTCCAGCGTAAGCGCCTTGATGAAGGTTGCGACGTTCTCGTTCGAACGGACGGTGCATTCCCACTTCTTGACGCCAAAGACCTCTTCGGGAACCTCAATGTCCATGTCTTGCTTTACAGCAACCTGACAGGACAAGCGATCACCACACGAGGCTTCGCGCTTGGTGATGTGGCTTTCCTCGGTCGGCAGGATCGAACCGCCGCCCGAATGTACACGTACGCGACACTGGGCACAGGTGCCGCCACCGCCGCAAGCCGAAGGAACAAAAAGCTTCTCGGCCGCCAGCGTTTGCAGCAATTTGCCACCGGCGGGAACTGAAATGGTTTTCTCACCGTTGATGGTAATGTTCACGTTGCCTGTCGATACCAGCTTGGACCGGGCGGCCATGATAAGGGCCACCAACGCCAGAACGATTACGGTGAAAAGGGCTACGCCTAAGGTAAAGGTTTCCATCGACGCCTCCTTACAGTTTCACGCCAGAGAAGGACATGAACGCCATAGCCATCAGACCTGCGGTGATGAAAGTGATGCCCAGACCTTGAAGACCGTCAGGAATATCCGAATATTTCAGCTTTTCGCGTACGCCCGCCATCGCGGTGATCGCCAGCGCCCAGCCAAAGCCCGAAGATAGGCCATAGGTTGCAGCCTCGGCAAAGTTGTAGTCGCGTTCCACCATAAACAACGAGCCACCAAGGATGGCGCAATTCACCGTGATCAGAGGCAGGAAGATTCCCAGCGCGTTGTAGAGCGGCGGGAAATACTTGTCCAAAACCATCTCGAGGATCTGCACCATCGCCGCGATAACCCCAATGTAAGAGATCAGGCCAAGAAATGTCAGGTCCACATCCGGGAACCCGGCCCATGCCAGCGCACCGGGTTTCAGCAGATAATTCAACAACAGATTGTTGGCAGGTACGGTAATGGCCTGCACGACCATGACCGAAATGCCCAATCCCAGCGCGGTCGAAATCTTCTTGGACACGGCGATGAAAGTACACATCCCCAGGAAGAAGCTGAGCGCAAGGTTTTCGACAAAGATGGCCTTTACGGCCAGAGAAATCAGACCTTCCATCAGTGGGCCTCTACCTGCTGAATTTTGTATTCACGCTCTTCCACCTGGTTCGGCTTCCATGTGCGGAAGGCCCAGATGATCAGACCGATGATGAAGAACGCCGAGGGTGGCAGCAGAAGCATGCCGTTGGGCACGTACCAACCACCGTTGTTGACGGTCTCCAGAATGGTGACACCAAACAGCGAACCCGCACCAAACAGTTCACGAATAAAGCCGACCAACAGCAGGATCAGGCCATAGCCCATCCCATTGCCCATACCGTCGATAAAAGACGCAACCGGAGGGTTCTTCATTGCAAACGCTTCGGCGCGGCCCATCACGATACAGTTGGTGATGATCAGGCCGACAAAGACCGACAGGGTTTTCGAAATCTCAAACGCATAAGCCTTCAGGATCTGATCCACGAGGATCACCAGCGAGGCGATGATCACCATCTGAACGATGATCCTGATCGAGCCTGGGATCTGGTTGCGCAGGCATGAGATGAAGAAGGACGAGAAAGAGGTCACGAAGATCACCGCAAGCGCCATTACCATCGACACCTGCAGTGACGAAGTCACCGCCAGCGCCGAACAGATACCCAGCACCTGCAAAGTGATCGGGTTATTGTCGACAAGCGGGTCGACCAGCATCTCTTTTTTGGTCTGGGACATCAGAGCTCTCCTGCTTGCAGTTTGGCCAGAAACGGAGCGTAGCCCGCATCGCCCATCCAGAATTTCACCAGGTTATCGACACCAACCGAGGTCAGAGTAGCTCCTGCCAGAGCATCGATATAGAAGTCCGGTCCGGCAGCAGGCTGTGACTTGGCAACGGTGATCTGAAGATTCCCGTTGTCATCACGCAGCTTCTTGCCATTCCACAGCGCTTTCCAGCGTGGGTTGTCCACCTCGGCGCCAAGGCCCGGGGTTTCACCGTGCTGATAGAATTGCAGGCCGTAGATATCGTTGCCGTTGTTTTCCAATGCGATAAAGCCATAGAGCGTCGACCAAAGACCATAGCCGTGCAGCGGTAGGATCACCTTGTCCAAATCACCCGCATCGTCGCGCAGCAAATAGATCACGCGGTACTTCGACTTACGGCCAATGCCTGCCGGATCATCGTCCAGCGCCACGCTCAGTTCAGGATCGCTCGCGGCAGCGATGTCGTCGAATGTGGTCGGGTCGAACTGGTCATCGACGAAATTGCCGGTGGACAGCTCCAGCACATGCGGCTCGAAAGCGGCGAAGGCTTCGGTCACGTCGATGCCGGGCTCGAACACGCCCGCCACTTGCAGAACGTTGACCTGCTTGTCCTTCAGACGGTTGGTTTCCTGAACCGGGCGCAAGCTGACAGCGGCGGCGGACACGACCATTGAGGCAACGAGGCAAACGGCAACGGCGACGAAGATCGTTTTGCCAACCGAATCCGGCGAGGCCGCCAGGAACTTGGCCAGTGCGCCTTTAGGTTCTGGGGATTGCGTATCAGACATGGCGACGCGCCCTCCGTTTGATGTTGGCTTGAACAACGAAATAGTCGATCAGCGGTGCAAAGACGTTGCCGAACAAGATGGCCAGCATCATACCTTCGGGGAAAGCCGGATTGATGACACGGATCATCACAACCATGACACCGATCAACGCACCATAGATATAGCGGCCGACGTTGGTATGGCTTGCCGAAACCGGTTCAGTCACCATGAAGGCGAGACCAAAGGCATAACCGCCCAGCACGATATGCCAGTACCATGGCATCGCGAACATCGGGTTCGTGTCCGATCCGACCAAGTTCAGCAGCAGTGTAAAGCCGATGGTTCCGGCCAGACAGCCCACTATCAGGCGATAGTTGGCGATCTTCGTCATCAGCAGGAAAGCCAAGCCGATCATACAGGCAAGCGTAGAAGTTTCACCAAAGCTGCCCTGAATCTGGCCAAAGAAAGCGCTCGACCAAGTGATGCCATCCGCTGCCAGCGCCTGAACGCCGTCCGCAGCCGAGACCGCCAGAGCTGTCGCGCCTGAGAACCCGTCAACAGGTGTCCAGACCGCATCACCCGACATCTGTGCGGGATAAGCAAAGTACAGGAAGGCGCGTCCAACCAGTGCCGGATTGAGGAAGTTCTTGCCTGTTCCACCAAACACTTCCTTACCGATCACGACGCCGAAAATGATCCCCAGTGCAACCTGCCACAGGGGCGTGGTTGCGGGCATGATCAGCGTGTAGAGCATTGATGTAACAAGGAAACCCTCGTTCACCTCGTGCCCGCGCACGGTCGCGAAGATGACCTCGAATATGCCGCCAGCCACAAGCGTGACTATATAGATCGGCAGGAAATACATCAGCCCGTGCATCACGTTCGCAAATATGCTGTCTGGGCTCAGCGAAATACCAAAGGTCTGCAGAATGGCGATCCGCCATCCTGTGGCCGAGTCAGGCCCAAGCGTGGCAATAGCCGAGTTGGCTTGGTAGCCGGTATTGTACATCCCCCACAGAATACATGGGATCGTTGCGATCACGACATAGGTCATGATCCGCTTCATATCCACGTAAGACCGTGCATGCGGGGCGACAGTGGTCACAGTTTTCGGAGTGTAGATAAAGCTTTCGACCATCTCGTAGATGGGGAAATACTTTTCGTACTTGCCGCCCTTGGTAAAGTTCGGCTCAATCCGATCGAAGAAGCTGCGCAAACCCATTTGGATCAGCCCTCCTTTTCAATCTTGTTCAGGCAGTCGCGCAGCGCCAGCCCGTATTCATATTTCGCCGGACAGGCAAAGCCCACAAGGCCCAGATCCTCTTCGTCCAGCTCCAGCGCACCCAGCGCCTGGGCGGTGTCGGTATCCATCACCAACAAGGCTCGCAGCAGCTGAGTGGGCAAGTAATCCTGCGGCATCAGTTCCTCGAACACACCGGTCGGCACCATCGCGCGACGCCCGCCGTTCAGGTTGGACGTGAACGCATACAGCTTCTTGGCGAATGCCGACCCCAAAACCGGCTGGACAGAATACTTTGACGGCATTGGACGAATCCAGCCCATTGGGATTTGGTCGGGATCTTCACGGATGATGCTGATCTGACGGGCGAACCGACCCAGATAGGCCGTCGGCCCATCTGCGTGTTGCCCTGACAGGATCGAGCCGGAAATAATGCGGGGTGTTCCGTCGACATTCACCTCATCACGGGTCAAATCATCGGTGGATGCACCCATGACTGTGCGGATCAAGCGTGGCTGACGTGCGCCCGGACCGGTCAGAGCAACCACGATGTTTGGGTCGTGGTGACCGGTCTGCATCAGACGGCCAATAGCAATGACGTCCTGATAGCCGATGGTCCAGACCTGCTTTTCGCCAGCAAGAGGTTCAAGAAAATGGATATGAGTACCGGCCAAACCCGATGGATGCGGGCCCGAGAAAGCTGCCGCCTCAACGCCAGGCACATCTGCTCCGGGGATCGCGTCACCTTCTTTCTGGCAGAGGTAGGTCTTACCGTCGGTCAGCTTACTGATCGCGGTCAGGCCAACAGTGAATGCCTCGGGTGCCTCAGCGATGACCACCGCGGCATCAGCGGCCAGTGGATCACTGTCCATGGCAGTGACAAAAATCGCGGTCGGTGCACTGCCCGGCTGGGGCATTTTCGAATAGGGCCGTGTGCGGAAAGCGGTCCACAAACCAGCGGCGCACAATTTGGCAGTCACGCCCTCGGCCGTATCCGCATCGCCGACGCCAGAGAAATCCATGCCTGGGTCATTTACGTCCGACACTTCAATCACGACGCTTTGCAGAACACGACGGGCACCCCGGTTAATGGCGACAACCTTGCCACTTACAGGCGCAACCATCAAAGCGTCTGGTGCATCCTTATGACAGAACAACGGAGCACCCCGCTGAACTTCATCGTCTTCCTGCACCAACATCTTTGGCTTCAGGCCGGCATAGTCGCCGCCCAAAACACCAACGGTCTTATATTCCGGCCCCGGATGGATGGTCTGGTCAGGAGCACCTTCAACTGGCAGATCCAACCCTTTTTTCAGTTTGAAAGTTTGCATGTTGCTACGTTCTTCCAAGCCTTTGTTGCTGCGCCTGTCTTGCCGACGCCCATTCGAGCCTATGCAATAACGCGGAAAATTTTACCATCTGTCGCAAATGCGTCAGAATGGGTCCAAAATCCGTTGGCGTAATTCCGATCACGGACCCTTTACGCGGGGACGCCCCTAAACGCAAACCTGTTACCGCCAAAACTTATCCTGAAACTGCATATTCCTGCGATACCCCGGTCAAATTAGCAGATATTGCGTTTCAAAAAAGCGTGTCGCACCTGCCCGTCTTCCGGTGTAAGCAACCGGAATGGAAAAAAACGCAGACCTCGATATCTTTCTGATCGCCACACCGGGCCTCGAAAATCCACTATGTGCCGAGGCACAATCCTGCGGTTTCGCCGAAGCAAAAGCTGTTCGAGGTGGTGTAACGTGCCGAGGATCCTGGTCCGAAGTTTGGCGTGCGAATCTGACATTGCGCGGGGCAAACAAGGTTCTTGTACGCCTGGGCAGCTTTCCGGCCGTGCATCTGGCTCAATTGGACAAGCGTGCGCGCAAGTTTCCGTGGGGTGATTTTTTACGCACCGACGTTCCGGTGAAGGTCGAGGCCACAAGCCGCAAGTCCAGAATCTACCATGCGGGTGCAGCCCGGCAGCGGATCGAACGCGCCATTTCCGAGGTTTTGGGGGCACCGATCTCGCCCGAGGCAGAACTAAGGGTCTTGCTGCGCATTGAAAAAGACATCTGCACACTGTCGATCGACAGTTCAGGTGAGCTTTTGCACAAGCGTGGTCACAAGGAAGCAATTGCCAAGGCCCCGATGCGTGAAACAATGGCTGCCATGTTCTTGCGAGAGTGCGGGTTTACAGGGGACGAGCCTGTGCTCGACCCGATGTGCGGATCAGGTACGTTTGTGATAGAAGCCGCCGAAATTGCACTTGGGTTGATGCCGGGCCGATCACGTCGCTTTGCGTTCGAAAACCTGGCCGAATTCGATCACGACCAGTGGCAAAAGATGCGTGAAAGCAACACTGCGCAAGAATGCTCTCTGACTTTCCACGGATCGGACAGAAACGCAGGTGCAGTGGGCGCCGCCGCAGCCAATGCCGAGCGGGCCGGGGTTGGCGCGATGACGCGTTTTCCGCAACGTTCGGTCAGCGACATTAAGCCACCTGAAGGTCCTGCCGGTTTGGTTATTGTGAACCCGCCTTATGGGGCACGCATAGGAGACGAAAAGCGGTTGCGCTCTGTCTATGGCACTCTGGGTAAGGTTTTGACCGGCCGTTTTCAGGGATGGCGCGTTGGAATAGTGACCAGCGCACCCGCATTGGCACGGGCCACTCGCCTTCCGTTGCTCCAACCCGGCCCGGTGGTAGATCACGGCGGCACAAAGATTCGCCTGTACAAAACGGATCCGCTTCGTTGACAACAGACAGCATTACGATCTTATCCATTGCCGTGTATAAGCCTCCACAATCACGCCTCAGAATCCTCTTGCGCACCCAGAACACCGGGTATAGATCACCCGCCACGGTCGGAGTGTAGCTCAGCCTGGTAGAGCACTGTCTTCGGGAGGCAGGGGTCGGAGGTTCGAATCCTCTCACTCCGACCAATAAAACAAGGCGCCCAATGGCGCCTTTTTTGTTTTCTGGGGATCGGCCGCAACGATATCCGCAACGTTTCGTTCGATAGATGTGCCCAGTTCGTTCACTACCGGCATCCACCAACTATCGAATTAGCGCTTCATATCTTCCAGTCCATTATTCCCGCTGCGTTCTTAAGCGCATCTGGGCTGTAGGACCGATAGACGTTTTCCAGGGTTTCGCGCGAGGTCGCAAAATAGGCCGTGGCGTCCTCCAGTGTCATGCCGTGCATGAACGCCCAGGTAACCGCTGTGTGCTTTAGGGTGTGCGGCGTCACATCCTTTAGACCGGCCCGCTGGACGGCCGCTCGAAAGGCCTTGTCGATCCGATCTATCGGCGCCCCGTTAAACGACACTACGTGGCTCCCCTCCTGGGCCCAAGTCTTCATCTCCGTGTGGAGCGTGCCAGGCATCTTGACCATTCCCTTGCGCTTCTTGGTCTCGGCCTCGGCCTTGCCAAGGAAATGGATCACCCCGCTGTCAAGATCGACCCAGCCGCTATCAAGGGAGGGCATCCACTTCAGCCGTGTGATCGCGGTCTTCCGACGTCCGGTGTATAGCGCGATCTTGATGAACCGCTGGACGTGAGAAGCAGAGGCTTCCAGCAGGCGCTGGATCTCCTCCTCGGTCAGCCAGCGGTCATTGGCGACTCCCTTCTCAGGCAGGGTTACGATCGGTGCATGGCTGATCCTGCGCGACGCCAGGGCGTATTTGACAGCGGCGTTCAGTGTGTTCATCTCGCGCCGGACGGTCCATGCGGCGCACCGCCTCCAGGCAGTATAGCCCCGGCACCTGTCGATGTCGATCTGGGACACCTTGAGGTCGCTCCAGTAGGGCGACAGTGCCTGTATCGTGTAGAGCAGGCGGTCCCTGTCGCGGACCACCTTTACCTTAGCCTCGCCGTAGTGCACCAAGATCTCGCCGACGGTGATCTCGCTCGGGTCGCGGACGCGATTATCTTGCCGCTTCTTACTGGCGATGTAATTGCTCAGGACTTCTTCCGCTGCCTCATGAAATCCATCACCAAAGCCTGTCCGGATCTGCTGTCCTCCGTCCAGGATGACCCAAGCGCCATCGTCTTTGCGTTGGAAGAGCCGGGCAGGTTTGCGCTTACGTGGCATGTCTTTGTGAACCTCTTCAATTCCTCGCGGGTCATGTAGTAGCGCTTGCCGAGGCGAACCGCGTGGATCTCGCCCTGGTGAATCATGGTCCGAACCGTTCTCAGGGTGATCGTGCGATGTAAGGCGGCCGCGAATTCCTCGATCGTGAGGAGTGCTTCGTCACTACTCATTACGTAACCGCCCGGAGGGTTGTATCCACAACCCAGATGCAAGGGTGGTATTCAGCCATCGAAGTTTCGGACACGGGCGCCAATTTCATGATCTGCGTACGCATTGCCGGGAGGTTCCTTTTTCGTGTGATCAATAAGCCTATAGCAAGCACAACGTCGGATGCGCATTGTAGATCGGAGAAAAATCATAAGCTATTGATATATTTCGAAAGAAATTTCTAGATAGTGCCGCTCTCCACTATTTCCGATAGTGATTTCGACAACCACGGGCCAACTACATGTTCAGGCCGCCGCTCCCTAGCGGGCTTCCCGCTCCGACCTCTGCGTCCGACTAAAACAAGGCTGCGCAACTAAGATGATCCTCTAGCCGATGTTTCAATCCACGCTGCTTGGACTACGCGGCTACTGATCATCATCAACAATAGCTATCCTGTTTTTCTGCACACTCTTCGAGAACAAGTTCGATCCAGCGGTCGCCGGTAGTCGATGCCCTCCTTTTTTAGTAAGTGCGGACTAGATATGTCCACGCGATGTTGGCCGTCACGATGAACAATTTGGCACGGAAGGTAGGGTCGATTGAATTGATGAGGTGAACAGCAGCGATCAAGGCCTCATTATTTTCCATTCCAATAGAAGGGTAGTCTTAGAACACGGCAGAGAACCGTTTTGTTAAGAAAGAGCACCCACCACTGGATGTTCACTTCGACATGTCACAAAGTTTAAGTCAAAAAAATTTCGCAACAAGCCGCAAGTCGACAGCCGCAGCGCTATAAAGGAGATGCGCGCGAACTTAGTCGCACACAATAAATAAAGTTGAAAGGAATCCTATATGGACGCCGCACCCAACCGCCTTGGCGGAACAATAGATGTTGGCAAACTGACTGCTCTCAACATCGATCTCAAAGAGAATATCTCTGGAGAAAATCACGATTTCATCGACAAGGGCACAGTGTTTTTCTTGCTGAAATCGATGGCCGATGAGCTTAATGGCGACAAGGATGCACCGGAGCTTGTCAGTTGCCTTCTGGGTATAACCAATGAGTTGCTCCAGGTGCTTGAAAACCATGAGTCAATTCATGTAACGCCCACCAAAATCGACGGAACAAAATCCGTTACCGAAATCCCGTTGTTTCCGCCGCAGATTCCGCCTTTGCCCCCGCTTACCGCACTGCGTCAGCTTTCTCGTGAAGATCAGGTTCGCTTTCTCGACAAGCGTGCCAGTGATTTAATGCGCGAAATTGAAGGTCTGCGTTTAGGTTACTATGAGGCACCGGATTACCGGCAGGCCTATCGAATGATCGAGCAGGCTCGTCGCCGATTTCGCAAGTTGCGCGACACCGCCATGAAGCTGGGTCACTGGACTGATGGACGCTGGAACGCAGGTTCTGAAGAGACCCACCTCGTCTGATCTGGCGCAAGCCACCTCCCACCCAACCCAAGCACAAAGACATGACCGGGATTTCGACCGCAAGGTCGGTCCCGGCACGAAAGAGATATGTCAAATGACAATGGATCAACACAAACTGAGGCTAAACAAGCTTCATCGCATGCTCACGCTTATACCGACAAAATACCGCGCGCTCGAGGCCGAAGTGATGCCGACCAAATGGCCGGAGTATCGTTTTCTTACACCTTTTGATGCCACGAAGCAGTTCCATCGTGCCTACATCGAAGCGTACAGGAATTACTATCGCGAGAACATCGACGCGACCGCTGCATCCGACATTAAGGTCGGTTTCAAGTTGAACTTTTTCAAACGGAGCTCCGATCTGACTCAGCTCAATGATGCACGTCTGAAGGCCGATCGGATCGGATTGCCGTATCCTGCTTACTTGGAGTTCGCATTCAAGTTCGCGTCGGCGCGTAAACGCAAATATCCACCGCAGCCAAATCAGCTTTGGCCTGGCGAGAAGAAACGCGATGCCTATCTGACCAAGATAGTGGAGTTCTGGAGTGATGACCGCCATGGCCTCGAATTGAACCGGATGAAGGGTATGCCCCAGTACGCATATTTTTCCCACCAAAGCCTTCCGGCGCAGCATCAATTTCGTAAAGAAATGCTCGATTTGGTCAGTCGCGGCGTATTTTCGATAGAAGGGTTTGTTGCCAAGCACGTGATCGAGCGCCAGTACTTCCGTGCCGTTGACTGTAACTTCCTTGGGGAAAAAGCCGTCGAGAGTGCTGAACGCAAAGCACGAGAAGACGTAGCCAACGGCTTCCTTAAACCCGTTGAGCTCAAGACGCCTAAAAGCGAGGAGTTCTACCAGAGTTGTTTTGGTGTGCCTGGGGTAGTCACGTCTGACAATCCTATTTGCTCATTCTGTACGCAACGTGGAAATTGTGAGCTGGCGCGCCAGGCGGTCATCTCGAAAACCCTTTCAGAAACGGGCTTCGCGGATCCGATTGCCGAGGCCGATAGGCGGGCAAACCGGAGGCGCGTGAACGAATATCGCGCTCGCCAGCGTGCACTGAAGTTAGAAGCCAACGCTGCCCCGAAGTTGGAGGTTGCGGTGTAATGGCCCCCTTGCGTCAGACATAGTGTAAGAGAAATGAAGTTAAATATTAGGGGAGCGTTACACCTTCCGGAGATCAAGAAACTCCTCCGGGTATGTAATGCCCCCCTAATTAATTACTTTCTCCGGAACATTCCTCCTGAAGTGTAACCTGTCACAAGGGGGGCATTACACCTTAATTTCCATGAACGCAGAGCCGACCATCAATCGTCTGGTTGGTTTGTCCCTAAGACGCCCAAGATACGCTCGGCCAGACTCGCCCGTTGGCCAGGATTCTCAACCCCAAACCTGCAGAAGACCTAACCTCATGAATGCTATCAATTTCACTATGTCCGGCCAACAGCTCTCAGCGCTTGACTGCGTTGGCTCCTGGCTGAAGAACGATGCCAAGACAAATAAGATCTTCCGGCTCTTCGGATATGCTGGCACCGGCAAGACGACAATCGCGCGACATCTGGCCAGCGGTTTGAATGGAAGGGTTGTTTACGCAGCCTTCACTGGCAAAGCGGCTATGATGATGCAGCGCAACGGCTGCGAGGGTGCTTCCACCATCCACAGTCTGATCTACAAGTTTGTTCAGGGACCGGATGGCAAATTCAGTTTCCACCTCGATCCGGATAGTGCAGCAGCGGATGCGGACTTAATTGTGCTCGATGAGTGCTCAATGGTTGATGTGAACTTAGCCAGTGACATTATGTCATTCGGAACTCCTATCCTCGCACTTGGTGATCCTGCCCAACTGCCGCCGGTGGCCGGAGAGGGCTATTTTTTCACCAACGCCAAGCCTGACGCCATACTGACCGAAATCCACCGTCAGGCCAAAGACAGCCCGGTCTTACAACTGGCGACAGACATTCGTGAAGGGAAACCGTTGAAATATGGTGCCTATGGGAACAGCCGTGTGGTGCCGGACGGGAGTCTTGAGATTGATGAGATACTGAATGCGGACCAGCTCCTTGCCGGTAGGAACGTCACTCGTTCCCACTACAACGAAGAAATCCGCAGGGCCTTGGGACGCACCAGCGACCTGCCTGAGATTGGCGACCGCCTTGTGTGTCAGCACAATGACCATGGCCTTGGTATCGTCAATGGAGGCATGTTCACGGTCGTCTCTGAGCCGAAGAAGTCCCGGTTTTCGGGGACTTTGTCGTTGGAACTGAAATCGTGCGACTTCCCGGATCATGAAAACTACCGCGTACGTGTGCATCCGGAGTTTTTTACTGACGACGAAGAGAGATTGGCGGACAAGGAACGGAAAAATTCTCAGCAGTTTAAGTATGGCTACGCTTTGACAGTTCATAAAGCCCAAGGCAGCCAGTGGGACCACGTGATTATAGAGGACGAAAGTCACATCTTCGACAAATATGCGAGGAATTGGCTCTATACCGCAGTTACACGGGCTTCTGAATGCGTGACTCTGGTTACACGCCTCTAGGATATTTCCATACTAAAGGCGTCATTGGGCAGGGTTTCTCTGCCCAATGATAAAGTTTTCGTCTCTATTCGGCGCTCCTTGGTCAAGCGCCTTCGAGCAATTATTAACAGCGGGACTTCAGGTCTTTCGCGGGCCCTTGCTTCTCTTCGGGATCAGCTTGCTGGCCCTCCCATCCTGGGATCAGAAGAGTGAAGCGGTCCAATCTGACTCGCGGCCTAGCAGTCATGATACTGTCGGATCTGAACCCGTTGCGAACTCGCCTCAGCTCGAGACGCAGCACCTACCGAAGACCGAAGCTGGAATTTGGGCACAATCCGAATACGCCATCTGACTCTATATAATGGGAGCATTGGGCCTCACAGTCGTGTTGGCGCCAGAATGCATCCCCTTCGCCTCCAAAGGCTAATTCTAGGACATCGCTGATATCCGACGGGCGGGAAGCAGACCTTCGCTGCACCGTTCATCGAGGTCCGCAGAATGGAGCTAAGCAGACGTTGGTTAGGCTCGGAGACGGCGTATGAGGTGCGCCAAGCGTGATGTCAGTGGTAGAACGGTTGGATCCAAGCATTTCAAAACCAAACTTTCTGCACCCTTGTTAGTCAAAAGAGATAGGGTGAGGCTTCAAGTGGTGTAGCTTCATTTGGGGGATCGTATTTTGAGCCTCGCCTACCTGTGGGCATTTCTCGTCACGCTTGCGCAGGTGTCTTTAGCCTTCGGAGTCACTGTGCATGCTGTTCTGAGAAAGCGCGATACGCGCGCGGCCATTGGCTGGTCAGCCCTTGCTTGGCTTGCGCCGTTTGTGGGCTCGTTGGCGTACATCATACTGGGCGTCAATCGGATCAACCGGGCTGGCACACGGATGGGCCTGTCAGACACCATGCGCAGAATTCCAAGTTTCTCTCTCTCGGAAAGCGAGAGAGTGTTGTTTGAAGAGGCTAATATTCAACTACCTCACTTGGCCGGATTAGCCCGTGCCGGGGAAGCTCTTAGCGCAAAGTCACTCTTGCCGGGAAACACGGTCGATTGCCTACGAGATGGTGACGAGGCCTTTCCGGAGATGATCGCGGCCATAGATAGTGCCAATTTATCGGTTGGATTGTTGAGCTATATTTTTGACAGCGACCGAGCAGGAGAAGAATTCTTGAATGCGCTCGTCCGCGCCAAGGATCGCGGCGTGGTAGTGCGCGTTCTTATCGACTGCGTTGGCGCGCGCTACAGCAAGGAAAACATGGTTGCTCGTTTGAAAGAGGTGGGCATTGAGGCCGCGAGTTTTCTTCCTACAAGCGGGTTCTCCTCACGCCGCTTTTCAAACCTGCGAAATCACAGAAAAATCCTTGTCGTAGATGGCTGTATAGGCTTCACAGGTGGAACAAATATTCGCGAAGCGCACTGCCTGAACCTCGATCCCGAGGCGCCGACACAATGCCTGCATTTCAAATTCGAGGGGCCGGTTGTAAGCCACTTCAAACAAGTGTTTGTCACGGACTGGGCCTTCACCACAGGTGAGCAGTTGAGCGGCCCGGCATGGTTTCCTGAGCTTACACGCCATGGCACAGTCTGGTCGCGGGGGATTTCGCACGGACCAGACGAGGATTTCGAGACGCTCAGCAAACTCATTTTCGCAGCGCTGTCGGCCGCGCGGGAACGGGTGCGTATTGTCAGCCCTTATTTCCTGCCAGATTCTCGGCTGATAGAAGCGCTTTCAGTGGCGGCGCTCCGTGGCATCAAGGTCGAAATCTACCTGCCATCCAACAACAATGTTAAGGTTGTCGAGTGGGCAGCTATGGGGCAGATCGGGCAAATTTTGGAACATGGTTGCCGGGTTTTCTTCACCAAGCCACCGTTCGATCACACGAAACTCATGCTCGTGGACGACGTTTGGGCTCTTGTTGGAAGTACAAACTGGGATCCCAGAAGCCTTCGATTGAACTTTGAGTTCAATGTTGAATGCTATCATCGAGAGCTGTCGGAAGAACTCCATGCCATCCTTGACTCAAAAGCACTTGGCGCTCGAGAAATTGGCCTTGAAGAGATCAATGATCTCCCGCTTTTGGCCAAATTGCGCAACGGTTTCGCCCGGCTACTTTCCCCTTACCTTTAGGAAGCACAACTTAGACTTACACCCGAACTTCCCGAACGTCCAAGCGAGCGGTCTGAGAAGCAGTTCTTTTTTGGTATCTGCAACGCCCTTAAAAACTTGACCCAAAATGAACAATGCAGAGGGTTTGTCCGAAATTGAAAGGGAAGGTTGAACGTCCCCTTGTCTATTTCGCGGTGTTGAAAAGTTGCGCCAACAAGCTCGCGTGGCTATCATCTGAATATGGAATTTATTGTGGGCGGCATAGTTACGGTTGTTCTGGTGATTTGGGGCGCGGCCTCATTTTGGCGAGCGCCCTCAAAGGACCAAAAGAAGGAAAAAGACAAAAAGTAGCGGCATCGTCTGCAATCACTTTGAGCACGCCTCATGAGATGCATCATCATCCAATGCACCAAATAAATGTATTCGCCGACTTTATGGATAGCGTTGCAGCGACGACAGGGTGAACATTGCCCCCTTTCTCAATGATCATTACCCATCGAATACTCGCGACCAGGTCTCCTGATCCAAAAGCGAAACGAGTTGATCACGTGAGTCGAGTACCGCGCTTATCGCTCGATCTCTTTCCTGATCCAGTTCACTAAAAATGGCTCTTGTGGACGATGCCGATTCTGATTTGTCCGTGGAACCGAGAATGGCATTATCCGCAGCACCTTCGACCGCGGCACGGAACCGATCAACGGCAACTTCCAAGTCGCTCACAACTTTCAAAGCCGCGGTCCGGACGTCGCTGTCCGCGGGCGAAATAGCCTTATCCAAGGCGGGTTTCAGCGTATTGGGGTCCAGAAACGATGGTGTTAAATCAGACAATCCGTCCAACAAGAAAGTGACCGCCGTTATCGTCGCAATTACTGGCATATCATAACTCCAAACTGGTTCCCGAAGCGACTATGTCTGCCTTTTCGTACAGAATTTCAGCAACTTCCGGCCAGTAATCTTCCGGGATTGCCGCCTGCAATTGCCCCTGCAATACCAGCAGGTTATCGCGTTGCGAACGGCGTTCGGTGTCATATCTGTCTAAAACAGCTATCAACTTGGAACGTTTTACAGAACGGTTGGCGGACAACCGGTTGAATTCTTCAATAAAGGCCGCGTGCGCCTGGATCATCTGTGTCGAATTCGCCTCAATCTCCCGGGCAATCTGAACCAGATCTGAGCCATCATCAGAAGGTATCCGTTCCAATGCAGCTGCAAGCTCAGAATTTATGTCGCCGATCGAACTACTGCGGTCGAACGGGGTGCAACTTGAGATGCAACAAAGAGAAGCAGCAGCGGCCAGGTTGATAAAATCTCGCCTCGACAGAGAGGCATTCCAGGTTGCTGCCATCACGTTTCCCCCGACTTGTGATCCACCTTTTTTAGGCCGCGTCTTCTTCGCTGTGCTCACATAAGACGGCTCTATTGTTGACGATACTCAGGAACTCAAAAATTTAGCGAGCAGAGCTGGGCGCAAAAACTTAATCTTAGCACAATTACATATAAATGTTAGGATGTGAGTTGTTGCTTTTCAGAGAGCTAAATAAACGGGGGAATACGATGGCACCTAATCGGCGCGACTTCATGAAAACTGTTCCTGCAATTGGGGCTGCTTTTGCGGTAAGTCCTACTTTTTTGTCGGAAGAAGCAGCAGCACAAACCACATCGACAGCCGCGCCATTAGAGGGCCATTTTCACCCTAAAGGAAAAGCACCATCTGAGCACACGCTCAAAATCCTGGCCGAAGCGAAAGAAACACTGCCCTTCTCTGACACTCAGGACTTTGACGAAGTGGCCAAAGGTTTCATTGCCGAGATGCCGCAACCTCAGATCATGGCGGATGCGGGGAACGTTGCGTGGGATCGAGGTGCATTTGATTTTATCGACGAACAGGACGAATACGACAGTATCCACCCGTCATTGATGCGCATCAGTAAGTTAAACCAGAACTATGGTCTGTACGAGGTAATACCCGGCATCTATCAGGTGCGCGGGTTTGATTTGTCCGACATCTCATTCGTGCGGGGCAAGACGGGTTGGATCGCCATTGACCCGTTGGTTTCGGCTGAAACGGCGCGAGCCGCGTGGGAATTGTTCTCGGAGCACAAAGGTGAAGGGTTGCCGATTACGGCGGTGATCTATTCACATTCCCACGGCGATCACTGGGCAGGCGTTCGCGGCATCGTTTCGCAGGAGGACGTCGATTCCGGCAATGTCGAAATCATTGCTCCGCGCGATTTCATGGAACATACAATTTCCGAAAACGTGTTCGCGGGCAACGCAATGAACCGACGGCTATTTTACCAATATGGTCTGTTGTTGCCCGTGGCCCCGCATGGGTTCGTCAATCAGGGTCTCGGCAAGCGCGTTTCAGCAGGTGCCACTGGCCTGATCGCGCCAACCCGGATTGTCGAGGACGACATCGAAGAATTCGAGGTCGATGGCGTGCGGATGATCTTCCAGAACACACCCAACACTGAAGCGCCGTCTGAGATGAATACTTACATCCCAGACATGAAGGCCCTGTGGATGGCGGAAAACGTCACGGCCACGTTGCACAACATCTATACATTGCGTGGCGCGCCGGTGCGCGATGCCCTTCGATGGTCAAAATACATCTCTCGTGCCCTGTTCCTGTTCGGGCAAGAGGCAGACGTCATGTTCGCTTCGCACCATTGGCCGCGCTGGGGCAATGACCGCGTGCAGCAGGTTCTGAGAGATCAGCGCGACCTTTATGCCCATATGAATAACCAGACCCTGCATCTGGCCAATCAGGGCGTGACGATTAACCAGATACATCACCACTATGAGCCGTCACAGGGTTTGCAGCAGACATGGCATACACGTGGTTATCACGGCTCACCTCAGCACAATTCGCGCGGCGTTGTTCAGCGGTTCCTTGGTTTCTGGGATTGCAATCCCGCGACCCTGATACCGTTAGAACCAGAAGCTTCCGCTCCGCTCTACGTCGAGATGATGGGCGGCAAAGATCCAATTATGGCCAAGGGTTTGGAACTGCACAATGCAGGGCAATATTTCGAAGCGTCCGAGATACTGAACAAACTGTTCCTGTCGGACCCATCAGATCAGGAAGTAAAAGATTTGTTAGCAGACGTTTACGAACAGCTTGGCTACCAGCAAGAGAACCCGGGCCTGCGGAACAGCTTCCTGTCCGGCGCCTATGAACTTCGTTCTGGCATCCCCACCGGTGAAACGGCCGACACGTCCAGCCCAGAGGTGATACGCGCGATGTCGACTGAGCTGTTCCTTGATTTCCTTGCGATCAAGATGGACAGCCGCAAGGCCGAAGGCATCGAGTTCACGATGAACCTAAGCACCCCCGACAATGGAGAGATGTTTGCGATCGAGTTGGCCAAGGCAACACTCACAAATGTCGAAGGTTTCGCCTTCGATGAGCCAGATCTGACTCTGACTTTAAACCGATCCGATCTGGAACTTGTGATGACCGGAGCGGCTGATTTTGAGGACTTGCTGGCCGACGGTCGCGCAACGGCTGATGGTGACGTCAGCGTTCTGATCAAACTCGCTGGAGCCATGGTTGAGTTCGATCCTCTGTTCGAAGTTCTGCCTGGGACAAGTACCGGTCCAACAGAGGTAGCAGAGGTTGAGCCGTTGCAGGCAGTGACCGGTCAGGTCGTTATCGAATGATGTTATACGCGGGTCCCATCGGACCCGCGTTACCCACTTTTACACTCCAATACGATTTTTACGATGTAATCCAAATCATCCGAGGAGACTTCAATGGCTGATCTTGTTGTTCTTTCATTTGATGGTGTCGACAGTGCAGATGCCGTTTTGACAAAACTACGACAGCTCAAAAAACAGGAATTGATCGACCTGCTGGACGCCTGTGTCGTTGTGCGGCCCGAAGAGGGAGACATACACATTAAGCAGTCAGTGAACATGACCCGAATTGGCGCCAGTACCGGCCTGAGCACCGGTGCAATAGTGGGTATGTTGGCTGGTATTCTTGTTCTCAACCCACTCGCGGGCATGGCCGTGGGCGGTTTGGCTGGGGCGGCAATGGGCGCGCTTGGAGGATCCCTTTCCGATTACGGCATCAATGATGATTTCATCAAAGAACTGGGCGAGACCATCCAACCAAATTCGTCGGCTCTGTTTCTGCTTGTCGCCAAGGCCACACCAGACAAAGTGATCGCCGAGATCGAACAATACGACCCGAAGATACTTCAGACGTCCCTATCGCAGGAACAAGAAGACAAACTTCGCGAAGCGCTCGCCGCTGCGCATGGCCAGTGATTTTTAGATAGAGATCGGCGGCCAAGCTAAAGCGTAGACGGCCTTCTTCAAATCATAGGGCTTTGGTTGGGAGCACTGCAATATGGCAGAGGAATCAGCTAATTGGCATGAGGAAAATTCCGGGCGCGTCGCACATGCGCTCGTAAAGCTTGGCCAGATCGGTTTCTGGGTTCAACTGGTTTTTTTGATCATTGTCGTTGTACTGGGCGGCGTTGTCCTTGGCGTTGTCGGAGGTGGCGCAGGCGTGGGCAACGTGCTGTCCTTCTTAGGTTTGATCCTGCCCGCTTTCACCACATTTTGGTGTTGGCATTATTTGTCTTTAGGGCGAAAGCTGAAAGAGACTGGAGATGACCCCTCAGCTGCCCGGCTTCAAAGTCGCGTGTGGATCGGCGTTTGGGTCGGAACGATCGGCGCTGTTCTGACAATTGTTTCATTGTTTGGAGCAGCTTTTGCGCTTCTGGTCACAATGCTGGCCAACCCTCAAGTTGGCTTGCAGATATCCGCAGCTGAAACTGGTGCCAGCCCCTACACGATTTCGGCGGTTGATGCAGTCAGCATCATGACCCTACTCTTGACGCTGACCGCTGAGTTACTTGTTGTAGCGATTTCTTTGCGTATCGTTTTCCTGATCTCTCGCTCTCTGGGAGGAAAGGATGCCTGAAACCTTTAGTAAGGGAACAGCATTGGAGCGATGATCACCGCGACAGAGCCGGTCAGTATTGTGAGCGGCACACCGAGCTTGAGGAAGTCAGCAAAACTATACCCCCCGGGTGCAACGACCAATGTGACCACAGGTGTTGAGATCGGAGTCGAAAATGACGCGGATGCAGCGATCAGAACACACAGCGCAACTGGGTATGGCGAAATTCCAAGTGCTTCGGCGGCTGAAATAGCAATCGGCGCAACAAGTACCGCAGAGGCAGTATTGGATAGGACTAAGCCCAATAGGGCCGTTAAAACAAAGATCGCCGCCATGACTGCGCGCGGACTGGCTTCTCCGACAATGTAAAGTAGTTGGTCAACGATTATGTCCGATCCGCCCGTAGCCTGCAGCGCGTCAGCAAGTGGCAACATCCCGGCGATAAGAACGAGGCTTGGAAGTTTTACGGCGCGATAGGCGTCTTCGGCGGAAAGAGTGCGAAGCAAGACTGCCGCTACCGCGGCCATCAGTACTGCAGTAGTTATTGAGACGAGTTCTGAGACCGTTAGAGCAACCATCGTGACCATGATGGCAATCGCAGCCCAAAAACCCGTAGCTGCCGGTGGGACGGATATCCGCTCATTTGGGAAGGACAGAAGCACCAACATATCATGCCTTTCAACCGCACGATCCAAGTCTTCCCACGATCCGGCAAGCATAAGACGATCGCCTGCTTGCAATACTGTACTGTTGGGGTGTTCGACGGGCTCGCTGTTTCTCACCAGGCCAACAATCTCAATCCCTTTGAATTCGAACCCGGGTGCATCATGCATTTGTCGACCAATCACAGTAGCCTCGGGGTGGATCAATACATCCGCGAGACCCAACTGATCGATCCAAACAGTACTTGATTTCTGAAAACCCAAAGTTTTGGAAAACAACGTATTGGTTGATATCTCCGCCAGTGCATCTTGGGATCCTCGAATGAAAACAATGTCACCCGGTAACAATTCCATACCTTCACGAAACATGGCTTCGAGGTACTTTCCTTTGGCGTCAGGCCGCAGTCGAACGAGTATTGCCGTGCCACTTCCCGTCAGCTTGTCAACGTCCTCTGAGAGTACTTTGCCAGTGACCTTGAAAGTCGCGGAATGTACATCCAATCCAAAGGTTTCCCACATACCTGCAAGCGTCGTTCCGGAAATTGCGAACTCCTGCTCATCAGGGGTCGATTTGGTCTTCAACCGGTAGCGGCCCCAAAACAAGACAAACAGGACTGCAACAACCAGAACCGACGCGCCGATCAAAAAGAAGGAAAACAAACCGAAAGGTTGGTATCCCTGCGCGACCAACTCATCACTTACGACAAGGTTCGGAGGCGTGGCGATCAGGGTCAGCATGCCACTTATCAACGCGGCATAGGACATCGGCATCAAAAAACGAGCCTTGTCGTTTGCCGTTTCTTGAGCAATTCGCAGAATGACCGGTATGAAAATTGCGACGACGGCTGTTGAGCTCATAACGCTTCCCAGAAGCGCCGTGCTGATCATGATGAGCACCAGCAATCCAGTTTCACCACGACCACCGTGCCGCATGATAGCGTCCCCTACTGCGCGAGCGACACTGGTTCTATCCAACATTTCGCCCAGCACAAGAAGGCAGGCGACAAGGATTACAACGCTGTTCCCAAAGCCCGAGAGGCTTTCTCCAATTGTCAGCGTGCCGCTGAGGGCAAGCGCAAGAACAACTATCAAGGCAACGAAGTCATAGCGAACACGGTTGCTTGCCATCAGCACACCCGCGACGGCAATCAGAGCGAAGACAAATCCGGCTTCATTCGTCATTATATTACTCCCTTCAAACGATAGGGCGTCTATCCATGCGTGCAAATTTCAGAGGGTCGCGTCAGCCATATCCACGCCTGCTTCCCGCAGCAGTTCAAACTTCACAGCTGTTGCACTGACCTGTCGATAAAAGGCAATCAGCTGCCGCGTCGGGCCCTGAAGACGTGTCAAACCTACGGTGGCGGCGACGACTGTGCCGACATCCGTATTGCCTTCCAGGACCTGCCAACCGCCCACGACAAGAACCCCCACCGTCCCGGCTCCGTTGATGGCGCTGAGTACAAATTTCGAAGACAGCTTCCAGACGAATATCCGGGAACGGGTATCGTAGATCTCGTCAAATTTAGGAGTGATCTCCGCGGTCGAGCGATCAGGGTCAACAAGCCAGTTTGTGGCTTTGCGCAATGTGTGAACTCTGTCAGACACAAGGGAGTTCACACGCGTCTGGACGAGAAGAACAATAAACACCTGAGGGATAATCATGCCAATTGCAATCAGCCCCAGAGAGGGTTGGTTGGCCGCAATATACCCAATAATCACAACAAGGGTTCCGGCCTGTACGATGGGTTCAGACAGAGCGCTACCGGAGAACTTTCCTACTTGTTCGGCTTCGGCCGACACCATTGTTGCCTTGGCACCATAGGCAACTTTCTCGGAACCCGCCGGGTTTTCGCGAGACAGATTGCAAATACGCGTGCGCAGCTTGCGGACCATGTCCTCGCCAAGGACGCTCGAAAGATACCCCAGCGCCCATTTCAGCGCGAGGCTCAGGGTTATCACCGCGCCCATAGCAACACCAAGCCACAGCAAGCCTCCGGCGCTTATGTTCTTTTCGGTCAGACCGTTCACGATTTCCTTCTGGTAGTTCAGTGGAAACGCCGCCAGGGCGGCAATGGCCAGCGACAGCAAGATGTTGACCACCTGACGATGTCCCGTAGTTCTCAAGATAGATTTATAAAATTCAATCACTCGATCCCCCAAAATCCAAGAGCACCTTTTCTTGAAGGTGCGGGTACAATGTTGTGACTACACCCTAACACTCAATCCAATCTGAATATAAATCTACCTATTCTTCGGACTAAACGACTACGCTTGAGACGCTCGGATTCAGGAGTAACCATTTGAGTGGAACACATATAGCGGGAATTGAGAGCGGCCGCTGAGGTCCAATCCTGGAGAAGCGGAACTGCACTAAATAGACGAGAAATCTCGAGCACGATTTGGTGGATTGGCCGAATTTCAGGTTGACCAGAACCTGAGATTAGTACGAACGTCGGCTCTTGATCAGCTACAACGCAGCATCTGATTGCACTTTGTATGTCCGGATCGGGCCGTCCTCGCCGGTCCTTCCTGCCTAGCCCTCGCAGATGCTGCGCCGCCTCCGAGGTCCGGAACGAGCCCAAAGCGGAATTGCTTTGCCACGAACATTGGCAGCTAAAGAAACGCAAGTGACTAACTCCGCGGATATGAAGGTGACCGTTTGCTGAATGCGCGACAGGTATTTGAGCATTACCTTTTTAGTTGTGCGTGTATGCCTGTACCTGTGCTTTCTATTCATTAAGGCTTTTCAAAATCTGACGAATGGGCTGACAGAAGCAACCCACCGAGCTAACTTCATTGCAAAGAGGAGGGGTGAATGGGAAGACGTCTCACGACGGTATTGGCCGCCGACATTGTGGGGTATTCCGCGCTGATGGATCAGGACCGTACTGGCACAGTCGCTGCATTAAAGACCTTCCGCGAGGACACGTTTCTCCCGATCGTGGAAGATACCAATGGTTCACTGATCAAAAGCATGGGCGACGGCTGGATCGTCGAGTTTCAATCACCATCTGAAGCAGCAGCTTGCGCGATTGCAGTTCAGTCCGCCCACAAACCTGACCACATCAAACTGCGCATCGGGGTTCACACAGGGGAAGTGGTAACCGATGGCGATGACATTTTCGGCGACGGCATCAATGTTGCGGCGCGTCTGGAGGCTCTCGCGAAGCCGGGACAAGTGCTCTTTTCAGATATGTCACATAACAGCCTTGACCGTAACGATGCGGGATTATTCGACGGCGGAGAGCAAACCGAACTGAAAAACATCACGCGGCATGTTGGAATCTGGTGTTGGCCAAAGGGTACGAAAGCCAATCTCGCGATCAAAGCGGATGTGAGGCCGGGAATCGCAGTGCTCCCATTCGACAATATGTCGGGTGATCCGGAGCAGGAGTTCTTTGCCGATGGCATAACGGAAGACATCATAACTGAGCTATCTCGGTTTCGTTGGTTGATGGTCGTCGCACGAAACTCTTCTTTTGCTTATAAGGGGAAAAGCACGGACATCCGCGACGTGGGCCGCGACTTAGGGGTTCGGTATGTACTGGAAGGCTCCGTTCGGCGTTCCGGGCAGCGCGTCCGCATCACGGGACAGCTCATAGATACCGAAAATGGGAGCCATTTGTGGGCGGACCGCTTTGACGGTGTGCTCGACGACATCTTTGATCTTCAAGATCAAGTCACCGAAGACGTAGTTACAGCTATTGAACCATCGGTGCGGCACGCTGAAACAAATCGTGCGCGTGCAAAACCCACCAAGGACTTACAGGCATACGAGCTCTACCTCCGAGCTTTATCACATTTCCACTTGCTGACTGACCAAGACAACATAGAGGCAATACGACTGACAAAACTGGCTTTGGATCGAGATCCGGAATACGCCTCCGCAGCGGGCTTGCTAGCATGGCTTCATATCCAACGTCTTGTGCAAGGTTTGGAACCTGTAGATCAGGGACCCAAGTCAGCTGTCGCGGCCGCAGAGCAGGTGCTGCGGAGCGATCGCGCGGACGGCATTGCAAAGGCTTATGCCGCGCATTCAATCTCTATGCTGGCACAAGACCTGTCCCGCGCGCGGACAGCCTTTAAGGAAGCATTGTCGGAAAATCCCAACGCGGCGACGGTCCACATGCTCGCCGCTGCAAATCTTTATTTGCTGAATCGCCCTGACAAGGCGCTGGAACATGCAGTCCGGTCTGTCGAACTCAGCCCGGGTGATCCATTGCGGCACGCCGCTTTCATGGGACAGGGTGCCGCCTTGTTTCACTTGGGACGTTATGAGGAAGCCGCGCAGGCCTGTCGCGAAGCCTTGTCTGTGCGTGCAACCTTCCTGATGAGCCACCTGATGCTGATTGCCTCGCTCGCTGAGCTCGATGACATAGATGCGGCAAAAACAGCGGCTGTCAAATTGAACGAAATCGCTCCGAATGCGGCTTCGATAACCGAGACAACACGTTTACCATTATTCTCTATTCCAACCTGCGCTGATCGCTGGCGCAGCGGGTGGAAAAAAGCAGGGTTGCAAGTGTGAAGGCAAACGGCACCCCCCCGGTTCCGACAACCATGCATTCGGTAAAGGATATTTCGCCTTTGTCTTGAAAATCAGTCGCTGACCAAAACTCTGCCTGGCTGGCCCTCCTCATGGACACGGAACACCAAAATGGTTGCCCCTTCGTCCCCTGAGCGAGCGGTGTGCACTTTTTTCAACGGAACGACGCCTACGTCACCTGAAAAAGCTTCTTGTTCGCCTTCGCCGTCTAGGATGAGGGTGGCTTCGATCTAGGATCGACCAGCAGCAAGGTCGTGTTAAGGTTTCCTTACGAGGAAGGTTTAGGTGCTTACGCAGTTCCTGCACCAGGAGAACTACAATCCGACAATCACCCTTATTACTGGACCACTCAGCTTTGGGAGAGACCTAACGGCCACTTCAGCTTGTGTGCATCGACTGAGTCTGAAAGGCGAAACCACTTGAAAGTGGCATTCCTGAACAAGACCAAAAAAGAGACTTCAGGATTGGTTGCCGAAGAGGTCGACGTATCCGCATATCTTGCCTTGATGATACGTCATGCGTTGGGGTGGTTGTGGGAAAAACTGGGGCGTAGTCTCAGCGAAAAAAGCATCGGTTTGTCCGCGAACTTTGGATTTCCGACAGAATCTGGAGGTAGTTCACCGCAGTTAGAAAGATTTCAGAATTGCGTTGGTGCCGCTCTTAGGGTCGCACTTTCGGAGGCGCCAATTTGTAGAGCCGTCGTCGAAAGGGAGCTTGAAGATTCCAGCCTTTCAAATCGAAAAGTGAGCGTCCCGACCTTGATCGTTCCAGAGTTCATTGGCGCAGTCATGGGGTATTTTCATTCTGCCCAAAAACATAACGGCCAGTTCATGATCTGTGACTTTGGAGGTCTCACCATTGACGCTGTCAGCTTTGGTTTTTACCAGCGTGATGACGGTAGTTCGCTGGTGAAGATTTACGGGAGCGCGGTCAAACCGTTTGGGGCAGAAGTCGCAAGGATCGCTGTCAGCGAGGGAGTTCCGGCCAATAAGCTGGCAACAGCCATCGGCAGCTTTGTTTGCGATCCCCTCCGGGATTCTTACAAGAAGACGGGATACAATGCATCCGCATGGGGAGGAACGATGCCCCTGTTTGTCATTGGTGGAGGAAGACACTGCTCCGAATTCCAAGGAACGTTTTCAGAAGCGCAGAGGCTCATAAAGAATGCCGTGTTCAATACCACATTTGCCAAGCAAGACTTGGACTTGGATGAAGAGCTAGATGTGTCTCTGGCCAATGGGCGAAGTTGCGGTCGACTAATGGTTGCTTGGGGCCTATCCCATTCTGATCTGGACTTGCCCGAATGGATCACCCGAGGCGAGGTGATAGATGCTCCCAAACGGAAAAGAAGGAACGTCCAGGATTTCTTTATTGGCAACGAGCAAATGTAGGAACTCAGTCGACTACGAGTGAATTTTTTCGTCAGGAAAATAGGCCGAAACCTCCCTAGGAGCTTCCGAAGCCGAAGTATCCGCGGCGCCAGAATGCATCCCCCTTGAGTTCATCGTAAAACCCTAGGACTTCATTCCCCCATAGCCTGGATGCAAATGATGCAGCCGCCCGATCAACTTTGACGGTTTTGAACCCAACTCTACCTCCAGTGCCTTGGACAACCTCAGTAGGTGGCATCTTCCGCGATATGGAGCCGCCAGTTTGAAACAGATCTCCTCTGCCCATCCCGATCATACCACTGCCGCCCTTGCGGCGCTTTGGGCCAATGCGTTTATTGCTCATATGTCCTTTTTCTTCTTAGTTTTGGTTTCTAATAGCATTAAACGTTCGACGTCACGACTGATATCCTAGGGCTTCAAACTCCTCTTTAAGAGTGGCTGGATCGTGGTTTTTAGCTATCCTGAAAACTGCATCTTCAATTTCGAGTTCAACTCGCTCAAGGCGCTCGAAGTGTGTCAGGCCATCGTCGCCCCCGTCTGAGGTGGCAACAATTAGGAGATCCTCTTCACCGTCGCGCAGAGTTGACACCACGTTCTTACAATGTGGGCGAATAACAGGTCGGTAATTGTCTTCAAAAAGCCTATGAGCGTCCTCGTTCATAACCCAGATCAGCTCGTCCACAACGGAAAATTCTTTCTTCTCGCCTGAGTAAGGCCAAGGGAAATAGTCTCCTGTGAGATCTTGAAACGGCACTTTCCGCATACGCCAAAGCACACCGAATGCGAGATCGTTGATCTTTTCCCCTCCTACCCTTTGGATAATGTCGAAATAGAAATCCGCGTCTTCTTGAGTGTTGTAATTTGCCACGGTTTACCCCTGCCTTGATCTGCCCAACGTTGCTTCGGACATGTTTCTGATAATGCGCGAAAAATGCCGAAGCATCTTTCGTAAGTTTCGCTCAATTGTGAACATGTCTAATCCCGCATAAGATGTTGCTATGAAACAAGAAGCGCAAGAACGATGGTTGGTCTCCAAAATAACCGGTTGGTCCGCCGCTACTTTGAAATGAACCACACTGTGACCGCTTGAAACCTACGCACAATACCAGACTGCATCGGGCGCTCACTGGCAGCGTCCAACGCGGTTTTCGATATGCGACAGCACTTAAGTAGAAACGCTCGCCCTGAGCGCTCTCAGCGCTTGGTTGCTCGACCACCATTCCACCATGGCTACAGGAGTTTTGGAACACCCGAACGTGGGGGCGCCAGAATGCATCCCCTTCATTATTCGGAGGGAAACCTAGGACTTCGATATTGTAGGGATCTGGCGAACGGGCTTGAGCGAAGCGCTGAGCCATTCCTCGCCCACTTGCGTGATTGGGTTCGCTGTTTGCAGCTCTGCACCCATCAGACAGGTCCAGCTGTTGCTGGTCTCCATTTTTTCAAACCCGAATTGTCTCTTCGACCCACGCTTTGGCCGACCACAACAGAGCCAATAACTATGACTGCTCCTATGGACTGGGTGAGGCTAAGCGTTTGTCCCAAGTATACCCAGCCGAGCACGACAGCTGTAACAGGACTCATCATGCCGAGCATCGAAACTGCACTGGGGTCCAGGCGCGCTATGCCACGAAACCAAAGAGCATAGGTTGCTGCAGCACCTATCAAACCAAGCCAGATAAGGCCGGCGACATTTGTCGCGCTGAGCGCATGGAGAGGTGGCTCAACGAACAATGCAATTGGCAGCAGTATCAAACCACCGGCTGTTAATTGCCACGCTGTGAAACTAAGCGCCGAGACCGGAGGTTGCCATTTCCTACTGAGAACAGTCCCAGCAGCCATTGACGCGGCTCCTCCCAAACCCGCTGCTATACCGATCCAATCAAGTTGTGCTTCTGGCCCGCTCAGCAGCAGAGACACACCCATTACGCCAGTCGCGGCGGCACCGAGTGCACCAAGTCGTATTGGGGTTCCCAGCCATCCCCACGCCATCAAAATCACGATCATTGTTTGCAACGATCCTAGGGTGGCGGCCACACCACCGGGTAACCTATACGCAGCAACGAAGAGGAGCACCCAGAACAGAGCGAAATTGAGGCTGCCTAAGACGAAAGTTCGACCGAGCCATTCGCGTGGTGGAACGCAGCGCGTCACTGCAAGCAACAACAAGCCAGCAGGCAAAGCTCGTAACGCAGCCAGGGTAATCGGATAGCCAGCCGGGAGCGCTTCCGTAGTTACCAGGTAGGTGCTTCCCCATACCGCTGGGGCGAGTGAGGTGAGAAGAATATCGGTTAAGCGTGACATTGTATGTCTCCCGGCTGAAGCGTTTGAGAATTTGAGTGAGACGACAGAGCAGCGCGGGTTAAGCTGCTTCCGCTTGCAGGTTTGATCCAGCGAGGCACGCGGCAATCCTTGCAACATGAGCGCCCTGGAACCGCGCTCCCGCTAGGTCAGTTTCGGTAGGTGTGCGGGAACCATCAGCACCGGCGATCGTTCCGGCACCATATGGTGCGCCGCCAATGATTTCTTCTGATGTAGTCTGGCCAGAAAATGTGTAGGGCATTCCGGCAATCAGCATCCCAAAGTGTTGAAGCGGGACTTGCGTTGTCAGAAGGGTCGCCTCGTGCCCACCGTGTTGCGAACCTGTTGATGCAAAGACCGCCCCGACTTTTCCAACCAGAGCATTCCTGGCCCAAAGCCCTCCGGTCTGGTCAAGGAAGGACTTCATTTGGCCAGCCATCATGCCAAATCGGGTCGGTGTTCCTAAAATTATTGCATCATAGTTTTCCAGATCTGCCGGCAAGGCGATTGGCGTATCATCCACTACATAGCCAGCCTGTTGGCGGACTTCCTCAGGGACAGTTTCGGGCACACGCCGAACGTCAACTTTGTTGCCGGGAACACTTCTGGCGCCTTCAGCTTCGGCATCGGCCAATGTGCGGACGTGGCCATAGCTTGAATAATAGAGAACGAGAATACGTGACATAGGATACCTCTCAGGGCTGTGACTTGTTCCCTGAGAGAATGGAATTTGTGGCGCCGCCAATTAAGTCACGCTCTTTGACATCACTCTTTACCTGTATTGAATAATGTCAGGACCTGAGAGCCAGACGCAGATGATCAAGAAAGGCTGTAACCTTTGCGTCCATTCCCAAGCGAGATGCTGTAACGGCGAATACTTCCGGCGCGGGCAATTCGTGGTCAGGAAGAACTCTCACTAAGGTTCCGCTGGCTTCAGGAGCATCAGAGACGAACTCGGGCAGAGTTCCGATACCTTGCCCCGCTATCAGCAGATCCCGCAAAACGAGGCTGTTGCCGACACGCACGCGCGGATCAAGCTCTAGTGCTGTGACACCGTTGGTGGCCGAAAGCTTCCAGCTCGTCAAATGATCAGCAAGCAAAAAGCCGATGATAGCGTGGTTTTTCAGATCCGCCGGCTGGGTCGGCGTCCCGCATCGCTCCAAATAGTCAGGAGACGCAAAAATCCGCTGTCGCATCACGCCGATCCGTCGCGCAACAAGGGCCGAATCCGGCATCGCAGCTCGGATTCGTATCGACAGATCGAACCCGCCCTCGACCATATCGATCACCTTATCGTCCATCGAAAGGGTAAATCGCAGATCTGGATAGGTTTCTAAGAACTCTGGAAGCATCGGTGCAATAACGGTTTGGCCGAAGGAACTTGACGCATTCACCCGAAGGTGCCCACGCACCGCTTTGGAACCATCTCTGATGGTCTGCTCCGTTTTTTCGACCGCGTCGAGAATTCCAATCGCATCTTGGTAGTAGAGACTGCCGGTGTCAGTCAGTGACATAGATCGGGTCGTTCTGGTGAGAAGAACGGTTCCCAGACTTTCCTCCAGAAGCTTGATTTCTCTACTGAGAAGCGCAGGAGAAACACCAAGGTCTTCCGCCGCACGAGCAAAGCTGCCGCGTTCAACGATACGGCGAAAAGCTTGCATGACTGACAGTTTGTCCAACTTCAGGCCCCCGATCAGTTTTTTGAGCCGCCCAGTTGGGCGTAACGAACTGCAAGTTATACGACCGCGCCACTGGTGCGAAGGGGCGACACGCCTGGGTTGCTGGTGTTGATTTCCGGGCGGTTGCCAGAAAACAATCATCACTCTATTTTCGATCAGGGTAGGAGTTAGGGGCAATGGCAAAATCTAAGAATCCGCATAAACCGAAAAACGTTCCAAGCCGGTCGAACAATGAAAAGTCGGATCGCCCTGTCGAGAGCAGGCTTATACCGGTTAACGACGCTGTTAGTGAGCCAACTCGACAGGAAAGACTTATGGCGATTGCAAAAGATGCGGAACGACGCCTCAAGGGTTCAATGAAGCTACTCTCTTGAAGTCGCAATGCGAACTTCCAACGGAATAACAGCACATACAATCAAAGTGCAGCCTTCAATACGCTTCACCGCAAGTTACAAGCTTCCCAATGAGCACTTAGAAGCAACGGAGCATACAAAAGGTCTGGTAAACACAAGCGCAAATTGGGCTCCGCCCCTGGATACTCCCTCCTACGTTTCCCTTGCGATCGATCTATCACCTTACCTGTGCGTGCTCTCTATAGGGGCTTTCTCTCACACCTCTTCTCTCTAGGCACATACGCTCTCTTAGGTGTGTTCTCTCTAGGTGCATCTATTTCCTGTCTATGAGCAATCGTCGGTATTCGATCTCCGGAGTAGCTCAATAGCTTTGCTGGCCTGATCGGGTGAGTTTGCTCTCTATGAGGTTTATGCTCAGGCGCTCTCTACGCTGGCCTGAGTTGCATCCGTTCTCTTACGTGTGTCAGGTGTCGTCTGGCCTGTGTTTCGTCGCTCTGTGCGCTTTTCTGGCCTTGGTTCGGATGTGTGTTTTCCGAGAACCGTTGTTTTTATGGGTTTGTCTGGTTCAAAGGTTTACATTTTGCTCTGAAAAACTGGTTTTCGGGTGAAATCTGTCAACTTAAGGTAAACTTAGTGTAAACCTTTGGCCTGATTTTGGGGTGTTTTGAGAGGTGAAAGGTTTACATTCCGTTGATCCCGGGAGGGTGGATGTAAACCTTTGTCAACCTTATGCAACCATTGAGGAGTGCGAGGAATCCACATTGCGAAGAGCAATTTGAAACGCACCTTCTCTTTTGTCTGTAATCCGGTAGCTATCAAGGAGACACTAAAAGAGAAAATTTGGCGAGCAATGATAACGAACGGTCAGGTGGACATTTCGCGCTTTCTTGAGCGCTGTGTATCGATTGACCTGGAAGTGGATCCTAAATCCGCTCGGATATTCGCATTGGCTGCCACAACGAACGATGACTCCCGACCAGCCCTCGTCGAAAAAAGCAGCTCCGCCTCAGCACTGTCGCAACTCGACACATATTGTAAAGGTTTCGACAGTGTCATCGGCCACAACATCTTGCACCACGACCTGCCCCACCTGGCCGCTGCTGCGCCCCGCTTTGCCGCCTTGGCAGAGGCACCAATCGACACACTCTGGCTCAATCCTTTGGCCTTCCCGCGCAACCCCTATCACCATTTAGTCAAACACTATCAAGACGGACGGTTGCAAACGGGTCATGTCAACGATCCCGAAAAGGATGCACGTCTGGTCTTCGAGGTTCTGCAAAACCAGATCGAGGCGTTCGCCAAGCTAAACACCACGACCCCAGATGCGCTGACAGCCTATCATTTCCTTGCCACACGCCCCCCACGCAGCGGAGGGTTTGACGCTCTTTTTACTGCTGTGCGATGCACTAGCAGACCCAATAAACAAGAAGCTTTTGACGCCGTTCGCCACCTTTTGGCTGGACAAGTCTGCTTGCATCGGCTCGAACAGACTCTTAGCCGGATGGAAAACCCGAACCTTGCCTGGCCTTTGGCCTATGCCTTGTCGTGGATTTCTGTTGCTGGCGGCGACAGCGTCATGCCTCCCTGGGTTCGCATGCAATTTCGCGAAGCTTCTCTGATTGTGCGTCACTTGCGAGAGGCTGCTTGTAACGATGACTCTTGCCAATGGTGTGTCGAACACAACGATCCTAAAAGGGCGCTAGATCGCTGGTTCGGCTTTCCGTCCTTCCGACCCGAACCCGTGGACGAATTCGGTCAACCCTTGCAGGAACGCATTGTAGCTGAGGCGATGGCAGGCAAAAGCGTTCTGGGCATCCTTCCAACCGGAACTGGCAAGTCAGTCTGCTATCAGATTCCAGCCCTTTCACGGTTCGACAAGACCGGTGCGCTAACCGTCGTTATCTCACCGCTAGTCGCACTCATGGCCGATCAGGTGCAGGGCCTGGCGAGAGCCGGTATATCTTCCGCCGTCACGATCAACGGCCTTCTGTCGCTGCCTGAACGTCACGACGCTCTGGACAAAGTGCGCATGGGTGATGCTGCGATCTTGATGATTTCACCCGAACAGCTTCGCAACAAGTCAGTTCGCAGCGCTCTGGCACAACGCGAAATTGGCCTTTGGGTGCTAGACGAAGCACATTGCATCTCAAAATGGGGCCATGATTTTAGGCCCGACTACCGCTACGTCAGCCGCTTCATCAAAGAAAACTCCGGCGATGCCCCCGCTCCGATACTTTGCCTTACCGCCACTGCCAAACCCGAGGTAGTGCGCGATATAAGAGAGCATTTCAAAACACGACTGGATCAGGATCTGATCCTGCTGGACGGTGGTGCGTCGCGCACGAACCTTTCTTTTTCGGTGCGTGAAACCCAGCGCGCGACGAAACTCGCAGATATTCTGAACGCGATCGAGCAGGGCTTGCCCGCCTCTGGCGTCTCCGGAGCCGTTGTCTATTGCGCGACCCGAGGTGCGACAGAACGCGTGGCCGAATTCCTGAAACAACAGGGTGTCAGCGCCGAACGTTTCCACGCTGGCCTACCTCCCGAAGAAAAGCACGAGATTCAAGAACAATTCCGGACCGGCGAATTGCGCGTGATTGCTGCGACCAACGCCTTTGGCATGGGCATCGACAAACCTGACATCCGCCTAGTAGTCCACGGCGACGTGCCAGGCTCGTTGGAGAACTACTTACAAGAGGCAGGACGCGCGGGACGCGACCGCGACCCCGCTAGCTGCGTGTTATTGTTCAACATAGAGGACGTTGAACGCCAATTCAGCCTTTCGGCCCGCTCCCGCCTTGCACGGCATGAAATAGGTGCCATCCTTAAAGCGCTACGTCGCTTGGATATGCGCACTCGAGACGAAGGTAAGATCGTCGCCACTCCGGGCGAGATCGTGAGAGAAGAAAAAGACTTTGAATTCCAGCGTGACAACAACACTGAAGACACGCGCGTAAAGACCGCCGTTGCTTGGCTGGAGGAAGCGAGTCTGTTGCGGCGTGAAGAAAACAGCGTGCAGGTCTTCCCCGCCTCCCTACTCGTGCGCGATGTGGATACCGCCGCCACCTTGTTGGATAAGGCAGACATCACGGGCGCTCGGCGCAAGCAACTGCTGGCGATAGTGCGCCATATCGTAAACACACCAGTGGGAGAAGGTGTTTCCACCGACGAATTAGCAGGAACTAGCGGGCTCTCCTCCGCTGAATTGCGCAAGGCGCTGACCGATCTGGAGGCGATTGGAATTGCCAGCGACGACACCAATATAACCATTTTTGTGCACTATGGCGTGACCGACGCATCGCAAGCCCGGCTGGATCGGGCAGCGCGACTAGAAGAAGACCTAATCGCCGTGATGCGCGAAATGGCCCCAGATGCCGATCAGGCTGAACCGATTCCGTTCAACCTTTCCATTGCCTGTCAGGAGTTGCAACAGCGCGGCCATGGCGAGGTGCGTCCGTATCTGGTGGAGACCCTTCTGCGCGGTATGGCACAGGATGGACGTGATACGGAGGGAGGGCGTGGCAACCTTTCTCTGCGTAAATCAGTGCGCGGTAGCATCCTTGTGCGTCTTCAACAGTCTTGGCGCTTTGTCGCTCAAACCGCCGAGTTGCGCCATCAGGGCGCACAACGCCTGCTGGCGCATCTTCTGACCCTCGTGCCGAAAGGCACACACGGCAAGGACATTCAGGTCGAGACCACTCTGGGAGCGATGCTGTCCACGATTACCGGCGATACGCTTTTGCGCACCAGTATCAAAGACCCAAACCGCTTAATGGACCGATCACTTTTGTGGATGCATGAACAGCAGGTGGTTACGCTGGGACGCGGACTGTCCATCTTTCGCCCTGCCATAACGGTGCATCTTGGCTCCAAAGGAGGTGGTTTCACCGTCCAGCATTTCGCACCACTCGAGGAACACTATGACGAACAAACCATTCAAACCCATGTGATGGCAGCCTACGCGGAAAAAGGACTGGAAAACATTGAGACAGCGCAGCGCTTGTCCGACGACTATTTCGTGCTGGAGCAAGACGCCTTCATGCGCCGATGGATGCCGGGGCGCGGGACCGAATTCCGGCGTCAGGCCACTGGCGCCACCTATAAGGCAATTGTCGACAGCCTGGGCAATCCGGTGCAGCAAAAAATTGTGCGTGACAACCGGGGACAAACCAACGTCCTTGTGCTGGCAGGACCAGGCTCGGGCAAAACACGAGTCCTGGTTCATCGCATCGCTTATCTGCTGCGCATCAAACGCGAGGATCCCCGCGGTATCCTCGTGCTGGCCTACAACCGTCACGCAGCCGCTGAAATACGTGAACGCCTTCGCCGGTTAGTTGGAGATGACTCAACCTTAGTAACCGTCTCAACGGTGCATTCACTGGCTATGCGCCTGGTCGGAGCTAGTTTCGCGGGCATTCAAACAGCCGACATCCCCGATTTCAAAGGTCTATTGCAAAAGGCTGCGGCACTGCTTCGGGGTGACGGTCTAAGCAAGCAAGAGGCCGAAGCGCTGCGTGAAACACTGATACAGGGGTATCGCTGGATTTTAGTGGATGAATATCAGGATATCGGTCCAGATGAATACGCGCTGATCGCTGCTGTGGCAGGGAGAACTCTGGATGATCCCGATCTGCGACTCAGTCTCTTTGCCGTGGGTGATGACGACCAGAACATTTATGCCTTCTCCGGTGCATCGATCCGCTACATCCGCCAGTTTGAACAGGACTACGCAGCAAAACCGGTTTTCTTAACCGAGAACTACCGCTCTACCGGTCATATCGTCGCCACCGCCAATGCCGTGATCGCTGGGGCAGCTGCGCGTATGAAACTTGGCCATGATATTGCCGTAGATCAGGCCCGGACGAAGGCTGACGCCGGTGGATCTCTGGCCAAATTGGATCCAGTAGCACAGGGCCGTGTGCAGATCCTTGAGTGCCCCGCTGGTAATGAAGAGCAAGCTATGGCCGCACTAGACGAGTTGATCCGCCTCTCTCGTCTCGACCCCGATTGGACATGGTCACGCGCCGCGATTATCTCGCGCGATTGGCGAAAGCTGATACCGGTGCGCGATTTTGCCGAAAACCTCGGAATACCGGTTGAAATGGCTAACGAAAACATACCTAGCCTATGGCGGATGCGCGAGATGCAGACGTTTGTCAAAGCCCTACGCGAGACACCCTCAAAGCTTTACTCGATCAATCAGTTGACCGAAGTGCTGAACACACTTTCGCATTCGCGCTGGACCGATCGTATTGGTGAAGGACTGGGCCTACTGGCACGCGAGGTTGGGTCGCGCAGCCTGCCCGTCCCAGACATAGTCGAATGGTTCGCGGAATGGTCCCGTGATAGCTGGGATGAACAAAGAGGGTTAAAGCTGCTGACGGCCCACCGCGCAAAAGGCCTGGAATTTGACGATGTAGTTATACTCGATGGCGGGTGGGAGCGGCCCTCGCGATCCGAAGATCAGGACGCACCCCGTCGACTGTTCTATGTCGCTATGACACGTGCCCGCCGCAGCCTTGTAGTAATGAGCAACGACAACCATGAATACCTACCAACAGGAGCACCTTCAGTTCTCACCCGTAGCGTGAAGCCTGACATGAACGCGTTGCCTGGTCCCCGTCGCTTTTTTCAGGCGGCTGAGGCGCGGATGGTTGATCTTTCCTATGCTGGACGCCTGCATCCAGGCCATTCTTCTCTGAGTGCAGTTAATGCGGCACGCGTCGGTGATGCAGTGTTATTGGTAAAGGACGGCGACCGCTGGTTGCTACACAATGAAAAAGGGCAAGTGCTGAGCCGGATGTCCAAATCCTTCGCACCACCGCCAAATACCAGGTTTGATCGGGGTGAAGTCGCCGCTATCCTTACATGGCGGAAGGAAGACTCAGGTGAAGCCTTCCAGCACACTCTCCGCCGCGATGCATGGGAGGTGGTTTTGCCAGAGCTCGTTTTCGTGTCCGTCAACTAGGACATCACTTACAATTTTTTTTGTTTCCAGAGGGATCCGACGAAGCCCAGCACTTCACCCATCCCCACCACAGTAATGCTACGCATTTTCATCAAGCTCTCCGAGGCTCGCATAAGCGCCGCAACAGCTGCACTCGCCGTAGGGTCGGCTCAGGATCACTTCCGTTGCTCACGTCACGGAGGAACCGCAACCAGGCGCGCTCATTCAATGTCAGGTCGTCCTTCTGGTCATACATGGCACCTACCTCCCGAAGATGGTCTTGATCGCCGTCTCTGACCGGCGGGTCAACCGAGGATCGGCGTTGTTGGTGGCCTTGCGAATTGCTTTCAGCCAGCCAAGTTCATTGGACGTGACAGGTTCTCCGAACACCTCGACAACTGCCTCAGCTGCAGTCAGTCCGATCGATTGCTCAATTGCGAGGCGCATAAGGTAGGCAGCGTCGCATTCCAGAGCTTTCGCCAAAGCCGGGACGCGATCCAATGCCACCTTGGAACTACCTTGCTTGATCATCGTGATCATGTTCGGGCTGACGTATCCCACCTGCGCCGCGATCTCGGCTTGGCTCTTGGTCGGTTTCAGTTCGAGCACCCTCCGTTCGACATACTTCGCCATTCGGGAAGCTTCATACGGTTTTTTGGTCATCGCTATCCTCTTTGAAGTGATGCAGCACGTTCTGCATGTTTTCGTTATAGCGACGGTAAGAATGGGAAATTGAGGCGGGAAGAAATCAGTCAGCTAAAATCTTTAGCCAGTTGGGAACAACTCATTCTGACTCGATCTTTCTATTCGGGCGGAAAAACAGCTGTCATTTTTACTGTTCCATAGACAAAGCTGGTATCGATCGAGGCTATCCCACCGATTGGATGAATTCGGTGACGAATAAATTCCTCGTAGGCCTCGAGATCCGATACCAAAACCCGCAATTGGTAGTCCATTGCCCCGGTCAGCACGTGGCATTCAAGAACTTCATCGATCATCCGAACTCGTTTCTCGAAGTTCTGAACGTCCGTTTCGTTGTGTCGCTCCAATCTGATACGCACGAAGACGGTAATGGCCATCCCATACGCGGCAGCGTCAACGTCGGCGCTGTATCCCTTTATCACTCCTTTGGCTTCTAGGTTTTTGACCCGGCGCAAACACGGTGAGGGAGACAAGCTCACCTCATCGGCAAGATCCTGGTTCGTCATGCGCCCGTCACGCTGCAGCGCTCGTATAATCTGCCTGTCCTTGGCGTCCATTTCACCCTCATTCTTAGCAGAATCTGCCAATATAGATGCTCGGTTTGGTATAATTCGCAACCATTGGTCCAAAGTAAAGGCGCAAACTGGCTTCAACATGAATCAGGAGCTTGCAATGACTCGTTCAACCGGATTTGCCACGCGCGCTATTCACCACGCATATGACCCTCTAGAGAATGACGGCGCTCTGACACCACCGCTACATTTGACGTCCACGTTTACCTTTGAAACCGCAGAGGCAGGCGGAGAGATGTTCGCTGGAGAGCGTGAAGGTCATATCTACAGCCGTATTTCAAACCCCACATGCGACCTTCTTGAACAACGTATTGCAGTGCTTGAGGGAGCCGAGGCCGGTCTAGCTCTCTCAAGCGGAATGGGCGCGATTACGGCAGTGCTTTGGACCCTGCTGTCGCCAGGTGATGAAGTCATCGTGGACAAAACGCTCTATGGCTGCACTTTCGCCTTCATGCGTCACGGTTTGGCAAAATGGGGAGTCACGATCACGCACGTCGACATGACAGACCCTGAGAACCTGAAAACTGCCGTTTCTGACAAAACCCGCGTTGTCTATTTCGAAACTCCGGCCAATCCGAATATGCGCTTGGTGGACATCGCCGCGAGCGCCGAAATTGCGCATTCGGTCGGTGCAACGGTCGTCGTCGATAATACCTACGCTAGCCCGTATTTGACCCGCCCGATCGAGCACGGGGCAGATATCGTTCTGCACTCCGCCACCAAATACCTCGGTGGGCATGGCGATGTGGTTGCCGGTCTGGTTGTCGGGTCCGCCGAACAGATTGCTGAGATCCGCCTTGTTGGGATGAAGGACATGACCGGCGCGGTAATGGCCCCTTTCAACGCGATGCTGATCCTGCGTGGTCTGAAAACACTGAACCTTCGTCTGGATCGTCATTGTGATTCTGCCAAGGTCGTCGCGGACTTCCTTGAAGCGCATCCTGCCGTCGGTGAGGTTTATTTCCCCGGTCTTGAGAGCTTCGCACAGCACGATGTAGCGCAGCGACAGATGTCCCAACCGGGCGCTATGATAGCGTTCGAGATCAAATCCGGTCTGTCCGGAGGAATTGAATTCATGAACCGCTTGAATATGATCCAGCGTGCGGTGTCATTGGGCGACGCGGAAACACTGATCCAACACCCAGCGTCCATGACTCATTCGACGTATACCCCAGAAGAGCGTGCCGAGCATGGGATAAGCGATGGCCTGATCCGTCTGTCTGTCGGGCTAGAGGATGTCGAAGATATCCTTGCAGACCTAGAGCAGGCTTTGCCCTACCCTGCTCGCAGCGCCGCCTAAACCCGGAGACCACCATGCACATTGATCCCACCCAACTAAAGATCGTCGAACAGCGCCTGCTGTGGTTGTCTCATTGGATGATCCACCATGCCAACCATGTCCGACCAAAGGTGGATGGGATCAAGATTGGTGGCCATCAGGCTTCGTCTGCGTCGATGGTATCGATCATGACCGCGCTCTACTTCTCAGCCTTACGCCCTGAGGACCGGGTTGCAGTAAAACCGCATGCGTCGCCGGTGTTTCATGCGATGCAGTATCTCATGGGTAATCAGACCCGCGAGAAGATGGTGAATTTCCGCGGATTTGGCGGTGTGCAAAGTTATCCCAGCCGAACCAAGGACATTGACGATGTTGATTTCTCGACCGGGTCTGTAGGTTTAGGTGTCGCGATCACCTCGTTTGCCTCGATCATTCAGGACTACATCAAGGCCAAAAGCTGGGGTTCAGACGCCCCGATGGGGCGTATGGTGGCACTTGTTGGCGATGCCGAACTGGACGAAGGCAACGTCTATGAGGCGTTGCAGGAAGGCTGGAAAAACGACCTACGAAACACGTGGTGGATCATCGATTACAACCGACAGTCGCTGGACGGTATCGTCCGAGAAGGACTGTTCGAACGGATCGAGAAAATCTTCGATGCATTCAGTTGGGATGTCGTGCGCGTAAAATACGGAGTTCTTCAACGCGCGGCCTTTGAAGAGCCCGGCGGCAACCGCCTGCGTGATTGGATCGACGCTTGCCCCAACCAGGACTACTCGGCGTTGACATTCATGGGTGGTGCGAATTGGCGACAGCGTCTCATGGACGATCTGGGGGATCAGGGGGATGTGACTGCCTTGATTGAAAGGCGGACGGATGCAGAGCTTGCAGCCCTTATGGAGAACCTCGGCGGCAACTGCGTCGAGACCATGGCCCAGACATTTGCCGCCATCGATCATGATCGCCCGACATGCTTCTTGGCCTACACCGTCAAAGGATGGGGCACCCCTATTGCAGGCCACAAGGACAATCACGGCGGGCTGATGAACAACAGCCAATTCGTCGCATGGCAGTCGCATATGGGTGTGCCGAAGGGCGAAGAATGGGAGCCGCTCGCGACGGTGCAAGATCCAGACGCATTCAAAGATTTTCTGGCCAGCACCCCGTTCTTTGCCAAAGGTCCGCGCCGCTATTTTGATGACAAATTGGATGTGCCGCCAATCGAAATCGACACCAGTCGCGAAATCTCGACCCAGCTGGCGTTTGGCAAGATCCTTGACGATCTTTCAAAAGGCGACAGCCCATTGGCGGAGCGCATAGTGACGACCTCCCCAGATGTGACAGGCACAACAAGCCTTGGTCCTTGGGTGAACCGCCGCAAACTGTTCGCCCGATCCGAGCAAGCCGACGCCTTCATAGAACACCGGATCCCTTCGACGGCGAAATGGGAATTCACGCCGGACGGGCAGCATATCGAGCTTGGCATCGCCGAAATGAACCTCATGTTGCTTCTGGGAGCGGCGGGTCTGTCGCATTCCCTGTTCGGTAAGAGGCTGATCCCTGTTGGCACCGTTTATGATCCATTCGTGAGCCGCGGCCTAGATGCGTTAAATTACGCTTGCTATCAGGACGCGCGTTTCATGCTGGTTGGCACACCTTCCGGCGTCACACTCGCACCTGAAGGTGGAGCACATCAGTCCGTTGGAACACCACTCATCGGTATGAGCCAAGATGGGTTGGCCGCTTTTGAGCCCGCCTTTGCCGACGAGCTAGCGGTGATTATGGAATGGGCCTTCGACTACCTGCAGCGCGATGGCGAAGGGCAGCCCGACGAGCGCACATGGCTGCGCGATGAAACCGGAGGGTCTGTCTACCTGCGCCTGACCACCAACCCGATTGAACAGCCCGGCAAACGTGTCGACCAGGAGTTCCGCCAAGGTGCCATTGATGGGGCCTATTGGTTACGAAAACCCGGGCCCAATTGCGAAGTTGTAGTCGCCTATCAAGGAGCCGTCGCGCCGGAGGCAATCAAGGCCGCCGGTATGATTGGTGAAGGCCGTCGCGACATAGGTGTATTGGCCGTGACATCCGCAGATCGCCTGAATGCTGGATGGACCGCCGCTCAACGAGCGCGTTCTCGTGGCAATCGAGCGGCACGCTCCCACATCGAAACCCTGATGTCCGACCTTCCGCCACACTGCAAGCTTGTCACCGTTATCGATGGTCATCCTGCAACTCTATCCTGGCTTGGGGCAGTGCTGGGACATCAGACTATCCCAATGGGCGTCGAGCATTTTGGCCAGACCGGAACGATCGGCGATTTATATCGCCACCACTGCATTGACGCAGACGCTATCCTGGAGAAAGTGAATGGCCTGACCCATGGCAGAACTCTTCACCGTGCATAAGTGGGCCGGGTCTGCTCGCAATGAAACCGCAACGTTATCGCAGCGCTATCCGCCACTGAAGTGCAATGGTTGGCATTCAAAGCCCTTATTTTGTTTACTTTCACCCTGGGAACTCGCCTTCGGGAGGCAGGGGTCGGAGGCTCGAATCCTCTCACTCCGACCAATAAAATCTGATGTCTAATGCAGAGATATTTTGCCTTTTGACCAATTCACTTACTGTTCCGCCACCTAAAGTTGCCTCTGGCACTCTGATTTGCTGCTATTTCAAGCCTTAAATTTGAACAAACGGCCCTGAGCGCACCTATAAGCGCCTACATCCCCAGTCGTAAGCAACGCAAGACCCCCGGCCAAATACGACAATTGCCGAGACAAGCGGCGCAACCGCATTGAGATCAGTTATGGCAGGCTCAAGGAATGGAGGTGCATGGCGACACGCTATGACATTTGTCCCAAGGTCCTCCAATCAGCCATCGCACGCGCGGCAACTGTCATTTACTGGTCGTGAACCCTGAGCCTAGACGTTTACCCAACACTAAGCTCAGAGTCATCGCCATGAGAAGAAAAGCGGTGCCGACAATCCACGCGACCGGGGTGGAGTACATATCAGCGATGGCACCTGAGAAAACCAGACCCAGCGCTGCCCCCATTTGCTGGATCAACGATCTTAGAGACAGCATTGTGGACCGCTGGCGGGCTTGTACGCAGCTATGCAGAATGCTGCTGGCAGGCGTTTCACTTGCACCAAGGATTACAGAGTACAAGATGAATACAGCCGCAAAACCGATGATGCTGCCTTGTAGTGCCAATGCTATCTGTACACCTGTAAGGCAGGCGAAAATCGCTGCAAGCGTGGCGGCATGCTGGCGTTTAAAAATCCGACTTAGGCGTGGGGAAAGCGACGCGCCAAAGGCGATAGAAAAGAAATAGCTCGCGGTCAGTAGACCAATGACAGTGTTGGCGTATCCGTCGTCTAACATTGGCTTGGCGTGGGTCGGCCAGATTATTTCAACAGGATTGGTCGCCATAAGGAAGAGCGTAAGCGCTGCCAAAAGTATCGAAAGTGTACGATGCCTTAAGGCTAGGAGGCCAGCGTCTTTGATCACCGATGGGACTTGCAAGAATCCCCGTTTAAGCGCGTTTGTGTTGAGTGGAGGCGATGTTTCGACAATGGCAAACATGGTGTAAATGAACACCCCAAGCATCACACAAAAGCTTGCCGCGTAGGACACGTCATAGATGCTAAACCCAAGTCTCTCTGCCACCGAACCAAATACGTCCGGCAACAAACCTCCAATGACGGCCCCAATGGCTAGGCCCATAGCATTGGCCCATTGAGCTTTGGCGAGAGCGGGTTGAATGTCCACATTTGGCGCGGCCACTTTGAATTTTTCAACAAACCATGCATCGAGCGTGCCCGACCGAAGTGCGCGCCCAAACCCGATGAAGGCAAAAGAAAGAGCCAAGACGAAAAAAACGCTCGAGGATAGGAAAAGCGCCAGCGATATCAAGCTTGCTATCACTGCTGCCATAAACACCGGCTTGCGTCCAATGTTATCGGCCAATCCACCAAACGGCAGTTCCATCGACATTGTGGTCAGCGAGTAGACCCCGAAGAGAAGGGATATCTCAAAGAGGTCCATCCCTCGGTCCGTGAGTGCCAGCGCAACTACCGCCACTGTGAGGCCCATAGCAAAGCGATCTAGAAACTGTTGTATCTGAAACACCCGAACATGCCGACGCGCCGCATCCGTCAGTGAATTGAAAGAGAATTCCATTTCGTTCGTCATACTCGCAGCTTCGGTGCTGCCACCACCAAACACAATACCTTGGCGACGCTGGTGCTATCGTGCGTGCGTCAATGCAGTCATTCGAACAAGAGCAGATAAAGTTGGGAAAGTCCGCACTGCCGCTGGACGTCCAAGCCGCCGCATGGGTCCGACCTCAGTCGAACTCCCCCTCTTGCGGCAACAAGTGACGACGCGATCCGCACCCGGGTGGGGACGTGATCCGTGGTTACGATTGGCCTGGCCGCTACAATGGCCGTGTTCTACGCAACACGTTCATTGAGATATGGCACGGACTGGAGAGCGCCTGGAAACTGGAAGCTGGCGCTGAAGCCCTGAAATGGGCCGCCGCTCAGTATGCTGGCGACCCAGATGTGGCGACCGCCTTTGTTGGCGAGGGCATCGGTCTGATCAGTTCGGCGCTGGCTCGCTGCGCTCCGCGTCCCGGCAGGAGTGTGGTGATCGAGAAAAGGCAGACTTTCCTATGCTGGAACTATCGGTGCCGCTCTCGATTGTTCCCGGACCCGCGTGCATCAGCAGGCAGGGTACAGACCAATCTTGTCCATAAAGGGTTGTATTTCCTCTTGCCATTCTGCGAGTTGACGAGCCAAACTTGCGCTCAGTAGATTTAGGCTAATCCGCAATGGCCTCAATGCCGACCTATGATGCAGAGCAAATGCGTTTGAGTTTGCGCTTCTCAACATGCAGATTCGGTTCTTTCCCAGCATTCCCATTCCAGACATACGAGCGAAGTAGAATTTGGGATGACCACTTCCGCAGGGCTGACCGCCGTCCACTGCGTAACATCGAACAGTTAGTTCGTCGATCAGCAGAATCTTACTGACCTTGGCAGTTATCTCTCAGATCGATTTTCGAATGGTAATGTCAACTGGCGATTTGTCGTAAGATGGGACAACCGCGCGCCTAAAACCTCTTCTGCCTTTAAGATTACTGACGCCGAAGCACGGGCGTCCTCACCTGCGTCATGGTGATGAAACTCAAGGCCGAGATGTTTCTTGAGGTTTGCCAGCCCGTGGCCACCGGCCCCCTTCAATGATGGCCATGCTTGACGGGCAATCGCGACACTATTCGTCCAATGCGACGTGATCATTGGCAGGCCATACCGGGCGCAAGCTGCCGTCATCGCCTTTTCATCAAACGTACTGTGTTGCACGAGGCTGTGCGTGTTCAGGATCTCGAACAAGGACGCATAGACCGTTGGGAATGTCCCAGTCCCCTTCACGGTTTCGGCGGAAATCCCGTGGAGCTCAGTATTGAAAGCCTCGAACGGTCCCTCTGGGTCAATCAGGACAGAATAGGTCTGCATAAGACCTGCGTCGCTGACAAAACAAAGCCCGATCTGACAGATGCCACTGATAGATCTTCCTGCCGTTTCGACGTCCAGTGCAATAAAGCGAAATGGACCGGCAGGCGGCGCATTAAGATGCCCGAATCTGTTCAACATGTTCACCGTTTGGGCACTCTACATCTGTCGGATTTCCTTACCCTTCGCTGCTAGATCAACAATTGGGATACCTACTTTTCGTGGATCAAGTTAGTCTTGGCAAGCCGTTCGCGATATCAAAGAAAGCAATCTGTCTGCATGACGCTTCACTCACGGCCCATTCCGGACATCCGCCACAGGGTCGGGCGCCACGCCCCAGCTTCACCAACCGGATGGGGTGGATGGCTCCTGCTCCAAGCGTCAGCACCGTACTGACGTCTCAAAACTATCGCTAGATCAAGCGGCCGTTGTCAGCAGGCATCTTTGCTGATGCATCGGACAGCTTCGAGCTCAAACCGGAAATTCTTATAGAGTTGGAAGCCGTACTGCTTTCTAAATCGCAATCAATGATAGAAAGTCTATTCCACGTTCGAAAGTCCACCAACTTGCGATAGCTGCACATCCGATTGCAATCGAAACTCTCAACGACATTTCGGGTTTCGGGCCTAGCCTCGCGAAGACGTGCAGCAATGGCCAGATCACAAGAACGATAGCAAGCTGACCAACTTCGACGCCTACATTGAACGCCAGTAAGCTCTGCCAGATATTGGGCGACGTCACCTGAAGTATTTCATGTAAAACAAAACTGAAGCCCAAGCCGTGAAGAAGACCCATAAGCACCGTTACAACAAAGACCTTTTTGTTAGAGTTCTTTTCCTGCTCATTCCGCCTAACGGCCAGAAATGCCGCGTAGACGATGGACAAGGCAATCCCGGTTTCGACAAATGGCACAAACCAGGCTCCTGACGGCACATATCCAAAAAAACCAAGGGACAGAGTTACGCTATGGCCGACCGTAAAGCCGGTGACTCGCCACAGCAGCGCGCTTAATCCGGGGGCACCAATCACCAGGCAGACGACAAATAGCACATGGTCGACGCCTTCCAGGATGTGTCGCAGGCCTTCCCAAACGAAAGTTACGATTCCTGAGAACCGGGACCGGGAAACCCCAACGGGATCTTCCATCAGGCCTCGGGTTCGAAAGACAAGCGGATCGCCGGATCCATAATCCAGAATGAGATTGGCGGTCATTTCCTGATCAGGCAGGCCTGGGTCCAATGAACTGGAGATGGCATAGGAGGTAGGCGCATTCCCCAATTCATACCAGAGTGTGACATCCACAATAACGTCACCAACATAAACTGGCGGGTCATCCTGTATGGTCGTTCCAGCAGATACAGATTGCTGGGCTTCGCTCAGTGTCGCAAAACCCGGCTCCTCACCTACTTTGTGGATGGTCACGGATTCAACGTCGCCCTGAAGGCGCGTCCCCGAGATTTCTATGATCGTACCCGTTTCAGCGATGTGCCCAAGGCCAAGCGGGTTTTCAGCGATTTGTGAGGTATCGACAAAATGAACCACTTGACCATCCTCAAGGGTATTTGTCGTGAAAGGAGCCGCTTCAGGAAGGCCGTCCTCATCCTTTTTGCCGATTTTGTCCGCCACAAGATAGGGCATGGGTGTTCGCAAATGGATGCGCAGACCGTCACTTGTGTGTTCTACGTGAAATATACGAACGTTAAGGTTCAGCAGAAAATGCGCCTGGCTGGCGACCGCAGCCAAGATCAAACTGGTCGTTATCCAAATCAACAACATCTTGTTCAGTCGGTTAAACATCCGGTGCGCGCGCCTCCATTACAGTGATACCCGTAAGCTTCCAAACGCCTCTTTCGGGACGGAACTCGACCCTTGCCCGATACTCCACCCGACGACGATGATCATGGCCCCAATGACCCGCTCGGGCGTTTACAATCCACTTGGCAACACCCTCGAAGACTCCGGTTGCCGTCATGCTGCCTTCCACGATTGCGACATCGGTTACGTTGGCGATCTGCGCGCGGCTTCCACCGGGCACACGGATGGCAAGGTTAGTTTCGAGTTCAGCAGCGACGTCTGCGAGGGACGTGTTCCTGACAATTGGCTCTAGCGCCTTGCGACGTGCTTCTGGTGAGACCTCAAGCGCGGCCACATACGAGTTCGCCAAAAGTAGGGAAAAAGCTTCAGAAGCCATCTGTTCTCTGGATGGTCCGGCTATTGGATTTTGAAATGGAATTTGCATTTCGTGCCGAAAGGCAACCCCTGCAACTAAACTGCCAGCCGACAGCAGGACGAACCCGATCCGCCGGCCTTTTAGGGGCGACAAGAGCGCGCCCACGCCTGCACCAAGCGCAACAGCGACAGCCAGTACAGTCCAAATCGACAGAAAGAAAACTCCCGTCGCCCGTACCCGCGTAACTTCAGGGTCAATGTAGCGTTTCAAATGGTTGATCCAACTTACCTCCGGATCTTCAAGAGTAGCCCAATCCAGAAAGGGACCGGCAACATCTGTCAAAGTCACAGGCACATGCTGAAGGGATTGGTCGAACATATCCCATGTGACCGTCGCCTCTTCGGGCAGTGTCGAAATTGGGTAAGACAATATCAAGCCTGCAAAAGTCGTGTCGGTCAGAAGCGTCGGAGAGCCCTCAACGACTTGAACTCCTGTTTCGCCCAGTGTCAGAAATGCGCCCCTGACAGAGGCGGGCTGAACCGGCTCCCCCCCGATGGTGACCGGATTACGAGTTTCGAACGCTTCCAGCGCAGCGTCGAGTATTGTTTCCTGCTGAGATAGGTCCAGTTTGGAGCCCGTGCCAATATCCATGCCTATCCAGGGCGAAAGTTCCCGCAGCCGGATAAGGACTTCGTGGCGAATTTCGCGTGGTGCCACGTACAGAAAAGACGTTGTGCCGCTTTGAGCCGCCCGATTGAGATTCGCGTTGGTGAACGCGGTGAGCCATGGGTCGGACCAATCAATCTCAAGTCGCGCGTCACTATCGAAGTAACTAAATTTGGTGACAGGGACGGCGCGATCAAAAACCATGAAACCGATTGATGTGGCGGGCTTATCCTCTTTGAGTGCCGGGGGGCGAAGGATCAGGGTCTCGGGGCGCGCGCCGTCAAAGCCAAAGAAAGCTTCGATGTAGATAACCTGCGGATTTCCAGGAGGGGCCGGAATTGTACGCCCGGTAATTGGATCGGTTCTTCCTGCCAGGGGGGGTGCACGGTCAACTCTCTCACGGTGCTCGGCAGTCACAAATTCGAAAGGCAGAGGTGATCCGTCGGTGCGGAAAACCGAAATGCTTTCAGCTTCGCTGCCAATCGCAGCTTTACGTGCGGCCGCTGTTGGGTGGAAATCCTGCAAAAGCTCGGCAGGCATAAATACCTCAAAGCTTTCAAAATCCTCGGGGTAGACTTCCAGCGTAAGACGGACGCCGTCGTTTTCCACCCGGAAGACTGCGATATTTCTAGCGACTTCCGCTCCGCTATACGGGATGACGTCACCTTTTGCAGAGCTGCCCATTATTATGGCAGTGAACAACATCAGAAGGCATCGGATTTGGATCAACAATTTGGCCAGCGTCCTTCGCGGCGTCATCCTAGGTACAGAAGCTGTGTCAATTCCGTCTTGTGCGGCTCATTAGCGAGCCGCGCCAAAACGTGTCACTTATTCAGTTTTGATCCGGCATAGGCGGTGGCGTGTAACCGTCCCATTTACCTGCTTGGACCTTGTCCGACGGTTCTTTTTCCTTTGAACGCTGTGCATTGATGTACTCGTCGCTTACTGCGGGCGGCAACGCATAGTCATCTACGCTCGCCTCGCGTACGACAATCTGGTCTTTGGTTACGTTGATCACCTGAAGATCACGTGCCAGCGTGAGCGGTCCATCGTAGGTCGACCTCACTCCTTCCAGAATTGCTTGATAATTTTCTGGCGAAAGCACGGAGTGATATCCCAAAGCCATACGCGGTTCGACGGCAGACATTACCTTTCCGAATGCTGCAGGCTCAGAATGGACGCGCGTGGCGACATATGTTGCTTGCGTCATGTCCCAGCCAAAGTACGGTGCCAACGCTTCTGGTGGCAGGAAAGCCTCGTGCGATGCGATATCTGCACCTTTGGCATACTCGACATACCACTTGTTTGGATAGGTATCTCCGCCGAAAACGTATTTCAGCCCATTCCACTCAAGGGAATAACTGACTGAACCGTCGAGGCTATGGATCGCAGGCCAGGAACGAATGGTGACACCGTTGACTTGATAAACGATCTCATTTTCCTGCATGTAGTCGAATTCGGTGACTTCAAGCTTGGCGCCCTCATCCGGCAACGCGCCCGTACGTGTGGCAAGGTCCCACGCATAGGCTTTTGACATACCCTCTACGTAGGCTTTGGTACCAAGCTCATCTTCTGATCCCGAAGGGCCAAAGATGTGAAGCGGTGTGTACCGACCTGATAACCAGCCACCAACGTGCAGCCCCATAAAGTCCCCAACATGATCAACGTGCAGGTGGCTGAAGAAAACTTTATCAATTTTCGAAAAGTCCGGGCGCAGCGAGAACAAGTTACCCGTTGATCCGGTGCCAACGTCGAACAGAAAAACGTCACCGTTGCCCAATTCCACATAAAACGAAATTGAGACGGCAGCCTTTGTCTGGTTTGGCATCCCTGTCCCTAATGCGGTTATACGCATCTCGTCTTCGCCGAGAATTTCAGTATTGGGAAAATAGGAAGCTGGATAAACACCATCTTCGATGGGGGCGGCCGTTCGACCCGTGGGCAACATGTTCTGCGCTGTGGCGGTTCCTGCGACCGCAATCCCCATTGCAAAAAACAAGACCGTTGCGGAATTGAGCAAGCTATTCATAGTTCCCCCTCCATTCTGAAGTATTCATTCAGCACACAAGTTCGTGAGCCCCCCATTCTCCGTAGACATCTCTACGGTAGGTCCATAGACTGGTCTATGTCAATAGAGGTGTCTATGGAAGCTGAGCCAAGGATAATTGAAAAACGGGAAAAAGCGTCACGGGAAGACTGGCTTCTTGCGACGCTGGACGTTCTGAGAGAGCGTGGAATCGAAGGTGTAAAAGTTGTCGCTATTGCGCGCAGGCTTGGCCTGACGAGTGGGAGTTTTTACTGGCATTTTCGAAACCTAAAGGATCTTTTCGACTCGGTTTTGCTGTTTTGGGAAGACGCTCTGACTGGACATATTATTGAAGACGCAATTCAGTTCGAGGGACCACCTGAAGAGCGGATAAGGCACTTAATGCATCAGGTTATCCGCGAAGACGCATCCAGGCCGGATGGAGCTATCGCGGTCTGGGCAAAATCCGATGCTGACGCCGCACAATGTTATAAGCGCGCTATGAAACGGCGATTTGAGTTTTCTGCATGGTTATTCGAAGAGCGCGGTTTTGCGCCCCTTGATGCTGAGATTCGAGGCCGGATGATGGTTATGACGCTGATGGGTGAGACAACGAACAACCTGCATCTGCAAAAAGATTGGCCAGATGTAATTGATCGGCATTGGCGAGTTCTGGTGGATAAATAGCTTCCCGCCAATTGGGTTGAACAAACGCCATTTTCGATCAGTTTTTCGCGATTGCCTCCGTACTGATTGAGGTATTGATTTTGTACACATTGGCGCCACACACAAGGCTCCGGCGCGACCGCTCCGAGCCCATCGGCAGGTGTTCGATTTCGAGCTGAAGGTTTTTCGTAGTACCCTTATCGAAATCAGAAGATTTTGGGGGGGACTACGTGTGCGATTGAATCTGATAACAACTCTCGGTCTGGCTTTTGCTTCGATATGTTCCACAGCGGCTTCTGACAGTGCGTCGGAAACACGAAAGTTCTATTATCCGAATACCGAACCACTTGGCGAAGCGGAGATGCGCGTTGTCTCGCTGGGCACCGGGACACCCAATTTTCGACACTCCCAAGCGTCTGCATCATGGTTGGTCGAACTTGGAAACGGTGACAAGTTTCTGTTCGACGTCGGGACTGGTTCGTTAGCCAATTTGGCCGCCTTGGAAATTCCGTACACGTATCTCGACAAAGTGTTCATCAGCCATCTGCACGTGGATCATATCGGAGACCTGGATGCGCTTTTTGTCGGCGGATGGGTTTCCAACCGGACTGTACCTTTACAGGTCTGGGGGCCAAGTGGCTTGGAACCCGAGTATGGAACCACGGCGGCAATGGACGGACTTCAAAAAATGCTGGCGTGGGACGTTGCAGGTCGTCGCGGAAACATGCCCTCGGCAGGAGGGCATTTAAAAGTGACTGAGTTCGACTATTCGAAGACGCAGGTGGTTTATGAGAACGACGGTGTGATCATACGGTCCTGGCCCGCGATACACGGCATTGACGGCTCTGTGTCATACAGCTTGGAATGGAACGGGCTTAAGTTTGTCTATTCGGGTGACACCAACCCAAACAAATGGTTCGTAGAGAACGCCAAAGAGGCTGATCTCGTCATCCACGAATGTTACCTGACGGTACAACAGTTTATTGATATAAAGAACTATGATCCCGAACGCGCCCGTTTGGTTGCAACGGTAATTCACACGCCACCGGATGCGTGCGGCAAGTTATTCTCGACAATCGAGCCGCGACACGCGATTGCCTATCATACATTTGCCGATTTCGATATCGCCCCAGATACCATCGCGGCAATTCGAATGACCTATGACGGGCCGCTCACTTTGGCTCAGGATATGCTCGTCTGGAACATATCGACGGAGTCCGTAACCGTTCGAGAGGTAATAGGATCAGACAATCCGTTGCCAGTTGACCCCCCGACAGCCGCCGGACCTCCTGACCCAAGCGAACGAACAGAATTGTCAGATTGGCTCAACGCAGGCCGCCTCGACCTTAGCCAGGACTAACCGGCGAGAAACAAGTCTTGCCAGATTGGGTTTGAGAGATCGGAAAAGCCCAAATACTTGAGGTGAAACCCTTTTTGTTGGTGCTCGGAACGATTTCGCGTTGTCCGCTCCTCGATTGCCGGGCCAGATGTCGGCGAAAGATCGGTTTGTATTCAGCCAGAGTCGGCTTGATTAAACGACCGGCCTTGGGAAACCTGCCGCGCCGCCGAATGATCGCTGCCGCGAATACGAAGGTTTCTTTGCCTAGGCAATAGCTGCACCGGCAAAAGGCAGCAAAGTCCGCGACATGTGAATTCGGCCTCTTGTCCTTGCCGCGGCCCGCATGAAAGGCTGGTCTACTCGCTGCGCGGCGGCACCAAATCTATCGCCCACGCGACATTTCTGCGCTGCGAGCGCACGCAGTGAGAAAACGGAATTCACAGGTTGGGCTCGCAACCGACATTCGATTATTTCACTCTGACAATTGACGAGCACTTGGCGGCCAAAGTCGGCAATGAGCTGTACAGCGGCCTAATCCACCCGCAGCTACCGGGTCACTCGGCAATGACCGACTAGGGCTCTTTTGACACCTTCGCCGCCGCTTCGATGAAGGGCCGGTTTTTGTTTGGATCAGAGATGCTTGATGTTTGGGTCAAAATTGAATTACGTAATTTTCTTGTTTCCTGAAGTTTTGACAGCCAAATAAGTCAAAGGTTCGAGACGCTCCACAATAAGGGCACATAATCGATGCGCGTTGAATTTGGTGAATTCGCACAGATCCTGACCTATGACGATCTGCCGGATGCGGTTCTTGAAACGCTACGACGTAGTTTTACCGATACAATGGGTGTTGCCGCGATTGGCTCAACAACCCCCTTGTCTGGCATCGTCAGACGCGTCGCTCCGATGATTTTTGGTGGGGGCAGTTCTGGCGCTGTCCCGATGCTGATGGATGGGCGCACCGTCAGCCCGGTGGGTGCCGCAATGGCTGGGGCCTTCACCATTGACAGTGTTGACGCGCATGACGGCACAACCCCATGTAAGGGCCATGCCGGATCAGCGGTTTTCCCGGCATTGATTGCAATGGCGCAGGCGCAGGCCGAAAGCGGGCGGCCCCTTGATGGCAAGCGATTTGCCGAGGCGCTGGCAGTTGCCTACGAGATCTCTTATCGGGCCGGTCTCGCGCAGCACGCAACCTGCGCAGATTATCACACGTCCGGCGCCTGGACCGCTGTTGGCGTTGCTGCAGCTGGCGCAAAGATGCTTGGCGGTGACGCCGAACACATACGTCATGCGGCAGGTATCGGCGAATACCATGGCCCGCGAAGCCAGATGATGCGTTGCATCGATCATCCATCGATGGTGCGCGATGGCGTTGGCTGGGGGGCTCCAAGCGGTGTGACCGCCGCCTATCTGGCGGTGGAAGGGTTTACCGGCGCGCCTGCTTTGACCTGCGAAGGCCCCGATGCAACTGCGTTTTGGGATGATCTGGGGCAAGGTTGGCGCGTGGTCGATCACACGCATTACAAAGCCTATCCGTGCTGTCGCTGGGCACACCCTTCACTGGATGCGGTAAGCGACATCATGCGCGAAAATGCGTTGCACCACAGTCAGGTTGCTGCCGTTGAAATTCGTACCTTCCATTATGCAACCCGGTTGGCAGGGCACGAGCCCAAATCCCAGGATGAATTTGCATATGCCATCGCGTTTCCTGTGGCGGCGATGATCGTGCGCGGACAAGTTGGAGTGGATGAGCTGACTACAGACACGCTGAATGATCCCGAGATCTTGCGGATCAGCCGCGCAACCACGTTGATCGATGATGATGAGATGACCCAGATCAGCACGGACAAACGCTGGGCGCAGGTGACAGTGATCCTGAACGATGGCCGCCGAATTGAAGATGCTCCGCGCACGCCACGAGGAGATGCGGATCTGCCATTAAGCGACGTTCAGATTTCGGAGAAGTTCCACTTGCTGGCCGATCCCGTATTGGGCACAGCCCGAGCGGACGAAATCGAAAATCTCTCGGGCAGGTTTGACAGCCTGACTGAATCAGAACTGACCCATCTTTTCTCCCTTTGCGCCAAGCAGGTGTAATCTCATTTCTCACCATTCAATTTAGGTAAGGAAATCAGCGCATGAACGTAGTTGAGCAGAGAAGAGAATGGAGGTTTTGAGTCAACATTTATTGACCGATTCCACCTGAAAATGCCTGAAACGAACTTTCACGACGAAGCCGCAATTGCAATCGACTTGGGCAAGGCAGGACTTTTGGGCGAGTAAAGCCCAACGACCCGCTGGAGAATTTCGTACATGTATCCAAAGAAAGCCTTGCTGTGAAAGGGACGCATGACCGCGCCCTAATGCCCGATTATCTGAGACTCATTGCCCTCTTCGGCATTGTGATCGTCAACGTCTAGTACATCGCATTTTCTGCATTGTACGGCTTCACTGAATCCGTCGGAGAGACCTTTGGCGATGAGGTAGTCCTTTGGCTTATCAATGGGTTGGCCTTACTTAAAACCTACGGCCTGTTTTCTTTTATGTTTGGGGTTGGACTTGGGTTTCTGATGGGTTCCGCGGAACGTCGCGCCTTGCCTTTTGGCCACATGTATCGCAATCGGATGATCGGCCTATTACTCTTGGGGATCGCGCATGGTTGCTTGTTTTTTCCCGGCGACATCCTTGTGATCTATTCCATCACTGGCTCTGTCCTGTACTTTTTTCGCAACTGGGCGGCGACACGACTTGCAAAAGTTGGGGCTGCTTTGCTTATTCTTCAGTTGGTCGTCGGGCTCCCTTTGCTCTTTGCTCCATCCGAAACGCCTGCTGAGATCTTCCAGTACGAGGAAGAGGCCTTTGGTGAAGGGGGCTTCTTCGATGCTGTGATTTTCAGGAGTATCGGTTTTGCGTTCACGTTACCACTTTTCCTGATCATCCAAGGAATCTCTGCACTTGGTTGGTTTTGCCTTGGTCTGGCGTCAGTGAAGTCGGGCATGATTGACGATGCTTGCCACCGGCTTTGGCAGCGTGCGCGGCGGCTGTGCTTGCTACCGGGGTTGGGTCTCAGCTTGCTGGGGGCTGGTCTATGGCAGTGGGGCCCGGCCGCGACCGGGGCAACCCTGACTATCATTGCCGCACCCATAACAACCTTGGGATACCTCGGTGTGATCGCCTCGATTTCGCGGCCACCTGGGCCGGTCATGTCGCGCGCTCTTGCCGCTGGTGGATCAAGCCTGAGTATCTACCTCGGTCAATCAATTCTGTTGTCGAGCATCTTTTCAGCATACGGGTTGGACTTGTGGAGCGAAGTAAGCCGTGCAACTGCGTCGTCCATCGCAATTCTAGTCACGATCTTGCTGATTGTGGTCCTGACTGTCTGGCGAATTTGGTTCAAATTGGGCCCGATTGAATGGCTATTGCGACGGGTCACCTATGCAGGGACGAGCTCGCATTCATGACACATTGACGGCGAACGCAGACATTCATGCATCTTGCAGCATTGGTCACTTCGGGCTCTCAACTGACCTCGGAGCAAGCGCGGCATCATGCTGGCGGACCCATCTCGCTAAGTCGAAGACGGCCCATTGTTCCCGCGCATCGATGCCCCCGACTCTGCAGTGCAGCTTCCCCAAGCGGACGTCCGTGCACAGCGCAGCATTTTCCATAATCGGATGGTGGCTCTGCGGACAATAAAGCTGTTTCGCCAATCTGTAGGACGCCCACGCATAAGCCTTCCGATCCACCATCGCTCCACCAGGACTCACCGTCTGTTGGAGATTCAACCTGACGGTAGAACGATTGCACTGAATGCACTTATCGATCACTCTTTCCTTCGAAACAAAGGGATGCTGTTGATGGAGAAACACCAAAAGTTAACTCTTGATCCGGACGATTGGGAGGCCAGCCGCGTACTCGCGCACAGGATGGTTGATGAGGCCGTCGACCATCTAAAACAGGTGCGAGAGCGCCCTGTTTGGAGTTCCATGCCCGACAATGTCCATGCCACCTTCCAGTCTGGTTTGCCGGACCATCCCTCGTCTCTGGAGCAGGTCTACGATGAATATCAGGCGACCGTGCGTGCGTATCCCATGGGCAATATCCATCCACGTTTCTGGGGGTGGTACATGGGTGCCAGCAATTTCACTGGTGCATTGGGTGATTTTCTCGCGGCCGTAGAAGGCAGCAATCTTGGGGGTGGCAACACAGGTGCGGCGCAGGTCGAACAGCAAGTCGTTGATTGGCTAAAAGAAATTGTGGGATTTCCCAAGAATGCGAGTGGTACTCTGACCAGCAGCGGGTCAATGGCAAATCTTGTGGCGCATACTGTGATCCGCAATTTTACCGCCGGGTATGATGTGCGCCAGGATGGTATTGCCGCGCTGGATAAACCACTTAGGTTTTACGCCTCTGATCAGGTCCATAGCTGTCACCAGAAGGCGTTGGAGACGCTGGGCCTTGGCGCCAAAGCACTGGTGGAAATTGTGAGCGATGACCGCCAAAGAATGCGGCTCGACGCCCTCGAAGACGCGATCAGGCAAGATCGCGCGAATGGATTGCAACCTGCTTGCGTGATTGGAACGGCTGGAACAACAAACACCGGGGCGATTGATGACCTGACCGCGATTGCCGACCTGTGTGAGCGCGAGGGCCTATGGTTCCACGTTGACGGATGCATCGGCGGTGTATTGCGCCTTGCCCCCGAGCACGCTCATCTGGTCACCGGGATCGAACGCGCCGATTCCGTTTCCATTGATCCCCACAAATGGCTGCACACACCCTTTGACGCTGGTGCTGTACTGATCAAGGATCCCGAAGCGCACTTCAAGACATTCGAGATGCACGGCCCCTACCTGCAACTCCAGGAACGCGGAATGATTGCCGGGAAGTTCCTTGCAGACTACGGCCTAGACCTTAGCCGAAGCTTTCGCGCGTTGAAAATCTGGATGGCTTTCAAGGAACAAGGGGCGGCAAAGTTCGGGCGCCTCATTGCGCAAGACATAGGCTTTGCACGTTATATGGCTGAACAGGTAGAGGCGCATCCGCTTCTGGAACTTGTCGCTCCTGTAGATCTCAACATTGTTTGTTTCCGGCATCTAGCGGCAGGTGAAGATGCAACCAAAGTACTCAATACCGAAATTATGCTTCGGATTCAGGAGCGCGGACTCGCTATGCCTTCGGACACCACGGTGCAGAGCAAACATGGGCTTCGCTGCGCGTTCAACAATCACCGCACCCAACGCAAGGACATAGACCTGTTCCTCCGCGATGTGATTCTGATCGCAGAGGAAATTCTGTCGGAACAAACCGCCTAACGCTCTCATTGAAAGCTGTTAAGCATTTGCAAACGCCGTTTTCGGGCTCACAGCTGACCTCGGAGCAAGCGCGGCATCTTGCTGGCAGACCTATCTCGCGTCCGTTCGGGACGGCAGATTCATATCTGATACTACGATTTCAATTGCGATCAGAGCTTTGCGACAAAGCGGCCCGTCAAAGCCTCCGCTTGCCGCAAGAGCAAAATCTGAACGCGTTCGAGTTCGAACTGTCCGGTCCGAGAAGAACCATTCAGGGAAACCAGCCTAAGCGCCTCCTGCTCCATTTTCCCTTGGAGGCAGGTTTTTTCGGCTGGGTTACGGCTGATCCGACAATTGTGTTGTTCCTGGCAGCCCAGAAATACAGGTGCCAAAGAACCCAACGGCAAAGATGGGGGGTTCCACCGACCTGTTAAGGTGCTGTTTGGGCGGGGACCACAGGGTGCATCCGATCATCTTTCTCGTAAATAGGCCCAGGATACATAACCCTTTAGACTACGCGCGCGATCCAGCGATACTCGGCACCAACGGGTGCCACCGGTTTGTTCGCAACTGTGAACCCGCAAGGCGGTTCCATTTGGAAGCCCAACGATCACATTAAAGCCTGTTCCTGGTCCAGCACGCATCTTCAGCATGTCACCCTCTTCAACACCAAAAACCTCGTATCTTCCGAGTGAGGCCGCCGCTGTAGGCTCAGTATTCATAAAGAGGCCTAGAACAAAAGCCGCTAATGGGATGAAGATTGCACGACTCATCGGGTATTCCTGCTTGTTGCCTCTAACACCATCTTAACGAGCCAATTCAGCAAGAGGAACAATCCAAAGGCATAACTTTGCGAAGCCATCCTGGACCCGAGGCCGGGTCAGCCAAAACAGCGCTTCGCAAGGGCGAAACGGGACTTTGGTCTACTGATGCTCTTCCGGCACCCAATCTTCGGCATTGTTGTTCCAGAACCTGTTGGGATTGTCTTCGTCCATTCCCCGGATATGGAGCGTCCGCGCGCACGGCACAACGAATACTACCGGCTCCTTCGTAGGGGTGAGAGGAAAATACCTCTCGGAGCACCTGCACGGCCCTTGCTTCGTCTCTGCCCAGAAAGAAAGACAGTTCCACACAGGGCACCTCGACCGCATGTGATGTCGCCGCGTTGCGCCCGCTTCCCAGTGATCTGAATTGCTGGACCCCGGGCGTGGTCCGGAATGTAACGCAATCGTAGTCAACGTACTTGAGGGTATTCTCGACCAGGACCGCGTCAACGATCTTCTGTGCGTGGGTATCCGGCACCTGGACGATGATCCGCAGACCTGTTTCGACAACAAACCTACCGTTGACGAGATTGGGTAATGTCATGGTTACAGCCACACCGCATGCGCGATGATTTGAGGTCGACAGCGGTGGTCTTGTGGTTGGCGGCAGGTGATTTCATCGATACCAACTACGTTCCAAACTGGGCATGAGCAATCTAGCAGCGGTTATTGTGACAACACCGGAAACTTTCCAACAAAACCCTTGATGAGCGAAATCCGTCGCGCAATGATGGATTCCATGAAACCGATATGCATTTCCAATCCCATGGATCGCCGCGCCACTGGCTGTGATCTTGTGATCCCGGCCTGATCGCTGGGCCAAGGCCCTCTGGCATCCTGCTGTGACCACGGAAATTTCGGAAGATTTAATGACAACTCAAACGCTGCGCCTGGCTACTGATATTGGCGGCACCTTCACCGATACGGTTCTTGTTTCCGGCGAAGATACGATCCTCGCCTCGACCAAAACCCTGACCACTCATCAAAACCCCGCCGACGGCGCCCTGGAAGGCGCGATGCGCGTGATGGCGCAATCCGGGCGCGTGTTGGGTGATGTGACCGGCTTTGTTCATGGTACGACTCTTGCAACCAATGCGCTGATTGAACGGCGCGGCGCGGTCGTGGCGACAGTCACCACCGAAGGGTTCCGCGACATTCTGGAAATCGCCTATGAGCGGCGCTATTCGCAATATGACATCAATCTGGAAAAGCCCGATCTGCTGGTGCCACGCGAACGCGCGCTGACCGTGCGCGAGCGGATGGCCGCGGATGGCCGCGTTCTGATTGAACTCGAAGATGCGGCCATCGACGCGTTGCTGGATGACATCGACGCCAGCGGGGCCGAGGCCATTGCCATCTGCCTGATGCACGCTTATGCAAACCCCGTGCATGAACGAAAACTGCGCGATGTGCTGGTCACAGAACGCCCGGAACTGACCGTCTCAATCTCGTCTGAGGTCAGCCCAGAGGCACGCGAATTCGACCGGCTGTGCACCACTGTCGCCAATGCCTATATCCAGCCGCTGATGCAGACCTATCTGGCGCGGTTCGTCGATCGGTTCGAGGCCGAAGGCGTGACCTGCCCGATCCTGATGATGACCGCAGGGGGCGGCATGTGCACTGTGCGCACCGCCGCACGGTTCCCGGTCCGGCTGGTAGAATCCGGGCCCGCCGGGGGTGCCATTCTGGCCGCCCGCATTGCCGCGCGCGCCGAACTGGATCAGGTTCTGTCCTTTGACGTCGGCGGGACCACCGCCAAGCTGTGCCTGATCGACAAGGCCCGCCCGCAAACTTCGCGCCAGTTCGAAATTGCCCGCGCGGCGCGGTTCATCAAAGGATCGGGGATGCCGGTGCGCATCCCAGTGATCGAGATGATCGAGATCGGCGCGGGGGGCGGGTCCGTCGCCGGGGTCGACCGGCTGGGCCGTCTGACCGTGGGGCCGAAATCGGCGGGGTCCGAGCCCGGCCCCGTCGCCTTTATGCGTGGCGGCACCGATCCGACCGTCACCGACAGCGACATTACGCTGGGCTATATCGTTCCTGACACCTTTGCCGAGGGGCATATCAAGCTGGACCCCGAAAATGCGAAACAGGCGCTGAGCCAGGTGATCGGGTCGCGGCTCGAATTGGATGCAGTGGGGGCGGCTGACGGGGTTAGCCGCATCGTGGATGAAAGCATGGCCAGCGCGGGGCGGATGCACGCGGTGGAATCGGGCAAGGATCTGGGCCCGCGCACGATGATCGCCTTTGGCGGCAACGGGCCGCTGCACGCCAGCCGCGTGGCACGGTCCGCCGGTGTTGGCCGCATCGTGATCCCGCCCAACCCGGGCGTTGGGTCGGCTGTGGGTTTCCTGTTCGCGCCGGTCAGCTTCGAGATCGTCCGCTCGCGCTATTCCCTGCTGGACAACATGGAGATCAACGAGGTCAACGCCCTGTTCGACGCCATGATAACCGAGGCACAGGATGTGGTCACACTGGGCGCGGGCGATGCCCAAACGGAAACCCTGCGCACCGCCTTCATGCGCTATAACGGTCAGGGGCACGAGATCGAGATCACCCTGCCCGACCGCCCCCTCGCGACAGGGGACATCGCCCCGCTGACCGCCGCATTCGAGGAACAATACCGCAAGCAATTCTCGCGCCCGGTGCCGGGGATGCAGATCGAGATCCTGAACTGGGCGGTTCGCGTCGCCACAAGCGACAGCGCCGTGCCGCCCCTGCCCGAGTCACCCGCGTTGACGACGATCACCGCATCGGACACCCGCCCGATCATCTGCGATGTGGACGGGGCCTTAAAACAGGCCGCGTTTGTGGCGCGGGATGATCTGAAAGCCGGGGATCACCTGTGTGGCCCCGCGCTGATCCACGAGCCGCAAACCACAACGCTGGTTTCGGCCGATTTCTCGGCCCATGTGGATGCAATAGGAAACCTCGTCCTAGTTCAGGACCAGAAAGGAGGCGCATGATGACGACTGCCGATCTTTCTCCCGCCCGCCTTCAAGTGATGTGGAACCGCCTGCTGGCCGTGGTTGAGGAACAGGGCCAGACCCTGATCCGTGCCGCCTTTTCCCCCATCGTGCGTGAATGCGGCGATATCTCGGCCGGGATTTTCGACGTGAACGGCCGGATGCTGGCACAGGCCGTGACCGGAACGCCGGGCCATATCAACACCATGGCCGAGGCGGTACAGCACCTGCGCGAAGCCTTCCCGGTTCAGACCATGAAACCGGGCGACATCTACATGACCAACGATCCGTGGCTGGCCTCGGGGCATCTGAACGACTTCCTGCTGATGATGCCTGCGTTCAAGGATGGCAGGGTGGTGGGCTTCACCTCCTGCACCTCGCATCTGGTCGATCTGGGCGGCCTGGGCATGGGGCCTGAAGGGTCCGATATCTATGACGAGGGGCTGCTGATCCCGCCCTGCAAGCTGGTCGAGGAAGGCACCCCCAACGCACTGCTGCTGGACATCATCCGCGCCAACAGCCGCGAGCCCATCGCCAACGAAGGTGACATCTATGCCCTGATCGCCTGCTGCGAGGCCGGGGTGAGCCGGCTGGTGGCGATGATGGACGAATTCGGCCTGAACGATCTGGAAGCGCTGGGGTCCTACATCATCGACACCTCGCGCCGCGGCACGCATGAGGCCATCGCCGAAGTGCCCGAAGGCGTCTACAGGAACGTTCTGAAGATGGACGGCTATGAGAACGAGCTGGAGTTGCATGCCACCCTGACCGTCACCAAGTCGGGGATGCATGTGGATTTCACCGGTACCTCGGGCTGTTCACGCAAGGGCATCAACGTGCCGCTGAACTATGCCACGGCCTATACCGTCTTCGCGCTACGCTGCATTGTCGGTTCGGACATCCCCAACAATGCCGGATCGCTGGAGCCGTTCACAGTGGACGGCCCCAAAGGCTGTATCTTGAACGCGCAGCGCCCGGCGCCGGTCGCGATGCGACACACGCTGGGTCAGGTCACACCCGATCTGGTGCTGGGCTGCCTGCATCAGGCCCTGCCCGATCAGGTCCCGGCTGAAGGCGCAAGCTGCATGTTCGACCTGCCGATGCGACACGCGCCCGAGGTGGCCCGTGACGGCGGGCGGAAATTCGCGGTTGAACCTGTGCACAATGGCGGCACCGGCGCGCGGCCTCATGCGGATGGGTTGTCGGCCACCGCCTACCCTTCGGGTGTGTTCGGCAGTCAGGTCGAGATTACCGAAAGCGTCGCGCCCGTCACCATCTGGCGGCGCGAACTGCGCCCGGATTCCGGCGGTGCGGGCAAATATCGCGGCGGGCTGGGACAACGGATCGAGATGACCTCGTCCAACGATGCGCCCTTCATTGTCTTCCTGTCGGTCGAACGCCTGAAATTCCCCGCTCTTGGCCGCATGGGTGGCGAACCCGGCGCGCCCGGGCGCATCCGTTTGCGTGATGGAGATAGCGACATTCCGGGCAAGGGCGAGCTGCGGGTCGAAGGGGGTGACTACCTGATCTTCGACACCCCCGGCGGCGGCGGGTTCGGCAATCCTGCGGATCGCGATCCCGATGCGCTGTCGCTGGATATGAAACGCGGCCTGGTCAGCGCCGCTGGCGCCAAAATATACGGGGGTGACGCATGATCCGTCCGGTACCTTCCGTCGGGGCCATGGCCGCTTATGCGCTGGCTGATCTGGGCGGCGCGCAGACCGTTTCGCTGGCGCAAAACGAAAGCGCCTTTCCCGCCAGCCCGGCTGCTGTGGCTGCGGGACAAGCGGCGATGTCTGATCTGACACTCTATCCCGATCCAGAATGGCCCGAGTTGCGGACCGCGATTGCTGCGGCGCACGGGCTGGACCCTGCCCGTATTTTGTGCGGGGCCGGGTCGATGGAGCTGATCGGCTGTCTGATCCGCGCCTTTGCCGGTTCGGGTGATCAGGTGCTTGGGACACAATACGGCTATGCCTTTGTCGCCTCGGCCACGGCGCAGGCGCAGGCTGAATACACCGTCGCGTCCGAGGTCGATCTGACCGTTTCGATCGATGCGCTTCTGGCCGCTGTCACGCCCAAGACCCGCATCGTCTTTGTCTGCAACCCGGGCAATCCCACCGGCACGCTGATCGCGAATTCCGAGATCACCCGCCTGCGCGCCGCCCTGCCCCGCGATGTGCTGCTGGTGGTAGATCAGGCGTATGCCGAGTTTGCCGACCCCACCAACGACCCCGCCGAAATCTTCGCGCTGGCGGATCAGGGGGATACGGTGATAACGCGCACTTTCTCGAAAGCCTACGGGCTGGCCGGGGCGCGGGCCGGATGGGGGTATTTCCCTGGCCGGCTCGCAGGCGAGATACGCAAACTACTGAACCCAAACAATATCTCGATCGCCGCGCAGGCGGCAGCAGCAGCAGCGATGCGCGATCAGGTTCATATGCATGATGTGGTGGTGCAGACGGCGGCGATCCGGGACCGGTTTGCGCAGAACTGCCGTGATCTGGGCCTGACAGTGCCCGAAAGCCACACCAATTTCGTGCTGATCCGCTTTGCCTCGGCCGCGCAGGCGCAGGCGGCAGATGTGGCGCTGCGGGCTGAACATCTGCTGATGCGCGGCATGGGCGGCTATGGCTTGCCTGATTGTCTGCGTGCCACCATCTGCCCCCCCGACGTGATGGACAGGGCGCGCAACGTGCTGAAAGGAGTGTTGACATGACCGAGACACGCACCGCAGCCAGGATCGGTGTTCTGGTGCCGTTCACCAACACCAATCTGGAACCGGATATGGAGATGCTGCGCCCGCCAAACACCACCGTTCATTTCCAGCGCATGGGCGGCTATGACGTGGACGAGATTCCGGGCGCGAACCAGATGGCTGGTCTGGGCGCCTCGGATATCAGTCACGACCTGCGCATGATATCTGGGGTGCGACCGGACGTGGTGCTGTATGGTTGCACCTCGGCCACCTTGACCCATGGTCCGTCTTTCGACGCCGATCTGGCGCGGCAGATTGAATCCGGTTCCGGGGCACGGTCCCTGACCGCCGCCGGTTCACTGATCGCCGCCATCAAGGCGCTGGAGGTCACGAAGGTCGGATTTTCTTCTCCCTATCTGGGTGAGATCAATGCTCAGGCCATAGCGTTCATGGCTGAAAACGGTTTCGAAACCGTACACTGCGCCGATGTCGGCCGCGAACTGGGCAATTACGGTCAGGGAGAGCTGACACCCGACGAAGTTTTTGACCTGGCCTGTCAGGCTGACCACACCGACGCGCAGGTCATCGTTCTCAGTTGCACCGACATGCGCTCGGTCGAGGCCATCGAGCGGATCGAAACGGCGTTGGAAAAACCGGTCGTCACCTCGAACCAAGCGATGATATTCTGCCTGATGCAGGCCCTGAACCTGCCACGCCACGACGCACTGCCGGGCCGTCTGTTCGACAAACTGTAACAACACCGGAGCGAAGCGAATTGCCCCGCTTTCTTAGAATCTGTACCCATTTTTTTGGCTGCCACGATCTCAGCAGCGTGTTTCAAGCCACTGAGTTTCAGTTGGTGCAAACGAGCCATTTGTTCTGGCTGACTGAAAAGCAGATGGAACGTCTTCAGCCTTCCATCGGCTGATTGGCACCCGTCTGAATCACAGTGCTATGGCGAACACCGTTGTTCTTGGAGAAATTGCACTCAGCCAAGTTCGACCCGCCAGTCATGGCGGGTGAACCCTATGACCCATTCGCAAGTGGCAGCGTTGAACACCCCGTCCACCTCGCAACCGAAGATGCGTGACCTTATTCGACAATCAGCGGCGGCTGCATGGGCGGACCGGGTTCAAAGCGGAAACATCTGCGCGCGCAGTCCTGACGTCTTCCGTTGATCTGGATGACTTTCACACCAGCCTACGCCTGCTTCAACGAGATCTAGATCCAGGTGCCATACATATGGTGCTGCAGCAAGGGATGGCGGGATGAACGGGCCACTCAAGGTGCTCGGCCTTGGCGGTGACCACATTGGCCCCGAGGTCGTGGACAGCGGGTTGCAGGTGTTGCGTCAGGTTGCCCGACAATTCGACGTGGCGGTCGACATTGAGGAGGATCTTCTTGGTGGTGCGTCATGGGATGCGCATGGCACATTCTGCACCGATGCGGTTGTTTCCAAGGCACGAGCTGCGAATGCCATATTGGTTGGCACTGTGGGTGGACCGGAATGGGACGACATCACGTTCGATGGACCGATCACAGAAACATATGGGCTGACCCGTCTGCGGATCAAGTTGGACATGTACGATGCCTTGAGGCCAGCGCGGGCGGCGGGGTCACGTGACGTCGCTGGACAAATCCAACGTGATGGAGAGCGGAAAGCTCTGGAGTGAAACGGTGGAACAGATCGGGTGCGACGAGCACCCCGTGAAGGGTGGGCTCTACGAGCCAACGCATGGCAGTGCACCTGACATTTCCGGGCAGGGGATCACCAACCCACTAGGCGCGATCCTGTCGGTGGCGACGATGTTCGAGCATAGCTTTGGTCGGCCCGAGGCTGCTGATGCCATCAAGCGGGCTGTGGACGACTTTCTGAACGCAAGGTTGCTGCCACCTAACCTTGGGGGATCAGCCGATACGGCGACTGTTACGCAAGCAGTCTTGCGCAACCTGAGGACCGACAAACCATGATTGGAGCGGCGCATCTGACCACCTTCACCGGTCCGGGAGCAGATAGGTCCCGTCCAGTCCCTGATTTCGTTGCGGCGATAGAAAGTTGTGCGGCCATACAATGCACGAAATACTCAAACTGAAAGTGACATTCGACAGCCGCGCATTTGCCCTACCCTTCGCCAATGCTCTTGGTAATCTGACGGGCTCGAAAAACATCCGATTCCCTATAAGCTTCAATTCAGCCGTTAGAGGCTACGCTTTCGTTGTGCATCCCTGACAAGAGCCGCGAGGCGGTAGAACCCGTGCGCCATTTTTGTGAACGGTGTCAGAACGAAAAACGTCAGAACAGATCCCAAGTGGATGGCTAATAGGGCTGGCATCAACGGCGTCGCGCCGAGGGCATAGAGAACAAGCCCGCTCAGCCCAACAAAACCAAGCAGCAATATAAAACCGATGTCTCCACTCCAGGCGGATTTGTCCCCAAGGTCTGAATCCGATTTCTGTTTCAGCATTACCATGGCTCCGCACCCTATGGTCAACAGGATGCCGCCTGAAACCCCGAACAGTTTGGGTAAGGACCAAAACCCGTATGGTGCCTGCAAACCAAAGCCATAGTGCAGAATGGTTGCGACGGAAGTAGCGGCGAAACACAACAGGAAACCGTACATGATGGCCTGGTGGATGTGCCGCCGGGCCTGACTGAACCTGTCTTCATCCTCAAAGTTGCAGCCCTCTCCATGGCCTGCAGCCAGGTCCCTCATCGTTGCGGCGCGTTCAACAGCCACCTTAAGGTCTGCCAACTGAACGGGCGTTCCGCCAACCGCGGTCCAATAGCGCCTGAGGCCAATAGCGATACTGAAAAGCGGCAACAGGAAAGCGGGCGCAAAAATCGCGACCATCGCATTGTGGGACAGGACGGCGTAGAAACCTTCTCCTCCGCTGGATCCAATCGCGCGGATTGCCCAGAACAACGCGGCAAATCCAACCACAAGCGCCATGGCTATGGCCCCGCCATGGGTGTGAAACCGGCGCACTAACGGCTGCGGCCAGGCGAAGCTTTCCCAACTGTCCCGACGAACTTCGGCCAGTGCTTTGGGCAGGTTCAAATCGAACTCATGCGGTGCCGTGTACTGGCAGGCATAGTAACACCCGCGGCAGTTGTGGCAGAGATTGGCCAATTGCGTGATGTCACCATCTGAGAAGGCGCGCTCCGAATGCAGCGAAGGGAAGACTGAGCAATAGCCTTCGCAATACCGGCATGCATTGCAGATCTCGGCCTGACGGCGGGCTTCCTGTATCAGATCAATTTGCATAAGCAGCGGCCTCACGTCCTGCGACGCGCCCAAAAACGGTTCCGATGGTCATGCCAAAACCGGCCAGATAACCCTGCCCCAGAATGGACCCGGCCATGGTTTCCCCTGCCGCCCAAAGGTTTTTGATCTTGCCATCAGATGTTGAGCATTGCGCGTTGTCGTCAACTTTCAACCCCAGATAAGTGAAGGTCACGCCGGTGCGCAGCGAATAACCGTAAAAGGGCGGCTCATTAATCGGCCGGGCCCAGTTGGTCTTGGGCGGGCTCAATCCGGCGGTTGCGACCCCATCCAACTCAGTTGGATGAAACCCGGTGGTGTCACCGCAGGCCGCATTGAACTCGCTGACCGTTGCGGTCAGCTTGTCGGCAGGCAGTCCCATCATCTCTGCCAGTTCCTCCAACGTGTCCGCCTTGAGCGGCGGGAAAACGGATGGCATGAATAGGTTTAGCGACGTCGCATCAATGATCACATAGCCCACCTGATCCGGCTGTGCCGCCACCAGGCGACCCCAGATCGCGTATCGCTTTGGCCAGACGTCCTCTCCCTCGTCATAAAATCGCTCTGCGTCTTTGTTCACGACGATAGAAAACGGCACGCAGTCCAGGCGGGTGACGATGCCGCCGTCGAATTTCGGCGCGCGTCCATCAATGGCCACGGCGTGGCACTGCGTGGGATCCCCAATGCTCTCAACGCCCTGTTTAAGAAGATCGGCCAGGACAACGCCCCGATTATACGGCGTGCCTCGGATCAGAAAGTTCTGCGCCGCAGGCCCCCAAGCGCGGGTAAGCCAGTCCGTGTCCCCCTGAAATCCGCCCGAGGCAACGATGACGGACTTTGGCGCTATGCGATGAGAGCGTCCTTCGTAGGTGTAGTCCACCCATTCAACTTGATCGCCATTTAACTCCAAATGCGTCACTGCGGCCTCATACAGCACGTCAACGCCTAGACCAGCCGCTGTCCTGTAAAACGCGTTCACCAGAGACTTGCCGCCGCCCATAAAGAAGGCATTTGTACGTGCCAAAGAAAGTGTCCCGGACAGGGACGGTTGAAAGCGAACCCCGCGCTCTTCCATCCACGGCAGGCATTCCTCTGACGTTCGTATGGCCAGTCGGGCCAGATGTTCGTCCGTTTTGCCATCAGTGACTTTCAAAAGGTCCGATAGATATTCATCTTCGCTGTAGGCGTCGACCAAGGGACCCAAAGGGCCCTGATGCATACAACGAAAGTTGCGTGTGTGGCGCGAGTTCCCCCCGCGATAGGGTTTTGGGGCTGTTTCAAGGATCAAAACACGGGCACCGGCCTCGGCTGCCGTCATCGCCGCACACAGAGCCGCGTTTCCTCCGCCAATCACGGCAATATCGTAAACTTCCGTTTGGGTTGCCATGTTCTGCCTGCCTACTGATTTTCGTCGATTGAGCGGTCGCGTTCCTGCAACGCACGAATCCGCATCCGTTGCGCAGCCTGAATATGCGCGCGCATTTCCGCTTCAGCCGCAGCACCATCGCGGGCTTTCAGCGCAACCATGATGCGTCGATGCTCAGCCACCGCCGCTTCGGATCGCTCGCTGTCCAACAATTGCGAAGGCCCTAAGATCAGCAACGCCTTTTGCAGAGACAGCATAGACTTGGCCAAAAACCGGTTTTTGGCGGCATCCAGGAGCGTTGCATGGAAAATCCTGTTGATCTGAGCCGCGTCGGGACCAGTGCCTGCCTCGGCAAGCCGGTCATTCAATATGTCCAACTCATCCAGTTCTATGTCTGACGCCGCACGTGCTGCCAGCCGGGCCGCAGTGCCCTCAAGCACCGCGCGCATTTCATACAGCTCCATTACCTCGGCGTAATCTAGACTGCGTACAGTCGCGCCCTGCCGCGGAACATGCGTGACCAGCCCGTCCGCTTCCAACTGTCGGATCGCTTCGCGCACAGGGGTCCGGCTGACACCCAGCCGCTGGGACAGTTCAATCTCACGCAGGCGATCGCCGGGCAGAAGCGTGCCATCGCGAACCTCGTCCAGAAGGCGTTGGTACGCAGAATTGCCTTGTGGGCCGGGCTGTATGGCGGCGTCTTGAATTGTCATCACAGGCTCTCTTGCTCTCTTGCGTCCTATTGCATACATTTGGATACATACTGAGTCAACGACGTCGGAACCTGCATCTTGCCTTCCCTCACGAACGCACCCTCTCTCATGGCCAAACGGGCCGTGACGTTCAGCCTGGCGGTTCTGGGCACGGGGGTGTTCTGGGCGCTGAACCTACCGCTGCCCTTCTTGTTCGGCCCGATGAGCGCATGCCTGATTGCGGCTCTGGCTCATGCCCCGATGGCGGGGTTCGGGCAGATTTCGGTAGCCGCGCGTACCATACTGGGCGTCGCAGTGGGGGCGTCGATTACACCCGCCCTATTTGCCCAGCTGCCAAAGATGGCCGCATCGATTCTGTTGGTCCCCTTCTTCATTCTGCTAATCGCGCTGGTTGGCGTTCCGTTTTTCCGCAAGGTTTGGGGTTTCGACGCGAAAACCGCGTTCTACGCGGCAATGCCGGGCGGTCTTCAGGACATGATCATCTTCGGCACTGAGGCCGGCGCCAATCCGCGCACTCTGTCGTTGATACATGGAACACGCGTTCTGATCATCGTCACCCTCGCCCCGATAATCCTGACGGTGTTGTATGATGCAAATCTGACCAACCCGATCGGTCAGCCCGCCCGCGATCTTCCGTTGCATGAATTGGCGCTGATGGTGATGGCAGCACTGGTCGGCTGGAAAGGGGGCGAACGCATTGGCCTGTTCGGCGCGTCCATACTGGGGCCCATGATCCTGACTGCTGCGCTGTCATTGGGCGATTTCATCCACTCCCGTCCCCCGCGCGAGGCCGTGCTGGCCGCTCAATTCTTCATTGGATGCGGAATCGGTGTGCAGTTTGTTGGCGTAACCTGGACTGAATTGCGCCGCGTTGTGGCAGCGGGTGTTTCGTATGTTGTCGTGCTTGCGATTCTGGCAGCCGCATTCACCGCCATAGTCACAAGCTTAGGACTGGGGCACCCCGTCGAAGCATTTCTGGCCTTTGCCCCCGGCGGTCAGGCCGAGATGACGGTTCTGGCCATCGTATCGGGTGCTGATCTGGGCTTTGTAATCACCCACCATCTGACACGGATTGTGCTGATCATCATCGGTGCACCCATTGCCGCCAACCTCATTTTGCGATGGACACGGTCCCGAGAGTGATCACACGAAATACATCGTCAAACCGAAATTTGCGCCACGACGTCCGCGTGGACCTGTCTTGCGCAAATAGGAAACAACGGCTAAATGATGCCGCTTTTTAGTATCGCGTTTGCGGTTTCTTGCTCAAAATAGTGTGTGCAAACTTGGCAATGCTGAACTAGCTTTCTAAATGCGGCGATGCTTCCCTAAATGATGTGGATTGATAACAGTGAAACCTGAACACCGCTTAACTGCGCCCCCCCGCCACGAACTGCGCAACGTGCGGAATCAAGGCGTCGCCTTTCTGGCGCTGGCGTTCTTGTTCAGCATCTTCGTCAATCTGCTGATGCTGACCGGTCCCTTGTTCATGCTGCAGGTATATGACCGGGTTCTGGCTTCGCGCGCGGTGGAAACTCTGACTGCTTTGTTCTTGCTGGTCGCTCTGCTTTACGCGTTGATGGCCATGCTCGATTTTGCGCGAGGACGTATCGTTGCCCGATTTGGCGCGCGGTTTCAGTCTCAGCTGGATGAACGGGTTTTTGAGGCCACAATGCGCCGCTCGCTTGTTCCGCAGGTCCGCTCGGCCCCGGCAACGGCTTTGCGTGATCTGGAGTCCATCAGAAACCTGTGCTCATCACCGGTTCTGCTGGCCGTCATGGACATACCATGGACACCCGTCTTCTTAGGCGCGATTTTCCTGTTTCACCCTCTTTTGGGATGGTTGGCAGTGACCAGTGGGGTGCTGCTTGTGGCAATTGCGCTACTTAATCAGGCGATGACCAGCCGAAAAGTGGCCGAAGCCCAATCCGCAAGCGCGCGGGCCAACGCTTTTTCTGAACACGCCAGACAAGCGGCTGAGGTTGTACGGTCGCAGGGTATGCAAGCGGACGTGACCAAACGATGGCTGAACCAGCGTTCGGACGCTTTACGTCAGTCCATTGCAGCAAGCGATTGGACCGGTAGCTTTACGTCGCTGACCAAGTCGTTACGGCTGTTTTTTCAATCTGCCATGCTGGCCCTGGGCGCTTGGTTGGTTTTGCAAAACGAAATGACACCTGGCGCGATGATTGCAGGCTCAATCCTTTTGGGTCGCGCCCTTGCGCCCGTCGAACAGGCCGTTGGGCAATGGAGCCTCGTTGAACGTGCCAGAACGGCCTGGGTGTCGCTGAACCGGTTCCTCGACCTGATGCCACCGGAAGAAGAACGGATTCGCCTGCCTGTGCCCAAGGCGCAATTGGAAGCCAAATCTCTGACCGTGATTCCCCCTGGTACGTCGACACCGACGCTTCGGGGCGTAAACCTGAAGCTCGAGCCCGGCAAAGCACTGGGCGTCATCGGCAAAAGCGGGTCGGGAAAGACGACATTGGCCAAAGCGTTGCTAGGGCTATGGCGCCCCGCCGCAGGCGAGATCAGGCTAGGTGGCGCCACGTTGGATCAGTATGATCCCAATGATCTGGGTAGCCATATAGGTTATCTGCCGCAACAGGTGACACTGTTCAACGGAACCGTCGCTGAAAACATCGCCCGTATGTCTGAAAAGCCGGACTCCGAAGCCGTTGTGGCGGCGGCCAAGAAAGCCAACGCTCATGAATTGATCCTGTCACTGGAAAAGGGCTACGGCACGTTCCTTGAAGGCAATGACAGTCAACTATCCGGGGGTCAGAAACAGAGGATCGCTCTGGCCCGCGCCCTCTATGGCAACCCAGTTCTTCTGATATTGGACGAACCGAACTCTGCCTTGGACGCCGACGGCACAGAGGCGTTGAACGCGGCTGTAAGAGGTCTGAAGGAAGCGGGCAAATCCACGATCATCATGACGCACCGCCCACAGGCCATCTCGGAATGTGACGATCTGGCCGTGGTCGAAAAAGGACAGGTTGTGAGATTCGGTAGCCGGGACGAAGTCCTGGGCGCAATGGTCCAGAACGCAGGCGCGATTAAGCGCAAGCTCAGCCCCGTAGGTGAATAATGGCGAAGAAATCTGCACAGAACCCAGCTCAGATCTGGAGCATGAAGATTCCTGCGCTGGTCGGGTTTGCAGCCCTTGTCATTCTGGTCGGCGGATTGGGCATCTGGTCTGTCAAAACGCGTTTGGCCGGGGCCATCGTGTCTTCGGGTGTGATCGAAGTGCAAAGCAATCGCCAGGTTGTGGAACATCTCGATGGTGGCGTGGTCGGCGAGATTTTCGTGCGCGACGGGGATGTGGTGTCATCGGGCGACATGCTGATACGTCTGGACGATACTTTCCTGTCCTCCGAACAGACGATTGTCGAGGCACAGCTTTTCGAACTGCTGGTGCGGCGCGCTCGGCTGGAGGCGGAAAGGGATGGCCTGACATCCGCTGAGCTGGCCACACGGTTGAGTGAGGTTCAGACTGAGTATGAAATTGATGCCGACCTGATTTCGGGCCAGCTGAACCTGTTCGAAGCCCGGCTTGAGACGCTGACCAGACAAGATGAACAGCTGCGCAAACAGTTGGTTCAGATCGAAAGCGAAATCGAAGGCACTCAGGCCCAGTTGGTCTCGCTGCGTCGTCAGGTCGAATTGATTGAGGATGAACTGGAAGATCAGCAAAGCCTGTTGAAACGAGGTCTGACGCAAACCAGCCGGGTGCTTGCCTTACAACGGGAAGAGGCCAGCCTGACCGGTGAGATTGGCCGATTGGAAGCTGCTGTTGCGCGCCTGAAAGGGCAGATCGCGTCTACCGAGATTCAGATCGTCGAACTGACCGCAACCCGGAGAGAAGAAGCCATCACCACCTTGCGGGATGTACAGGCACAGATCGCGGAACTATCCGAACGCAGACTGTCTTTGACCGAACGCCTGACTCGCCTGGACATTCGATCACCAGTCAGTGGCACCGTGTACGGAAGTCAGGTGTTCGCCTTGCAGTCGGTTGTACAGCCGGGTGAGCCGATGATGTATGTCGTTCCTCAGGACACGCCGTTGCTGGTTGCCGCACGTGTGGATGCGATCAATGTGGATCAATTGCATGTTGGTCAGCCGGTGGCCCTGCGCTTTCCCGCGTTCAATCAGCGCGAAACACCCGAGTTGGACGGGCAGGTCAACAATGTCTCGGCGGACACGTTCACCGACGAACAGTCCGGTTTAACCTTCTACCGTGCTGAAGTTGCCCTGAATGATGGGCAGTTGGAACGTCTCAATGGGCAGGAGCTTTTGCCCGGTATGCCGGTAGAGACGCTGATCAAAACTGACGAGCGCACGCCGTTGTCTTATCTGGTCAAACCGATGGCGGATTACTTCAATCGCGCTTTCCGAGAGTAAAGCCGGCGCGGTTATCTCTGGATCACCGCGCTTTCCCATTCCGTCAGAAACCGGCGGCGCTTCAACCTGTCCAGAAAGGTCAGCAGGGCCGGGTCGAGCCCAATCGCTTCCCGCTCCGCCCCTGCGTCGTAGAGCGCCAGCGGCGGAAGAGAAAAAACGCTTCCTGCAGGGCTTGAAACAAGATGCTGCACAAAGGTCGCCGCAGCATCAGGTTCTGGGGTGCCGTCCAGCACCAATGCCGTGCGCATCATGGTGGTCTGAAAATCAGATGGCAGGATGACCTCTAGCACGTCCTTGCCGCCAGCCCGGGCGGAGGCATAACTGCCTAAAACGTTGTACGCTACGGCGATCTCTCCGTTGACAAGATCGTCAATCATGTCGGCCGAGCAGCAGTACAGGCGAACATTCAACCCGCCCATGACCTCCATCAGACGCCAATAGGTTTCGGATGCGCGGGCATCCTGGGTGGCAAAAAGATAGCCCAGACCGGATTGCCGAATGTCATATGTCCCCACGCGCCCCAAGAATTCGTCCGGGCGCGCGCGCAGCATTTCAATAAGCTGCTGGCGAGTTTCGGGCATGGGGCCACCTTCAAAAGCGGCACGGTTGACCACAATTGTCGCGGGCTCGAACGTAAACGCAAACAAACTTTGGTGCCATTGCGCCCAAGACGGCAGCCTGACGTCATCAATTACCCGCCCAAAACCGTCATTTGCCAATTTTAGTTGCAGGTCCATTGCACTGGAAATGACGATATCAAAGTCGGCGGGCGCACTGCGAACGATCCGGTCGATGTCTGCTGTGCCCGTCACCATGTAATCTACCGAGATACCCGGGTTCTCCTCAAGAAACGCGGCAATCAGCGGCGCGAAAAGGAATGTATCCGTGCTTGAGATCACCCGCAGGCGGGTCTGACCTGCCTCAGCATTAAACACCTGTCTGTCTTCCCAGGCTTGTGCCAATACAACTGTTGGAAAGAAAAACAAAATCAGAGCGATAATGTAACGCATGCGCCGCCCCCTTGTCGGTTCTCTAGTTCCAGCGTGCCGCCATGGGCAGTTGCGACGTCCTGCACGATGGTCAGACCCAAGCCGGACCCGATGGTGCCGCTTGCGTTTTTTCCACGCTCGAAGCGGCGTGTCAGCGTATGGATTTCGTTTGGCGGGAACCCGGGTCCGCGGTCTTTGACACGAATCTGCTTAGTCGGGGCAGACGTTACCTCAATGCGGACAGAACTGTCAGAAGGTGCATATTTGAGTGCATTATCGATCATGTTACGCACCGCGTTCTGGATGAGAATAGGATCCCCGGAATAAAGAACCTCCGCATCGCCATCCAAGGATAGGGACAAGTCCTTCATTTCGGCAATCGGTGTCAAACGCTGCACCAAGTCTCGGACCAGAGCGACAAGGTCGATCTCTTCCCGCTCCAGGTGATCCGCGCGGAACGTGATCATCGCATGATCCAGCAACTGCCCCGCCGCCCGCGAGCTTTCGTCAATGGCCCGTACCATCGATCGCAACGCTTCGCGGTTCTCTTCCTTCTCAACCCTTTGCAAAGTTGCGTCAGCATAAGATCTGACTGTTGCCAGCGGGGTCCGCACGCGGTGCGCCGCCTCGGCGATGAAGTCTTCGGATTGGCTCAGAGACTGATCGAGCCGACCCATCAAAGAGTTCAGCGAGGCGACCAATGGTGCCATTTCGCGGGGCACGGGTTTTTTGAAGGGGCTCAGATCTTGCGGGCCCCGGCGGGTGACAGAGGTCGTCAGCCTGTTCAACTGCCCAATGGTCGAAGACGTCGCCCAAAAGGACAAGGCGGCGGCAAGGGCAAAGAACCCGATCCCAAGAACTGCCGCGTTGCGTGAGATCTGGTCCAGAGTTTCCGCCAACGCATCTTGTGTTTGCCCCAGCACAATTTCGACTACGGTTTGTTTGTCCAATCCAACCAGCGTTCGGTTGGCACTTACCTGTCGGATGGTCTCACCTCGGACGTAGTTGGATTGAAAGCGCCACCGGCTGTCACTCTGCCCTAACGATGGCGACAGGTCTTTGTATCCAGACAGAAATTCCCCATCCTGATAAATCGCGTAAAAGACCCGGTCGTCTGACGGGGTGCTCAGCATTGCAAAGGCGGCGTATGGAATATCAACCTCAAGCTCACCTTCACGCAAGGCTGCCGCATCCAGAATAGAGGTCACGGAAGCGCCCAGAATATTGTCCTGCCCCTGTTGCGCGACCTGCGCGGCATAATTTCGGACCGCTACAAACAGAAGAAAGGCAAGTAGAGCAGCACCCCCGATGAGGGTTAGAACCAATCTGTTCCGCAGCGATCCTGACACATTGGGATCAAGAGGCATGATCCAGCCTGTATCCCAGTCCGCGAAGTGTTGTGATCTTCAAGTCAGACGGTTCCAGATGCTTGCGCAAGCGACCCACATAGACCTCAATCGCATTATCCGAGACCGTGTCGTCGTAAGAAAACAGCCGGTCTGTTAGCTTTTGCTTTGAAAAAACCTGTCCAGGTGCGTTGATGAACAATTCGAGCAGGCGCAACTCACGGTTACGCAGGGAAAAGGTCTGATCCCCTACGGTCAGGTGGCCCGCCAGCGGGTCGAAGACGATGCCGCCGACCTCGATCTTCGTCGTCGTATTCCCGGATTTGCGGCGTAGTACGGCGCGACAGCGGGCCTCGAGTTCTGCGTGATCGAAAGGTTTGGTGACATAGTCGTCTGCCCCCAGATCCAGCGAACCGATTCGATCCGATACCTGACTGCGGGCCGTCAGCACAATGACGGGCGTATCCCGATTGCCTGCGCGATGGCGTTTCAGAAAGTCGCGCCCATCCCCGTCGGGCAGCATGATGTCCAGCAGGATCAGGTCATAATCCTGAGTTTCTACAAAGCCGGTTGCATCGTCCAAATTTGCTGCATGATCAATCACATGTCCGTCTAACCTCATGCGTGAACAAATCGCGCGTGCAAGGTCGTGACTGTCTTCAACTAGCAAGAACTTCATGGGGCTTTGGCACTATTTTGGCACGTGACAGGTTGATGTCAGGTTGATGTGTTTTTGTTCTGTCAATCTGAGCCGCGACGCGGCCGGTTGTCAAATGGGAGGACATCATGACGACATTCACACTGGGCCGCCGCGCCCTGATCGCAGCCGTGGCCGCAATCGGCCTAACGGGGCCGGCTCTGGCCGATGATCATCAGGTTGTGGACAGCATCCACTTTCTGATCCCCGGCGGCGCAGGCGGCGGCTGGGACGGCACCGCACGTGGTACTGGCGAAGCGCTGACGAACGCGGGTCTTGTGGGCACTGCGTCCTACGAAAACATGTCGGGTGGTGGTGGCGGCAAAGCCATTGGTTACCTGATCGAAAACGCTGACAGCAATCATGGTACGCTGATGGTGAACTCCACGCCGATCGTGATCCGTTCCCTGACCGGCGTATTCCCACATAACTTCCGCGACTTGACGTTGGTCTCGGGCACCATTGGTGATTATGCCGCGATCGTTGTGGGCAAAGACAGCCCCATCAACTCGATGGATGATCTGCTTGCCGCCTTTGACGCCGACCCGGGCGGAACAGCGATTGGCGGCGGCTCGGTGCCCGGCGGTATGGACCACTTGGTGGCCGCGATGGTGATGGAAGCGGCAGGCAAAGATGCGCTTGGCGTGAAATACATCCCCTATGACGCGGGTGGCAAAGCCATGGCAGCCCTGCTGTCGGGTGAGATTGCGGGGCTATCCACCGGTTTCTCGGAGGCGGTCGATCTGGCAAACGCGGGCGAAGTCAAAATCATCGGCGTGACGTCGGAAGAACGTGTTGATGCGGCTCCTGATGCCATGACCATGAAGGAGCAGGGCATCGACACAACCTTCGTGAACTGGCGTGGTTTCTTTGCAGCCCCGGGTTTGCCCGAAGACAAGCTGACCGCCTATCAGGCCGCGATTGCCAAGATGTACGACACTCCTGAATGGGAAGAGGTTCGCGCACGTAACGGTTGGGTGAACATCCACAATTCAGGCGACGACTTCCAGTCATTCCTGGAGCAGCAGGAACAGCAGATAGGTGATCTGATGAAAAAACTGGGCTTCCTTTAAAATCACGACGGGCAGAGCGGGTACCCGCTCTGCCATCCCCAACAACAAGAAAAAAGGAGGGGGTCTCATGGCGCTGGATCGCTGGATCGCGCTCGTTCTTCTGGGTGTGTGTTTAACATATGGCTACGCCGCTTGGTTCACGATGGACGGCAGCCTTCCCCCTTTCATGCAGAGAAACCCCATTTGGCCCAGCACCTTCCCAAAAGTGCTGTCGATTCTGGGAATCATCACCACCACGATCATTCTGCTGGGTTTCGAAAAGGCTGAACCCAAAGAAGCCGATATCGATTATCGGCGGTTGGGTGATTACCATCTTGACCAGGCGTTGATGCTGTTGGCCCTGATGGTGATCTACGCCCTCTGCCTGCGCCCCGTCGGGTTTCTGATCTCGACTTCGGCTTTCCTGATCCTGGGATCATTCATTCTGGGCGAGCGAAAATGGCACATTATGCTTCCCGTCGCTTTCATAGCAACAGGTGCCGTCTGGTATCTGGTTCAGGAAGTTCTTGGCATCTACATGCGCCCCTTGCCGGGCATTTTCGGAGGCTGACATGCTTGAAGGACTTCTGATCGGCCTGCAAACGGCATTCTCAATTCAAAACCTGCTGATGGTCATCGCAGGATGTCTTATAGGTACATTCATCGGCATGCTCCCGGGCCTCGGCCCGATGTCGATCATCGCCATTATGATTCCTGTTGCTATTTCCATGGGCGATCCGTCCGCGGCGTTGATCCTGCTGGCCGGGGTTTACTATGGGGCCATCTTTGGCGGCTCCACCTCTTCGATCCTTCTCAACGCGCCGGGGGTCGCGGGCACTGTTGCGTCCAGCTTTGACGGCTACCCGATGGCTCGCCAGGGGAAAGCAGGAAAAGCTTTGACCATTGCAGCAATCGCAAGTTTTGCAGGCGGTACAATTGGTGCCATTTTGCTGATGGTCTTCGCCCCTGCCCTGTCGTCCGTGGCATTGCTCTTTCACTCGGCAGAGTATTTCGCCCTGATGGTGGTTGGCTTATCGGCCATTGCAGCCTTTGCAGGAACGGGACAAGTTGCCAAAGCGGTCATTATGACGCTTCTCGGGCTGATCATGGCAACCGTGGGCGAAGGCGCATTGTTCAACTTGCCGCGATTCACCATGGGTATCATGGACCTGCAGTCCGGGTTTGGGTTCATCACCTTGGCAATGGCCATGTTCGCCTTGCCCGAAGCGCTGTTTCTGGTCCTCAAACCAAAAGACCTTCAGGGAGATGATGGCGAGATCAAAGATCTGCGGATATCAGGCAGCGAAGCAAAGGCCATCGCACCTGTGATTGGTCGCCAATCGATACAAGGATTCTTCATCGGTGTCCTGCCCGGCGCAGGCGCTACGATTGCAAGTTTCCTAGGCTATGCGGTCGAACGCAACATTGCCCCGAAAGACGAACAGGAAGAATTCGGCAAAGGCTCAATCAAGGGTCTTGCGGCTCCTGAATCGGCAAACAACGCTGCCTGCACCGGGTCTTTCGTGCCGCTGCTGACGCTTGGCATTCCCGGCTCTGGTACAACGGCGATCTTGCTCGGGGCTCTGATTGCACTGAACGTGACACCGGGCCCGCGTCTGATGTTGGATGAGCCGCAGATTTTCTGGGCCGTGATCATGTCAATGTTCATCGGTAACCTCGTGCTGCTGATCCTTAACCTGCCCCTGATCCCATACATCGCCAAAGTTCTCTCGGTTCCGCGTAATTACCTGATCCCCTTCATTTTGTTCTTCACCCTGATGGGGGCCTATATCGGGCAGAACAATGCAACTGAGCTTTTGATACTTGTTGGCTTCGGCGTCTGCGCGACAGCGTTGAAATTCGCTGATTACCCACTGGCACCGTTGCTGATCGGCTTCATCCTTGGTGGCATGATGGAAGACAACTTTGCCCGCTCGATGCAGCTCTATGACGGCATCGCCTTCGTCTGGGAACGCCCGATGACTCTGGGTCTGCTGGTCATCGCGGCACTTCTGGTGCTTCTGCCCAGCTATCGCGCACGCCGTGCACGGGCGCGGGCGGCTGGGGTTGCAGAAGGTGACTGAACCGCTGGCAGGAATACGGGTGCTCGATCTGACAAATGTCCTTGCGGGTCCGTATTGCTGCTATCAACTGGCGCTGATGGGAGCTGAAGTGATCAAGGTCGAACGCCCTAGTGGCGGCGACCTTGCCCGCGTTCTAGGCGCTGATCCCGACAGAAACAAAGCGGGCATGGGCATCAGCTTTCTGGCCCAAAACGCCGAAAAGAAATCTGTCACGCTCGACATGAAATCGGCAAAAGGCAGGGCGTTGCTGAAACGTCTTGTCCAAGCTGCTGATGTGCTGGTTGAAAATTTCCGACCCGGTGTAATGGATCGCCTTGGGCTTGGTTACAACGTCTTGCGAGAGGTCAATCCGAACCTGATTTACTGCGCCATAAGCGGGTTCGGTCAGGATGGCCCACGAAGGGGTGATCCGGCTTATGATCAGATCGTTCAGGGCATCAGTGGCGTGATGTCCATCACCGGGGCACCTGATACTGCACCCTATCGCGTTGGCTACCCTTTGGCGGATACGGTCGGCGGGATGACGGCCGCCTTTGCCGTTGCCGCTGCATTAAACGCAACCCCACGCGGAACCTATCTGGATGTTGCTATGTCCGAAGCGGTGATTTCAACGATGGGTTGGGTCGTGTCGAACTATCTGGTCGGCGGTGTCGTGCCCGGAGCGCACGGAAACGAAAATACAACCTCTGCCCCCTCTGGCACCTTTGCGACGCGCGACAGCCCGATCAATATCGCCGCCAACCGAGATGAGCAGTGGCAGGCCCTGGCAAGCCATCTGGGACGGGACGATCTGCTAAGCAATCCCGCCTACGCAACCCGCGAAGACCGCAAACAGAACCGTCACACATTGCGCGAAGCGCTGGAGCAGACTCTTCGGACCAGAGCCGCAGCAGATTGGGTGCATGAACTCAATGCCATTGGAGTACCGACCGGTCAGGTTCTGACCGTGCCCCAGGCGCTTGCCGACGAACAGCTTTCCCGTCGCGGCCTAATCGGGTCTGTGCAGGTTCAGGGCGAAGTCATGAAGCTTGCGGGCAGCCCTGTCGTGATGGACGGCACGCGGCGCATGCCAAAGACCGCTCCACCCGAGCTTGGGGCCGACAATGCCTCAATTTGGACTGAAGTCGGTTTGTCCGGCGCAGAAATCGACACGTTGCGCAAGGAGGGGATCATATGAGCGATGTGTCCGATTGGTGGACAACATCCATCATTGACATGGAACCCGGCCGGATCGATTTGCGCGGTGAACCGATCCAGAACTTGATCGGAAACCTCAGCTTCGCTGAAATGATCTGGTTCATGGTGTGCGGCGATCACCCTTCCGACGCGCAGGCCGGGTTGTTTGAGGCCGCATTGGTCGCCGCAGTAGACCATGGGCCTCAGGCACCTTCGATTGCTACAGCGCGCATGGCAGTAACCTGCGGCCTGCCCCTCAACAACGCGATGGCAAGCGCCGTGAACATGTTGGGGGACGTTCACGGCGGGGCTGGCGAGCAAGCCGTAACTCTTTTCCATTTCGTAACTGAACATCCCGGCAGTTTGGAACAGGCCCTGGACGACTGGATTAATAACGAGGGGAAAATATTGCCGGGCTTTGGCCACCGGTTCCATACCCCCACGGACCCTAGGGCCCCGCGTTTGATGGCGTTGGTGTCCGAAGCCGTGAAAAACGGTGCCTGCGACGGTCAGTTCATGCGGATTTGCCAAACGATCGAGGCGGAGTTGGCAAGGCGCAAAGGGAAGCCCGTTCCGATGAACATAGATGGCGCAACTGCTGTTATTTACGCCGAACTTGGCTTTGCGCCCCCGCTTGCACGCGGCCTGTTCTGCCTGTCCCGATCTGTCGGTATTTTGGCCCATGCGTGGGAACAGATGCAGCAAGGGGGTCGAAACAAGGGGCCGACCCCACCCGCCTACCGCTGGACATATAAGGCGACGTAAACCGCCCCTACGCGGTTTTCAAATGTGGGCGTTCGGCCAATAGATTCGACGCGGCGCGGGCAATCATCAGTTCTTCATTCGTCGGGATCGCCATGACCACCACGCGGGACAGATCAGTTGAGATGATCAGGTCATTATCCGCATTTGCATCCGGGTTCAGTTCTATCCCTAGCCACCCCATTCCAGAGCAAACCCGGTCGCGTACCAAACGCGAGTTTTCTCCGATCCCGCCAGTGAAAACCAAGGCATCGATGCCACCCAGAATAGCCGCCATCGCTCCTAGTTCGCGTCGAATACGGAAGGTGAAATAGCTGATCGCCTGGCGGCTTTCAGGCGTGTCCGCTTTTTCCAAGGTTCGCATATCATTCGATAGCCCGGAAAGGCCCAGCAAGCCCGACTTGCGGAACAGAAGGTCCGAGATTTCGTCAGCGCTGAGCCCTTCCTGTTCCATCAGGTACAGCACCACGCCGGGATCAAGCTGGCCGCAACGTGATCCCATTGGCAGCCCGTCCAGAGCCGAAAACCCCATGGTGGAGCCCACGGACCGTCCGCCGATCATTGCACACATCGACGCGCCATTTCCCAGATGAGCGACGACCACCCGCCCTTCGTGCAGCAGCGGGGCCGTTTTTGCCATGTGGTCCGAGATGTATTCATAGCTCAGCCCGTGAAAGCCATAGCGACGGACACCCTTGTCGTAATACTCGCGCGGCAGCGCAAATACGTCATTTTCCCACGGGTGATTGCGGTGAAAAGCTGTGTCGAAACAGGCAATCTGGGCGGCGTTCGGAAACCGTTCCATCGCCGCCTTCGCCCCAGCCAGATTGTGTGGTTGGTGCAATGGTGCAAAGGGTGAAAGCTTGTCCAGCGCTTCAATGGAGGCTTCGGTCAGCGGTAGCGGCGCATCGATATCCGGACCACCATGGACAACACGATGCCCTACCGCAGTCACTTCGCTGTTGGGGAAAGAGCGTGCCAGCAGATTCAAAACCCAATCCAGGGCAGCAGCGTGATCGTGGATTTCGCCCGCTGTGCCACTGGCAAGAACACTGCCGTCGGATGACTTGGCCTTGACCAGCGGCTCGCCCTCGCTAATCCTCTCAACTGCCCCGGTGCAAACCATGATCGGATCGTCATTGGTCAGCTCGAACAGACCAAATTTCATCGAAGACGATCCAGCGTTTAATGTCACGACATGTGTCATTCGGGTGCTCCGGAGGGCGAAAGGGTGAATGCATCATGCAAGGCCGCAACGGCACAGGACGCCAGCCGCGCCTTGTCGTCATCAGCCCGGCTGGTCAGAATGATGGGCGCCTTGGCCCCCATCACTACACCCGCACCTTCTGCATTGGCGATATAGGTCAGTTGCTTGGCCATCATGTTCCCGGCATCCAGATTGGGCACCACCAGAATATCGGTTTTGCCTGCGACTTTCGATACAATCCCCTTGGATCGCGCGGCAGCAAGGCTGACGGCATTGTCCATGGCAAGAGGTCCGTCAACCAGCCCACCGGTGATCTGACCGCGTTCCGCCATTTTCGACAGCAGGGCCGCGTCGACCGAAGATCGAATGGAGGGATTGACGGTTTCGATGGCCGACAAAATACCCGCCCTCGGGTTTTCGATCCCCAGCGACAGGGCCAGATCTATTGCGTTTTGGACAATATCAATCTTGGTTTCCAGATCCGGCTCGATGTTGATCGCCGCGTCCGTCACCAACAGCGGTCTGGGTTGTCCGGGCACGTCCATGACAAAGACATGGGTAAAGCGGCGACCCGCGCGTAGGCCATTCTCACGTCGCAGCGCGGCCTTGAGCAGTTCATCCGTGTGCAGATGCCCTTTCATCAACGCCTTGGCCCGGCCCGTAGAAACAAGATCAACCGCCGTATTTGCTGCGCTGAAATGATCGCTCTGCGGTATGATCTCAAACTTGTCCAGCGAAGCGCCGATTTCGGCCGCCGCGTTTGCGATCTTCGTAGGATCACCTATCAAAATGGGGGCAATGATCGTCTCGCGCGCGGCCAGTAAGGCACCACCCAAAGAATTCGGGTCTTCAGGGGCCACAACCGCCGTTGGCATGGGCGGCAGGGGGCGCACCTTATCCAGCATAGCGTCAAAGTGGCGATGGCGTTTGACCACAAGCCCGGGCAATTCCAGCTCGGCAAACGCTAACTCTTTGTCCGGCGCTATGACAATAGCCTGTCCACTGACGATCACTGCACCGTCGGACGGGCGTGTAACGACTGTATCAAAGACAACCTCGCGACCTGGCCGCTTTTCAGCAACCGTGACCTTGGATACCAATTCATCGCCAGCGTGCGCCCGTTCAACAAAGTCAAAGTTTTGCGATTTGTAGAGCGTCCCTGCCCCCGGCAGAACGTTCCCCAAGACGGCCGAGATCAGAGCCCCCACAAACATTGCTGGCGCAACCGCTTCGTTAGTATGGTCGCCATCGCCGTCTTCACTGGCCAGATGGAGCGGATTGTGGTTGCCGGAATTGTTTGCGAACACATAGAAATCGTCGACCGAGCAAGTGCGAACCAGCTCGGCAGTATCGCCGACCTGAAGCTTGTCATAGGGCTTGTTGTGATACTGCATGAACTTTCGATTCTGTTTCGGTCCGTGTGGCGGGGCTGCGAACTCTCTTGCTGATACTCAGTTCAGCGCTCAATGAAAACAATGCAATAAGGCCGACCGTGTCGGTCGTCACATTATGTCCAGTATGCAACGGCTTCATGTCGTTGCGCCCGGAAACTGTGCACATTGCAGATCAGGCGCGCCTCTTTCCGCCGCCGCCCTGTTTTCGCATCGTCAAGCCGATCCGTTTTCGGGGCACATCCACCTCGACAACGCGGACTTTCACAACCTGCCCGGTTTTGACGACCTCATGCGGGTCTTTGACAAAGCGGTCTGCCAACTGGCTGACATGAACCAGCCCGTCCTGATGCACGCCCACATCCACAAATGCCCCGAACGCTGCTACGTTTGTCACGGTGCCTTCCAGAACCATGCCAGGCTTCAAATCGGTGATCTCTTCAATGCCATCCGCAAATGAGGCTGTGACGAAACTTGGCCGTGGATCGCGTCCGGGCTTTTCCAACTCGGCAAAGATATCCCGAACCGTTGGCAGACCGAAATCGTCGGTCACGAACTGTTCGGCCCGCAGCCCTTTTAACGCCCCGTCATGGCCCATGATGCGTCGAATATCGCGTCCACAAGTCGCCACAACGCGCCGGGCGACGTCATATGCTTCGGGGTGAACCGACGACGCGTCCAGCGGCTCTGCACCATCCCGGATACGCAGGAAACCGGCGCACTGTTCGAATGCACGTTGGCCCAGCCGGGCAACAGACAACAGATTTTTACGTGACTGGAACGGCCCATTCAGATCACGATGGGCAACAATGGCTTCGGCCTGTGCTGCTCCCAGACCAGAAACACGCGACAGCAACGGGGCAGAGGCGGTATTCAGATCGACGCCAACGGCGTTCACGACATCTTCAATCGCGGAATCAAGTGACTGTGAAAGCCGGTGTTGATCTACGTCGTGCTGATACTGTCCGACGCCAATTGATTTGGGTTCGATTTTGACCAGCTCCGCCAATGGATCCTGCAAACGCCGTGCGATGGATACTGCCCCGCGCAGCGAAACATCCAGATCGGGAAACTCTCGTGCCGCCATTTCAGAGGCGGAATAAACCGAGGCACCGGCTTCGGACACAACCACCTTTGTCGGCGCCTTCACGCTCTTTGGCAGCAAGGCCAGTGTGTCTGCAACCAACCGTTCGGTTTCACGGCTCGCAGTTCCGTTCCCGATGGCGATCAGTTCGATCTGGTGGGCCGAGATCAGATTGAGGAGTACCGCCTGCGCCCCGCGCACGTCGTTCTTAGGCTGAAATGGATAGAGCGTGTCGGTGGCCACCACCTTACCGGTTGCATCAACAACAGCCGCCTTCACACCAGTGCGGATACCTGGATCAAGACCCAATGCGGTCTTGGCCCCTGCTGGCGCTGCAAAGAGCAGATCCTTGAGGTTGCGCGAAAAGACCTGAATGGCCTCATCCTGCGCACGGCTGCGCAGATCCCCCATCAGGTCGACCATCATGGACAGCGAAAGCTTAACTCGCCACGTCCAGCCCGCAACTTTGCGCAGCCACGCATCCGCCGGTCCCTTCCCGCGCGTTTGCAGATGCGCGGCGACAATTGTTTCGGCACGTGCTGCACCGAATTCGGGTTCCGGAGCAATGTCCAGCGTGACAATGCCCTCTTTCGAAGCGCGCAGCATAGCCAACGCCCGATGCGAAGGAACATCAGCCCAAAGCTCGGAGTGGTCGAAGTAATCGCTGAACTTCGCGCCTTCCTTTTCCTTGCCTTCGATGACCTTGGCACTCAGCAGCGCCTCGCGTTGCATGAAAGCCCGCAGTTCCCCCAACAGACCCGCGTTTTCGGTCAACCGCTCAGTCAGGATATCCCGCGCCCCGTTTAGCGCATCGCGCTGTGTCGGCACCGCCTCGGACAGAAATGCCCCGGCCAGCGTTTCCGGTTCTGCATTGCGGTCGGCCAGAATGGCATCGGCCAAAGGCTCCAACCCGTTCTCCCGTGCAATCATCGCCTTGGTGCGCCGCTTTGGTTTGTAAGGCAGATAGATGTCTTCCAGTTGCGCCTTAGTCTCGGCCCGGGCAACCGATTTGCTCAGATCTTCGGTCAGCTTCCCCTGATCCCGGATCGAGTTCAGGATGGTTTCGCGCCGCGCCTCAAGTTCTCGCAGATAGGTCAGCCGCTCGGACAGCAAGCGCAACTGGGTATCGTCCAAACCGCCGGTAGCTTCTTTCCGGTAACGGGCGACAAAAGGCACGGTTGCCCCATCATCCAACAGTTTGATCGCGGCACCGACCTGATCGGAACGCGCGTTGATCTCGGTGGCGATGGTGCGGGCGATACGGTCCAAAGGAACCTCCAGAAACGACAGTGGAAGGGTTTCTTAACCAGCCGTTTCAATGAGGGGAAGACCCTTGTCGTGATCATTGGGCATCTACCCGCTGAACCCCATGGTCAACGGCGGGATAACCCAGTGCAGGACGGCCTTAACCCCAGGGCATCAGACCACCATAAGGCGCACGTGTGCTCACAGAATGTGCCATCTGGGCAAGAGTTGTCAGATCATAGACCGGCAGCTTCAACTCATCCTGAATGCGGTACGCATAGGGTGGCAGGTCGGTGCATTCCAGAACCACAGACCTGATGTCCGGCGCATCACGTTTCAGCTTGCGTACTGCGTCCAGAACTTCGGCTTCGATCACATCGGTATTCATGCGAGTGCGGGTGTTGCGCAGTATGACTTCCGCGAACTCTGTGGTGTGCTCCAATCCCTGCACGGCAACAGGTATTTCCCCTGCCCCAACGCCTTCGAAATGGCGTGATGTCAACGCGGTGGAATCGGCCGTGATCACGCCAACCGGCGCGCTGGCCCCGGACATGTGATAGGCCAGCGGCACCTGAATCAGGCTGGAGGCAAATACCGGCACCGACACAGCCGCTGCCAGCTCTTTCTGAAACAGCGCAAGAAACCCGCAACTGCCCGTGATGGCGCGCACACCTTCGGCCTCAAGCCGTTGTGCGCCCTTGATGAATGGATCCAGCAATTCAGGCGTCGGGTTATTCAGCAGCGTCGGAACTGTGACACCATCTATCATCTCGTAGAGCACCGGAAATGGCAGGCTCGAAGGGTTCTTGATATGACCCGGAGGTTTGGGGAAATAGCTTTCCAGACACAAAACCCCGATTGAGGCCCCGCAAATGTTCTGTCCGCCTTGGAAAATTGGCATGATATGGTGATCCTTTTTCGAAACTGCGCCTTGTTGAGGTCAGAACCGCGACAAGGCGAATGGGGCCGTTGAGATATTCAGGCGTTGCCCCGACACCATATCAGCCAAAAGCTCTCCGGTTTTGGGGGCCATCATCAGCCCGTAATGGGAATGGCCAAAAGCGCTGAACAAACCTTTGCTGCCTTCAACCGGACCAATTGCAGGCAGGCTGTCAGGGAACGATGGGCGGCGGCCCATCCAAAACTGCGTGTCCGTGGTGTTAAGATCCGGCACCATCGCCCGCGCCTGTTCTGTCAAAAGCGCCTGTTTCCTCGGATCGGGTGGCGCATCGATGTTGGCAAATTCCGCTGTCCCTGCCACGCGCAAGCCGTCCTGCATCGAACTGGCAACCACCTTGGCATCCACATCCATGACAGAGTTTTCCAAGACCGTTGACGGAGTGGGAAACTGCACGTGGTATCCGCGTTCCGCGACCAAAGGCACCGACAGGCCCAAAGGCTTTAGCAGCTCGGCTGACCAGACACCCGCCGCCATCACAACCGTATCGGCGTGAAGCGGGCCCTCAGGTGTCACCAGATGCCATAGGCCATCATCGGGGCGGTTCAGCTTGGTGACTTCGGTGCGCACGAATTCAGCACCCTGCCGGTGCGCTTTGTCGGCCAGCACCGAACCAAGCCGACCGGGTGAGGTAACCCGTGCTTGCCCTTTGATCAGAATCGCTGCTTTAAAATCCCTGGACAAAGCGGGTTCCATCCGACGTAGTTCTGCCCCGTCGATCCGCTCAAGTTGCCCGCCTTTTTCCTTCCGGATCGCATAACCCAGTGCTTTCAAATCAGCCTGGTCTGATTGGCGAAACGCATGGATGTAGTTGGAATCAACAATCAGGTCTTCATGCCCGGTGTTTTGCAAATGCCTACGATAGAGCTCTATCGATGGGCGACAGAGCAGTTCCATTGCATCAGAGATGTTGCGCACGGATTTTTCATCTGACTTTCTCAGAAACTGCAGGCCCCAAGGCACCATCCTGGGCCAGAATGATGCCCTGACAGACAAAGCACTTTTAGGGTCCAGCAACATCTTGGGAATCGTTTTCCAGATACCGGGCACAGCCTGAGGGATCACCGACCAGGGTGAGACCACACCGGCATTGCCGAATGAGGTCTCCTGCCCAGGCTCACCCCGGTCGATCAGCCGTACGGCGATGCCGCGGTCCTGCAGGGAGAGCGCGCAACAAAGGCCGACGATCCCCGCCCCAATGATTGTCACCTGTTCCGACATGTCAGGCCGTGGCTTGAGTGCGGCTACGGGCGATCAACTGGGTCACGATGACCGGTGACGCCACAGCCAGTGCGATCAGGTCCGCCGTTAGTGTCGGCGCGACAAAGATCACACCCGCGATCGACATCAGGACGCGCGAAATCACGTTCATCGGTTGCAGCCAATAACCAACCACTGCTGCCGACAGTGCGATGACCCCCGCGATACAGCTGGCTGCGGTATAGGTGAATTCCAAGAAATCGAACCCGGTCGACGACACGAACAACAAAACCGGCGCATAGACAAAGGCCATTGGCGCGATGACTTTACCCAGCCCAAGGGTAAAGGCGGACAGCCCGGTTCGGAAGGGGTTCGAATTAGCGATGGCCGCCGCCGCATAGGCCGAGGTACAGACCGGTGGCGTGATCTCGGACACCACACCATAATACAGCACGAACAGGTGGCTGGCGATTGGCGGGACGCCAAGCTGGGCCAGCGCAGGCTGCGCAACCGACACCAGCATGATGTACAGTGCCGTGGTCGGAATACCCGCGCCCATCAGGATGCAAACGATGGCGATGAAGACCAACGAGATGAAGAGTTGCAGATCTTCCATGGCAAACAACTGGAAGCTGCCAAACGAGATCATGTTGTAGAGGTCAGCCGCGAGGTTGCCTGCGCCCTGCGTCACCATGAAGCCGATGCGGAAACCGATGCCTGTCGTGTTGATCACGCCAACCACGATGCCCACCGCAGCGGCGGCGGCGCCCACGGCCAGCGAGTATTTCACGCCCAGCTCTACTGCCTGCAGCATCTCTGGCACCTCAATCCGTTTTTGCGGATTCAGTGTCGCAATCACCGTTAGACCACAAAGAATCGCCGTCATGGTCAGGTCAAACCCGCCATTCGAGTATTTCCACAAGACAAAAGCCAGGAACGCTGCAGCGTAAACCAACGTCGGCGGTTTTTTGATCCGCGACATGCCCGCGATGACGGCCAGAGAAATACCGCAGAAAGCGGACATGAACGGCGTATAGCCGGTAAACAGCACCACCAGCAGACCGATCAAAGGCACGATATTGGCCCAACCTTCGGACCAGACAGCTTTGAGCTGCGGCAACTGTTCCTTCGTCAGACCTTTCAGGTTCAGCTTGCGCGCCATCAGGTGCACAACCGCAAAGACGCCAACATAGTGCAAGAGTGCCGGGAAGATCGCCGCAATCACGATGGTAGTGTAAGGCACCTCAAGGAACTCAGCCATGATGAAGGCTGCGGCACCCATAATCGGAGGAGTGATCTGACCACCGGCCGAGGAGGCGGCTTCGACCCCTCCCGCAAAATGGCCGGGGTATCCAAGGCGCTTCATGTTGGGAATTGTCAGCGCGCCGGTTGAAACGGTGTTGGCCACCGAAGAACCCGAGATCGTGCCGAAGAAGGCCGAGGATACCACCGACACCTTTGCCGGACCGCCTGTATAACGGCCCGCCAGAATCGTTGCATTGTCGATGAACAATTGCCCCAATCCGGTGCGCTGTGCGATCACGCCAAAGAGTACAAAGTGGAAGACGATGGTCGAAACGACCCAGAGGGTAACGCCATAAATGCCCTCCTGCGGGAAATACATCGACGACACGAAAGTTTTGAAGTTCACGCCCGGGTGCTGCAACAGCCCTGGGAAATATGGCCCAAACAGGGCGTAAGAGATAAAAACGCAGATGATCAGCGGCAGTACCCAACCCAGCGTGCGGCGGGCAATGTCCAAAACCAAAAGGATGATAACAACACCCAGGAACACATCATAGGTGTTCGGGTTGCCCATGCGGAACGTCTGCTCCTCGATCCCCAGAAACGGAAGGCCGCGCCAAGCGAACCCTACATACAGCGCGGCGACAATACCAAGCGCCATGAACACCAGGTCGTAGACGGGAATGTTACCGATGCGGAACCGGCTGACCTTGAGCGCATAGAGGCTTTTCGATCCAACAATAGGGATGGTCGCGTAGACCAGAATGAACAGAAGGGCCAAATAGATGCCCATATGCCAATGGTCGGCAGGCAGGCCAAATCCGGCGGTAAAAAACTCGTAGAACGCAAAGATCAGGGCAACAACGCGCAGCACCTTACCGGCTGTCGGTGTGACTTCCCGAACAGCAGCGCCTTCGTCGAACTGTTCTTCGATGGCCGCCAATTCCTCGGCCGTCAGCTCATGGTCATCAAGTTTCTGGGTTTCGGACATGATGGCCCCCCGATTGCGCGTACCTTAAGAATTCGGTGCCCCAAAATCGGGGCACCGGAAGAAACGCTAAGTTGCGGTTTCGACTATTGCAGCAAGCCTGCTTCTTTGTAGAACTTCTCGGCACCCGGATGCAGCGGAACACCCAGTGCTTCAACACCGTTCAGCGCGGTATCAGGGGTGATCTGCTTGCCTTTGGCATGGCCATTGTCCAGCAGTTTGCGGGTGTTGTCGTTCCACATGGCCTTGGTCAACTGATAGACCAGATCTTCGGACAGGTCCGCGGAAACCACCAGCATCGCGCTGACAGCGGGCGTTTTGGTCGGCGCGTCGATGCCTTCATAGACACCACCCGGGATCTCCGACGGAATATAAGCCGGGATGATCTCGTTGATCTTGGCCAGGTCTTCGTCGCTGAAGGAATGCAGGTTCATGCCTTTGGTCGAGGATAGCTGCACCATCGCAGCAACCGGCCAACCTGCGGCATAGAAATAAGCATCCAGCTGACCGTCGGCCAGACGTTCGGCGCTTTGGCTGTTGTTCAACTCGGCTTCGTCCATGTTGTCACGGTTGACGCCCCAGGCATCCAGCATCTGCAGCACGGCCACCTGTGTGCCCGATCCGGCCTGCGCGATACCGACGCGCTTGCCTTCCAGATCACCAAGGCTACCAATCGTCTGGCCCGCTGGCAGAACCAGATGCAGGTCCTCGGGGAACAGGTTTGCAACGATGCGCAGCTTGGGGTGTGGCTTACCTTCGAACTTGCCTTCGCCCAGATACATCGAGCGCGTGACGTCCGCCGCAGCCAGACCGGCTTCAAGCTCACCGTTCTGCACGGCGGCGTTGTTGAAGACCGAAGCCGTCGTCGATTGTGCAATCGCGATCAGGCCCGGCACACCACACTGGCCGCCTTCTTCGCAGGGACGCGAGCCCGGAGGGGCCGAAATCCCGTTGGCAATGGTGCCGCCGATCGGGAAATACGTACCACCTGCGCCGCCGGTGCCGATGCGAAAAAAGGTCGGGTCCTGTGCAAGTGCAGGTGCGGCCAGCGCCCCCGCCAACGCCAAACCCGTCAGGCATTTCATAAGTTTCATTCTAAGCTCCCAGTTTTAGATCTATGGATTCGGTGCGTCCGAATTCTGATCAGATCAGCCTAGGCAGAAAATTCATAAATACAAATTTGTTATATTTAATAAAACTAAAGTTTAGCTTATGAATGGACTATGAACCTTATTCAATTAACCGTGTTTCGTGAGGTGATGGAGACAGGCTCTATCTCTCAAACCGCCAAGAAACTGAACCGGACACAACCGGCCATCAGCCTTGCGATCAAGAATCTGGAACGTAGTCTGGGTCTGACCCTTTTCGAACGCAAAGGACGGCGCCTGATCCCTGTGCCCGAAGCGCACTACCTGCTGACTGAAACTGCTGGTGTGCTTGATCGATTATCCTCTATTGCAAGCACGATGCACGGGCTTCTCGAAGGGCATTCCGGCAGTTTGAATATTGCTGCCATGCCAGGCCCGTCGACCATCGCATTTCCGAATTTCATCAGTCGCTCAGTGGGCGGAAACCCTGACATTCGCATCACTCTATCGACACGCAGTTCACCGCAGATCATGGAACTGGCAGCGACACAGAATATTGACTTCGGGTTTGCGGATTTTGAGTATCCGGCTGGCAAGAAGCCCCAGTTTTCCGCCGAAGTCATCAGCGGCGATTGTTTCTGCGCGATGGATCGGGACAATCCCCTGGCACGTAAACAGGCCATTGCGATTTCGGATTTGGACGGAGTTCCCATGGGAGGGCTGCATGCGACGCATCCTTTCCAGAAAAAAGTGCGCCAAGCGTTTCAGTTAGCTTCCGCAACTTACACTCCCAACGTGACCTGTCAGTACTTTCTGCCCCTGCTTCCCTTTGTTGGTTCGGGCCAATGCTGCACGATTGTCGACCCGCTGACCGTCGCCACTGAACGTGAGTTGAACATGTCAAACGGCCGGGTTCAGTTTCTGCCGCTCAAGGAACCGCTGAGATATGAGTATGCGATCCTGTCACCGGATCACCGCCCCCCTTCCCAATTGGCAATTAAAATCAAAGCAGGATGGAAGGCCGAAGTCTTGTCGATGTTGAACCAGACCGGAGCCAATCCCCGAACCGAAGTTGTCTAATCCAAACAAAGCCCAGCTGACAGAAGCCTTCGGCGCTCATATGCTTTTCGCAACGGACACTTCCAGGGTTGTCCTCAACAATTGCGCGTCAATGGGTTTGTAAAGCAGCGGCAGATCAGCTTGCCTGCAGTTTTCCACCAGTTCCGGAGATCGATTGGCGGAAATGATACACCCCGGCAAAGCTCCAAATTCTTGGGTCAAGGCGACTATGGCTTCGATCCCCGTTTCATCATGGTTCAACTGGTAATCCGCGACAATAATGTCTGGGAGGATACCAATTTCTTGCAACAGGCGACTCGCGCCGTCTCCACTGTCTGCTTCCAGCACTTCAACGCCCCAGGACTCGATGGTCATGCTCAAGGCGCTGCGCAGGTTCTCATCGTTTTCGATCAGCAGGGCGACGGTGCTGCATGGCAGTTTGGGGTTGGACGTTTGACGCAAGGAAACGTCATGTGGGGCCACAGGCTTTGTTTTTGCCAATGGGATCTCGACCGAAAACCCTGTGCCCTTCCCCAATTCAGACCGCAGATGGATCGGGTGATGCAACAATCCGCAAGCCCTTTCGACAATCGCAAGGCCCAACCCCATGCCTTCAGCAGCGCTGGCATCTGAATGCAAACGCTGGAACTCCTGAAACACAGTGTCCCGCTGGTCCGGCGCGATTCCGATACCGGTGTCCCACACCTCAAGCGAGACAGATTTCTTGCGCCGCCTGACACCAACCAGAACCTTCCCAGCATCGGTGTAACGGATCGCGTTCGATAATAGATTCTGTAAGATACGCCTTAGATAGCTGGCATCACTTGTAACCGCGACGTCCGAGACAACAAAGCGCAAGTCCAGCCCTTTTGCCTGCGCGACCGGGCGAAACGCGTCCTCCATCTGAGAAAACAACTGACCCAATGGAACAGGAGACAAATGCACCCGGGCCCGCCCTGAATCCAGCTTCGAGATATCCAGTAATGCTTCGAGAATATGCTCAACACTGTTCAGCGCGCTTTCCGCTTTTGCGGCAACGGTCTGAGCGTCTTCCTTGTTCAACCCGCCGCCCAATGACGCGACATAAAGTTTTGCCGCAGACAAGGGCTGCAACAGATCGTGACTAGCAGCAGCCACAAAACGCGATTTTGAGGCGTTGGCACGCTCAGCCTCGTTCAACGCATCGGCAAGTTCCACCGTGCGCGACGCCACCCGCTGTTCCAGCAACTCTTTCGCTTCATACAAAGCTTCAGCAGATTTGCGTTCCGCTGTGACATCGGTGAATGAGATCACAAAACCTCGGTCCGGCATTTGTTGTGCAAAGACCGACAGGATCTTGGATCGCCCTCTGTGCATCTGAAACTGCAAAGGGCGGCGCGACGCTTTGCGACGTACCCAGTTCAACAAGTCTTCTTCAGTGATCCCTTCCTGAAAACTTATGTTTGCGCTGAGCCGGTTAGACAGTGTGTCAAAGCGAGTTCCCATCTGAAACTGGGTGATCGGAATCGCCAGCAATTCGCTGGCCCGATTGTTCCAACCGATAAGGCGGTGTTTATTGTCGAATATGCAGACGCCTTGATCGATATGCTCAAGCGTGGCGCGGATGAGCCTCGCCTTGTCGTCCAGAATCCGGTCCCTCTCCTGCCGTTCGATCCGCATGATGTCGGTCACGTCCGTTTGCAGGATAACCGTCCCGCCATCCGGCGTGCGATGTTCTGACACTTGCGCCCAGCGATTGCCCGCAAGCCGGACGTTGAACACAACATGGTCGTCACTATGTCGATCAAGACGAGCTTTGGCCCACTCCTTCGGTGTTACTTCTTCGGGCAATGACAGGAATGAGGATTGGCTCAGCAACTCGACATATTCGGCAAATCCCAAGCCCGGGTTCAGCCGTTCTCGAATATCGGGCATGTGCAATCCGAAACGGGTGTTGCAAAGCACCAGCTTTTCGTCTCGGTTGAACAGGGCAAACCCCTCCTGCACCGTTTCGATCGCATTGGCGAGATCGGCCCGCGCAGACTCGGTTTCCTGATTGGCCTGCGCCAAACGAGCGTTGGAATCGTTAAGAAGCTCTAGCGCCCGTTCCAGATCATCGGTCCGCGCCCGCACTTCCTGCTCAAGGACAGCGGCCCGTTGAAACTGTGCGTAAGCGGCCCCTGACGCATCGGTGGATTCTTCAACCCGCCGCATCAGCGCCTCGGCGATCCTGCGTAACTTCTCGTTCTGACGTTCTATGGAATCTGAGGGATCCGTGAGATGTTCGATCATGGGCTACTCTTTCTCAGGCGGATAAATCGCAACGCCTGTCAGAGTCTGGTTCACATGGATCGAATTGTATTGTTCGCCATAGGTCGAGAACCCGACCACGTGATTGTGCGCCAGAATGCTCGAAATTTCACGGGTCATCTGCTTTTCTTGCGCTTCCAATCGGCGCAGGATGCAATCGCAACCCAAAATCGTGTCAGGTTGTTGCTTTGCGGATAATACCCCGATTTCCTCTTGAAGGTGCTCGACCATGTCCCGTGGTTTGGCCAGTGTCAGAACCAAACCTTCGTCAATGGCCGAGAAAAACACCAAATCCCCGTTACCTGCAACTTGTTGAATTGCACGGACGTGGTGCTTCCCGCCGATTTGCACGACCACAGGATGCGCCGCAAAGGTGAAAGTCGTCAGTTGTTCGGGATCTTTTCCAAGAATACGGGCGTATTCACGCGCAGCGGGTTCGGCATTGATTTCCTGCACAATCCTTTTGGCCGGGTCCGCCTTGGTCACAACCATACGCCGTTCGGCCGGAAGAAGATGGTCGGTCTTGAACACTTTGATCGGACACCTTGTGCGGACCTGAGTCAGAATGGCCGCATTGGGCAGCGCCTGCCCCTCATGCAGCACATAGGTGCTGTCGAACCGAGCCCCATCCCCTGCCGACCCCCCGAACAACGGCACCGGTCCTAAACCCACGGCCAGTTCAGAAGTCAGCGCGTCCTCTTTGGTCGACAGCCCATCGATCATCAGAAATGTGAATTCATGGCTCCAATCAGGCGCGGTTGCCATCATGTCATGTCGGTTATGGATCATTTCATTGATGATGCTTTCCGCATCAAAGTCGCTGAGGTCAGAGACCAGAACCGTGCGCGTTTCAAAGTGGCTTTGCGGCAAGGCGATCGCGACGATCTTACCCTCGCAATAGCCATCATCCGCTAACTCTCCGGCGGTGGTGCAACCAACAACTGGTGTTGGATCGAAAACCTCTTGGGCTTCGGCAATGACGTCCGATGCATCCGCGTTTGGACTAACGAAAAGTATGACAAGCGCAAATGGCCCGTCACCCAGGTTGTGCTTGAGCGTGCCCACAGCCTGCGCGCTGTCGTATTGAACAAAAGCCGTTTTGACGATGCCTGGCGTGCGGGCCCGGGCCTCTGCCCACCCGACTGCTTGGTCCATCGGGCCTCCTCCCTCAAAGCGCGACAATGGGGTGAGACTATGCCGCTTAGCCTTGGTCTTGCAAGACGCTGGCAAAGGACGCTTTCTTGGCGATCAAAACCGCCTGCGTGCGGCTTTGCACCCCCAGTTTCCGCATGATTGCAGTTACGTGCGCCTTTACCGTGGTTTCTGCAATCGACAGGTCAAAAGCGATCTGTTTGTTCAGTTTGCCTTCGCAGATCAGTTGCAGAATGCGCGACTGCTGATTTGTGAGCGTCGCCAGACGGTTGATCGCGTCACTGTGTTCATCGTCGTTTTCTGCCTCGATCAATACACAGCCTTCGGGCACAAAAATGTCACCGGATTGCACTGCCTCGATAGCCGAGCGGTAAATGTCGCGCTGGCTATGTTTGGGTACGTAGCCCGAAGCCCCTGCCTGAATCACTTGGCTGACAACGCGACTGTCCGTCAGGGATGACACCACGATTACCGGTGCATTTGCAGCGGCCTTCAAGCGTACAAGCCCATCCAACCCGTCAACATCAGGCAAGTTCAAGTCCAGCATCACGGCATCCGGTTTCAGCCCGTTGGCCAACAAATCCATTGCGCCTTCCATGCGATCTGCGGTGTGGATTTCACCGATCTGGGCGACTGTTTGCAAAGTCATCGACAATGCGTCGCAAAACAAAGGGTGATCGTCCACAATCAGAACATTCTTGAAATTGGTCCGTCGGGAGGAATCGGCAAGCATTTGGTATCGCCTTTTGAAATCGAGTTGGCTCCAGCCTAACCAATCCTAGCACTCAATGAAAACAGCCCCTACTGGGCGAAAGTCGTAGGCGACAAATTGATTGCCTGCGGCGCAATGGAACGGCAGAGTGGACGAAATTGGGTTTACGCGGGGCGACAACTACACCCAAGGTCTTATAGGCAGGGCGGCCAACACCGCGTAGCGTAACGAAAAATATTTTGGAGACGTGAAATGGAACTCAGCGACAGCCGCGTCATTGCCGCGCCAAGATCCAAGGTTTGGGACGCGCTTTTGTCGGCAGAAGTTCTGAAGGATTGTGTGCCGGGATGTCAGGAAATGACCGGCTCGGTTGAAGACGGGTTCGAGGCGACGGTTGTGCAGAAAGTTGGACCCGTCAAAGCAACCTTCAAAGGGGTCGTCACCCTTTCCGATCTCGTGGCGCTTGAAAGAGTGAAGCTCTCGGGTGAAGGTAAGGGCGGAGCGGCAGGGTTCGCCAAAGGGTCTGCAGATGTCAGTTTGGCAGACGCCCCCGAAGGCACGCTGCTGACCTATAACGTCGACGCGCGCGTCGGTGGAAAGCTGGCGCAACTGGGAGGGCGGGTCATCGACGGCGTCGCCAGAAAACTGGCTGACCAGTTTTTTGAGAATTTTCAGAACGCGGTCGAACCTCAACCTGCGCCCGAGGCGGAAAATTCGGATGAGGGTGAGGGCACAGAAGAAAAGAAAGGTTGGTTCAAGCGCGTATTGGGCGATTGAACCATATGAATTCAGGGAGGAAAATTCATGAAGATTACCATGACCGTTAACGGCAAAGCCGTAAGCGGAGACGTCGAAGGCCGGACTTTGCTGTCCGGATTTCTGCGCGAACACCTGTCGTTGACCGGCACCCATGTCGGTTGTGACACCGCGCAATGCGGTGCCTGCGTGGTGCATGTAAATGGTGAGGCGGTGAAGTCTTGCAACATGTTGGCGGCTGAAGCCGACGGGGCCGACGTGGGCACAATCGAAGGTCAGGCGAATGCAGATGGGTCGTTAAACGCGATCCAGCAGGCGTTTCAGGATCATCACGGCCTTCAGTGCGGGTTCTGCACTCCGGGGATGGTGATGAGCGCAGCTGCGCTGCTGAAAGAGAACCCGCGCCCGACCGAGGCCGAAATCCGGAAATATCTGGAAGGTAATCTGTGCCGCTGCACCGGCTACCACAACATCGTCAAAGCGATCATGGCTGCATCCGGCCAGGACGTTTCCAGCATCGCCGCCGAGTGAGGCGGACAAGAGTTTTCGACGAAAATTCTTTTCCAGGGAGGAGAACAAGCAATGCCCAAAGACAGTGGCATCGGAGCCAGTTCCAAGCGGCGTGAGGACGTACGCTTTCTGACCGGAGCAGGTAATTACACCGACGACATAAACGTACATGGCCAGGCCTATGTGCATTTCCTTCGATCCGACATTGCGCATGGACGGATCAAATCAGTAGACACCTCAGCCGCCGAAGCCATGCCCGGTGTGGTCAAGGTATTCACCGGCAAGGATTTTGAAGGCGTGGGTGGGATGCCCTGCGGTTGGGAAGTGACCGACAAGCACGGCGCGCCCATGCAGGAACCGCCGCATCCCATTCTGGCGCAGGGCAAAGTCCGCCACGTAGGTGACCCGATTGCCGCGATTGTGGCCGACAGCCTTGAGCAGGCGCGTGACGCGGCCGAAGCTATCGATCTGGACATCGAAGAACTGCCCGCCGTGATCGACATGAAAGCCGCCGCGCAGGACGGAGCGACGCTTGTCCATGACGATCTGAAAAACAACATCTGCTATGACTGGCAGTTGGGCGAGACTGACGACGCCAAGGTCGATGAGGTCTTTGCCAATGCCGCGCATGTGACGACACTGGATCTGGTCAACAACCGTCTGGTCGCAAACCCGATGGAACCCCGCGTCGCCGTTGGTGAATACAAGCGCGGCACAGATGAGTATACGCTCTTCACCACGTCGCAAAACCCGCATGTGATCCGTCTGCTGATGTGCGCTTTTGTTCTGGGCCTGCCCGAACACAAGGTTCGCGTTGTGGCCCCGGATGTGGGCGGTGGATTTGGCACCAAAATCTTCCACTATGCGGAAGAGGCGTTCTGCACTTTCGCCGCGAAGGCTTGCGGCCGTCCGGTCAAGTGGACCTCCAGCCGGTCCGAGGCGTTCATGTCTGATGCGCATGGCCGTGACCATGTCAGCAAGATCGAACTGGCGCTGGATGCGGATAACAACTTCATCGGTCTGAGGACCAACACCTACGCCAATCTGGGTGCGTATCTGTCGACCTTCTCCAGCTCGGTGCCAACCTGGCTGCATGGGACGTTGATGGCGGGCAACTACAAGACCCCGGTCATTCAGGTGAATGTAAAGGCGATGTTCACCAATACCGTGCCAGTGGATGCCTATCGCGGTGCTGGCCGCCCCGAGGCGACCTTCCAACTTGAGCGTGTGGTGGATAAGGCCGCGCGAGAGTTGGGCCTCGATCCAATTGCACTGCGCCGTCAGAACTTTGTCACTCAGTTCCCCTATGACACACCGGTGGCGCTGACCTATGACACCGGGGATTACAACGGTACGATGGACAAGCTTGAGGCCGCCGCCGATCTGGCAGGCTTTGCCGCGCGGAAAGCGGAAAGCGAGGCCAACGGCAAGCTGCGGGGCTTGGGCATCAACTGCTACATCGAAGCGTGTGGCATTGCGCCTTCCAACATTGTTGGGATGCTTGGGGCCCGGGCGGGTCTTTATGATGCAGCCACTGTTCGCGTGAACGCAACTGGTTCAATCAGCGTCATGGTCGGCGCGCACAGCCATGGACAAGGGCATGAGACCGCCTTCCCGCAGGTTGTGGCCGACATGATCGGCATTGACGAGTCGATGATCGAGATTGTGCATGGGGACACCTCGAAAATCCCCTTTGGCATGGGCACCTATGGTTCGCGAAGTCTTGCAGTCTGTGGCTCGGCCATGGTCAAGGCGACCGAGAAGGTGATCGAGAAAGCCAAAAAGATCGCCGCGCACCTGTTAGAGGCGTCCGAGGCGGACATCGAGCTGAAAGACGGACAATTCAGCGTAGCAGGTACCGACAAATCGGTGGCTTGGGGCGATGTAACCCTGACGGCCTACGTGCCGCACAACTATCCGTTGGAAGTGGAGCCGGGGCTGGAAGAGACCGCGTTCTATGACCCGGCCAACTTCACCTTCCCGGCTGGCGCCTACGCCTGTGAGGTCGAGGTCGATCCGGACACCGGTCAGGTCAGCATCGAGAAGTTCACCGCCGCGGATGACTTCGGCAATATCATCAACCCCATGATTGTTGACGGTCAGGTGCATGGGGGTATTGGCCAGGGTATCGGTCAGGCCCTGCTTGAGAACTGCGCCTATGATGAGAACGGCCAACTGCTCAGCGCCTCGTACATGGACTATGCGATGCCGCGCGCAGATGATGTGCCGTTTTACGGTGTCGATCATTCCAGCCAGACGCCTTGTACACACAATCCGCTGGGGGTGAAAGGCTGTGGCGAGGCCGGAGCGATTGGTTCACCGCCTGCGGTGGTCAATGCGGTTCTCGACGCACTGAATTCAGGCGGCAAAGCGGTGGATCACATTGACATGCCTGTAAGCCCGTCGCGCGTCTGGGCGGCGATGAACAGCTGAGGTGTTGGGGTGCGAGGGGCCAGCCCCTCGCTCTCCCTGAGATATTTATAGCCAGATGAAGGGCGGATCCGCGCCTTTCGGAAAGGAAGACGAAATGTACAGTTTCGATTTTGAAAAACCCTCGACCATCGCCGATGCAGTTGCTGCATTGGGGGCTGAGGACGCGCAGGCTTTGGGGGGCGGGCAGACCTTGATCCCGACACTGAAGCAGCGTCTTGCCGCACCGTCCAAGCTGGTGTCGATGAGCGGGATTGCTGAGATGCAGGGCGTCTGCGTTGAGGATGACGGGTCCCTCTCGATCGGTGGGGCAACGACGCACGCCACCGTTGCGCGTGAGGCCGCGGCAACGTATCCAGCCTTGGCGGCGCTTGCCGGACAGATCGGTGATCCGGCGGTGCGCAACCGTGGCACCATCGGTGGCTCTGTGGCCAACAATGATCCAGCCGCTTGTTATCCGGCAGGCGTTCTGGGCTCCGCGGCAACCATTGTGACCAATACGCGGCAGATTGCGGCGGATGCATTCTTTGAGGGCATGTTCACCACCGCGCTTGAGGAAGGTGAAATCATCACGTCGATCCGTTTCCCGGTGCCGCAGGCAGCGAGCTATCAAAAGTTCCTGCAACCCGCATCGCGTTTTGCGCTAGTCGGTGTTTACCTTGCCCGTTTCGCGGATGGCGTACGCGTGACTGTAACGGGTGCAAGTGAAGATGGTGTCTTCCGTTGGTCCGAGGCCGAAGAAGCCCTGAACAAGGAATTCCGCCCAGATGCCTTGATGGATCTTCGGATCAACCCGGCCAACATGATCGCCGATTTGCATGGCAGCAAAGCGTATCGCGCGCACCTTGTTTCGGTCATGACAAAACGTGCCGTTGAAGCCTGCATGTAAGGATTTTCCAAAGCCCGGAAAGCCTCGGTTAAAGCCGGGGCTTTTTTCGTTCTGGACAGTGAAATTGTGGCCTTTTTAGCGCCCGAAAAAGTCAGGCCGCCCGTGATGGGCGGCCTGACCAGTTCTTCGGAAGGCATTTACCTATTCTGCAGCCTGAGTGCTTATTGACCCGTGTTTGTCACGCTGGCTGTCACGGAACAGGGCCTTGGCCAGTGCAAGGCACATCAGACCCATCACCATAGTGAACGGCAGCGCGCCGATAATCATCGCATTGCGCAACGCATCCATCGGGTTGTTTTCGCCCGCCGCCAGGATAAGCGCGCCGATCACAGCCGTCAGTATCACACCCCAAATAATGCGGTGCTTGATGCCAGTTTCCTGGCTGCCACCCGACATGATGGTGTTCATCACCAGAATGCCCGAGTCCGCCGATGTGACCAGAAAGGTCAGGATCAGGATCACGCACATCACGTTCAGCATGGACAGCAGACCTCCGTCGATCATGTAGGACAGCGTCACGAACAGTTTGTTGGTGTTCGATGCGCCAATGATCGCACCCTCGGCAGCCCCGGCCAGTTCCAGGTCAATTGCCGTGCCGCCCAGAACAGTCATCCAAGCAAAACAGACCAAAGCAGGGGCAAAGACGCAGCCCAAGATGAACTCGCGCACCGAACGGCCTTTGGAGATTCGCGCCAGGAACAAGCCCACGAAGGGCGAGAACGCGATCCACCAGGCCCAGTAGAACGTGGTCCAACCTGCCTGCCAGCCGAACTGACGGCCTTGCTCACCTGCCGCGTAGGCTGCAGCCAGGGTCGCTTCGTCCAACTCTGCCGCAGCGCCTTCCAAACCGCCCTTGAAGCCGTCAAAGCTGCCCCATGCGTTGGTTGCACCCGCAACCAGGTCATCGGCATGAGCCTGAGCCTCAGCAGGCAAGGCTGCCGCAAATGCTTCTGCCGACAGCGGGCCATAGGCGTTAAAGCTGAGCGACAGGAAGTGAAGGATATAATCGAACATCGCCGTGCCGTAGGTAGTCATGGCAAATACAAACGAGCCGAAAACGATGAATGTGCCCAGCAGGATAACCGACAAGACAAGGTTCAGGTTCGACAGGTACTTAACGCCGCGCCCAACACCTGACACAGCCGAAAGAATGGAGAGCGCCATGATCGCAACCAGACCCGAGATCAGACCCACCTTGCTGGGGGTCGGAACCTCTGCGCTCAAGTCCATGATCCAGCCCATACCAGTGATGGCATAGAGGCCGTCGATAAACTGGCTGACGCCATAGCCGATAGTGACGGACACGCCAAGAATCGTTGCAACAACGCCCAGAACGTCGACCACATGGCCGAAAAAGCCGTTGACGAAACGACCAAATAGAGGTGTCAGCGCCGAGCGGATCGTCAAAGGCATGTCGCGGGTGTAAGCGTAGTAGGCCAGCGACAGACCGGTCACCACATAGATCGCCCAAGCATGGAACCCATAGTGCAAATATGTGAAGCGATAAGCCGATTGCAGGGCCTCGGGCGTGTTGCCTTCAACTGCGCCAGACACAACCTCAGGGTTCGATCCCCAGAGGCCCAGCGGTTCTGCTGTGGCGAAGACCATCAAGCCCACGCCCAAACCGGCACCAAACATCATGGAGAACCACGAGAAATTCGAGAACTCAGGCTTTTCACCGGGTGTTCCCATGATCCGACGTCCCGTCGAGGGGATGATCGCAACGATGGCCAGGAAAAAGAAAAACACGCCGACGATTATGACGTAAAAACTATTAAAGATTTCAAGCAACTTGCCGTTCAGGCTGCCCAGCGTGCTGTTTGCATTTGCAGGGAAAACAAGTGCCCACAAAACCAAACCAACCATGATGGCCTTGCTGAATAGGGCGATGGGGACGCTATAGTTCTCATAGAAACCAGCATCCGCCGTTTGTATCTCAACATCCGTAAAGGGTTCGGGTATCGACATGTTGCGTGCTCCTCCTTGCATATGTCGGATTTCGTTCTTCGAAACTGGTGCTGTCAGCCCTCCCTGTTTCACGGCGCAATACTCTGCTTTATGCGCCAGAACACGTGTGGGACGTTGACAGCCTGGTCTTTGGAGGCCCTATGACGTCCCGCTTTTTGCGTGGCCAACCGCTGATTTCCTCCCGGTTTTGCACCGCTTGCAGATTCTGCTGCATCCTGGAGGTAGAACGAAAAGGTGTTTAACCCGATCGCAACATCGCAAGATATGAGCGCTCATCTCAATTTGCGGAAACCTACTTCAGAGGTGAGGAGTATTCACCTGAGAAACCGACCATTCTCTTACGCGAAGCGACCAACATATTCAGGGAACTGTTTGTTTGCGGCAGAGATCACCCGCCCGAAGCCAAAAAACAGTGCGGAACTTGCGATTCAGCAACGATTCCGAACAAGGCACAACACCGACAGATCCCTGATTCATCACACGTGACACGGGTCGAGCCTGCAAAAACGGAATTTGATTGAAAACCCTCGCACTTCTCGTGAATATAAATAAATCCAAATCTAGAATAGCTTGTTGGAATTCATGTCACGAAGACAATATAACTTGCCTCCACTCACATCATTATCGGCGTTTGAAGTTGCCGCGCGACATCTGAGCTTTAAGCAGGCTGCGGTTGAATTGTCGGTGACACCAGGAGCCATCAGCCACCAGATCAAAGCACTTGAATGCGATTTGGGCGCAGATCTTTTTGTCCGAAAGCACCGAAGTGTGGACTTGACCGAAGACGGCCATGATCTGCTGGAGGTGCTCGGGTCGTCTTTCAGGCGGATCTCGGCCGTTCTGGAGAAGATCCGCAATGGTGACTCTGAAAATCAGGTAACGGTCGGGTCAACAACCGCGGTCGCGGCATTGTGGTTGTCGCCGTCCGTCATCCGGTTCTGGCAAGAGTATCCGCATATCAAAGTGAACCAATTAGCTCAGGACCAACCACTCACGGATCGGCCGGACATAGACTTTTTCATTCGCTATGGCCAGCAGGCGAGCGCGAGCCTCACCTACACAAAACTGTACCGTGACACTCTGACTCCCGTTTGCAGTCCCGAGATGGCGCGAGATCTAAAAGGGGCCAGCCTCAATGATCTTGCAGAATGTCGTCTGATCAACCTTGAAGCCCAAGACAACAGCTGGACAAACTGGACGTCGTGGTTTCGCGACCTTGGATTTCAGGGCGATATCCCCGTGCAGTCGCGCGTCAACAGCTATGCACTAGCCCTGCAGATGGCGCGCAAGGGTGCGGGCCTGGCGCTGGGATGGAAACGCCTTGTTCGGCCTATGCTGTCCTCGGGCAAGCTTGCAGCACTTGACGCGTTCACTCTTCCCGCCCCTGAGAACTTTTTTCTTGTCGGTCGCCCTGATGATCAACTCTCGGATGGGGCGCGGGCCCTCAAGACATGGTTGCTTGCCGAACTGCCCGAAGCCCAGTCTTCATTGGAATAACGCTGGATTGAGCCCGACCACAACCGGCTTCGGGCACACACCAACGGGGAACCGTCTCCGCCAGTGTCAGAGGACCTTGTTCCTGAAACCACAATTTGCGCCGCGTTCCTTCCGAATTGCCTCGCAGATAAAGCCGGGTATGAAAGTCGTCTAACCGGCTGTCCTGAACGCCTTAGCCGTCGCTCTTACGCACGTTTGCCGCAAAACAGTATCCAATACCGTGAATGGTTTTGATAAAAGTCGGCTCACTCGGGTCGGGTTCGATTTTCTTGCGCAGGCGCAAGACATGCACGTCGATGGTCCGGTCCCCAACCACGGTTTCACGGCCGCGCGCCTTGTCCAGCAATTGATCGCGGGAAAACACGATATGCGGGTTGGTGGCAAAAGCGTGCAGAACGTCAAATTCAGTTGTAGTCAGGGGCGTTTGCTGTCCACTGCTCTTGGCTGTCAACGTTCGCTCATGTGGGTTTAGCACCCAATCGCCAAACACAATCTGCGTGGCTTCGGATCCGTTTGCGGCAGTCGCTGCGTCCTCTGCCCGGCTTCGGCGCAGCACAGTTCGGATGCGCGCCAGAACCTCACGCGCCTCAAAGGGTTTGGTGATGTAATCATCGGCTCCGAACTCCAGGCCGACAACCCGGTCAAAGATCTCATCCCGGCCTGAGAGCACGATGATCGGAATATTCGACTGCATCCGCAATTCGCGCGTGATGTCAAATCCGTTACGACCAGGCAACCCGATATCCAGCAGGATCAAGTCTACGTTCGCCGTTTCCAGGACAACATCCATGGCGTTTCCATCCGCCACACAGGTCACGTCACATTCCTGCTTTTCAAGATAGCGTTGCAGGAAGGAAGTGATTTGCGGGTCGTCATCAACGACAAGGATATGATCTTTGGCTGTCATCAATCTCTTGCGGGCAGAATGAACTGGCTCATCAGTTTTGTATCCGAGCGCGCTTGAAACTGGCAAGCGCGCACGACGGTCATGCTGTGGCATTCAGACTGGCAGCAGGCCCAGAACGTGACCTTCAGGCAGTTCTTCAACCTCGGCCGGAATGATCGCCAGCCCTTCCGCCTGAGCCAGAAGAGCCACACGGCCGCTGTAAGACGGAGCCATCAGCCGCAACTTCGGGCGACCATCCGGGGTCGTGCCCTCGATCTGAACCGGGCGGTATTCCTGGCGGCCGGCACGGCGACGCAAAGGTTCTGCCAGAACCGCCTGGACTGTTACCTGCGGATTGTAATGCAATCCGGCGCGACGCGCCATCATTTGCGACCCGATGATCTGCCAGGTCACATAGGCCGACACAGGGTTGCCCGGCAGCCCGACATAAAGTGCGCGCCCATAGCGTCCGAACATGATGGGTTTGCCCGGTTTCATTGCAACTTTCATAACGTCCGTCTGGCCACCGATCTCGGCAAACAGGCGTGGCATGTGGTCTTCATCACCAACGGATACACCACCGGTCGTAACGATCAGATCCGAGCTTTCACACGCTTCGCGCAGAACCTGTTCCAAAACGTCCGGATCATCCTTGACCGGGCCGCTGTCAGTCAACTCAATCCACGGCTTCTGCAACAATGCAAGCAGCATGTAACGGTTGGAGTTATAGATCTGCCCTGGACCCAAAGCCTCGCCCGGTTGGCGCAACTCGCTACCAGTGGAAAAAATTGTGACCTTCAGCTTGCGGTAGACTGCGACCTCACCATACCCGGCCGAGGCTAGCGCTGCGACCTCTCGCGGCCCGATCTCGCATCCACGCCGCAGGATCGGAGCACCTGCGCGCAGATCTTCGCCTGCCCGGCGAATATGCTGACCAGCTTTAGGGCGACGGCTGAACCGAATTCCGTCAAGGGTGACGTCGCAGTCTTCCTGCATCACAACCGCATCGAAGTCCGTGGGAACCGGCGCGCCGGTAAATATCCGCAGCGCACTTCCGGCAGGTGCATCATGCTCAGCGCCGTCCCCCGCCGCGATGCGACCGGCCACAGGGAGTTCGAACAGCGGGCCGTCGTTCAAATCAATTGTCCGTACCGCGTAGCCGTCCATCGCCGAATTGTCGAAGGCGGGCATTTCGACCTTGCTGGTACAATCCTCTGCCAATACCCGACCTATTGCCTGCGACAGCTGCAAAGTCTCGCGGTCGGTAAGTGGAGCAGCAATTGACAGGCCGCGCCGCAGAGCGTCATCCACAGTCAGATACATATGAGCGTGGCGGTCACAGGCGCATCCATCAGCCATTTTGGGCCTCCATATATGCAAACAGTTCTTCGAAACCGGCCTGTTCTACCTCGCCCAGCTTGGGCAAATAGGCCCTGGCCTCTTCCAAATTCGAATTTGGATCGCCAACCACCAGCAGCATCACCATGCCGTGGCGGCCATGAACGCGACAGCGTATACCGTAGACGCCTTCTTTCTCGAAGGTCAGGTCCAGCTCGGGCTTGCCACGAATTTCGAATACACGCGCGCCGACGGGGATCATCCGTGGAATTGCTGTAACTGTATGCCGCCCGGTTGAGCCTTTGAAACGCACCGTGGCCCCGGCGGGAACCTGCAGGAATTTCGGCTCAAAACGGAAGGCATGTGCCGGAGTGTCAGCATTGAGGTCGATAATCTGATACACCACAGCGACTTCGGGTAAGTCCTCGGCCTGTACTGCGGGGGCAACAATCATCGTCCCCACAAGAAACGCTGCACTCAATTTCAGCGAAATCCTCATCTGTCCCTCCGGGTTTAAGCCGCCCGAGATGGTTCCCCCAACAGGTCAGCCAATGCGCTGATCATCACCGGCCATTGCGCACGGCGGTTCTCGTCGCGCAATCCAACCAGCAGTTCGCGCCCAATGGACACCACCGCAGAGGTACTGTCATTGACATAGGTCACGATTCGCTGCTCGGGATTGTCCAACAGGAAGGGCACGATGGCTGCTGCGGCCTGATCGGGGGCGACGCTCGACAGCAGGCGCATTGCGGCCTGCCGCACCGGGGCTGAGATGTCATCCAGCAGGCTGCGCGCAACGTTTGGCTTTCCATCCCATTGGGTCAGGATCTGCATGGCGTCGATCCGGAATGCGGTATCCCCGGTTTTCACCATCAAGCGCAACTTGCCACGCAAAGCGTCCTGTGGCGGCAGATCGGTAGTTTGCAATAGCTTAAGAGCCTGAAGCGCAAGATTTGAATCGGTATGCGACACACCTGAAGCGATCAGATCAATCAATTGGTCATCGCTCAACTCGGACCCGTGGCGGGCCAGCGACACGGACAAAGCGGAAACAGCCTGTGCAGCAATATCCGCTTCGGGGTCTTTGGCGATCTGGGCCAGCATAATCTGCATTCCCCGCACTTCACCCAGCAACCGGATGGCTGACATACGCGTTTCACGTTCCAGCGCTTCGGCATCGTCATCCAGCGCGACACGGCGGCGTTTTGGGTGACGGGTTGCCTTGGCCAACAGTGCCTGTTCGCGCGGGGTTAAGGGTTGAACATCGTCCTCTTCGGCCTCTTGCGTCATCTCGGCAGCGATGGCGTCATGACCAAGAATAGCCCCAAGGCTGGAGGTCGGGCCATTCTCGCCCCCTTCGGACACATCCAGGCCCGCCTCTTCCAGAGCGGCGAAATCCGTTTGTATTGCCTCTTCTTTTTGTTCGACGTCGACGGCCAATGGCATCGGAGCCAGCGCAAAAGACAAAAGCAGCTCCCGGCCCTGCTGCTGGTTCACATGCGGGCGATCTGTATCGGTGACAATCATTGCCAGCGACGCCATAGCCTTGAGCCGAACCGACCGGAAGGGTGAGCGACAGGCACGCTGCAACCACTCAGTCGCTTCGCGCAAAGGCGAGGAGGCAAGAGCGTCGACAATAGCCCATTGCAGGCGCTCACCCTTGAGGTCGTCGGCGTTGATCGAGAACACAGCGTTCAAGCGGTCGGACACAAGCTCGGGGGCCAAGGCGGCCAACAGGCCAAGTGCTTGAGCAGACACTTCGGGCTGTTGACCGGTCGCAAGGAAGTCCAGTACCTGCCAGCGCAAGTCGTCCTGATCCTCGATGGGCTGGCCGCGGTTCAGCCGCTCGATCAGAGCCAGTTGGACTTTCGCCCCGGGGTCGCGCATCATCCGATCCAAAAGCTCGGGCTCCGAAAGACCGGACTGCCCCAGAGCTGCTATGCGGATCTCTTCCACCGCGTCGTTCAGCGCCCGCTCGACAAGTGCGGGGTCGTTCGGCATCAGCGCCTCATAGGCGATCAGACGAACTTCACCCTCCTTGTCGGAAAGAGCCTTGCGCAAAATCGCTTCGGCCTCGGCCCCGCCAATCGTGGCCAGCGTCCGAAGCGCACGGTGCCGCAGACGACGGTTCGAAGATTGGGTGAATACGCCCAATGTCGGGACCGAGGGTTCCCCGATCCAGCCCAAAGCTTCGCAGGCCACATCGCCCAACTCTTGCCCGTCTTCGTCCACCAGGGCTATGACGATGGGCTCAATCGCCGCAGCGTCACCCATCTGACCCAGCGCTTTGATTGCGGCAATCTGAGTGTCGAGCCAGTCATCCCACTCGTCCTGATGCAACTCGTCCTCGTCCCACGTCATCTCATCCCCGCGACCGGTCACGAGAGTGCGCAGATAGGGGGTGGCATCCTCGGCTTTCAACGCGGCCAATGAGGTCACGCAGGCAAGTTTCACCTCGCCACAGGGATCGTGGATCAGGTTTTCAAGCAACTGCGGCGCGGCCTCTTTTACACCCAAAACACCAAGCGCCTGCGCGGCGTCCTGTCGGACGTCTTCATCGTCGTCCAGCAGTGCCTCAACCAGTGCCGAATTGTCTCCCGCACCAATTGCGGTCAGGGCCTGAACGGCGCGCAAGCGGATCACGTCAAAGTCGGATTTTGCGTATTCGGAAAACAGGCTGGTGGCCTCGTCACGCAGGGAAGTATCGGAATGGGTGTTCATATCGGATCTGCCATGTTTGTGGTTGGGCGGGTTGGGTGAAAGTGGAAGGCAGATTTCCCAACCGATACCTGCCTTCCATGTGAACCGGGGGACCGGTTCAGAGCCCCTTCTGCAGTGGGGCCCGTCCCGAGGGGCGGCATGGCGTCCGCCCCTCGGAAAGTTGTCATCAGGCGATGTCGCGCGGCGCGAAGGACATCGTGCGGAACGAAGTCTTGTAGGGGCTCGGCCCAAGCTTGCGAACCTTGGCAACGCCCATCTTGTAGTTGTAGTTGCCACTGATCCAGTCGACGATCCGGCCCTCAAGCGCGTTGGCGGGCTGCTGCATGTGCAGGAAGTCCATGTAAACCACGCTTTTCTTGATGGCAGGCGTAACCATCGCCACGGCGGTGATCGCCGCTTTGGTCAGCTCGATATGCCCGTTCTCCATTAGTTTCGAGAACTGGAAGTCATCACCTTCCACACCCAGCAGCGTGTGTTTGTTGCCCGGAACGCGTTCCGAATAGACCATCACATAGTCGCCGCTTTCGATGCCGCGTTCGGCCGCATCGTCGGGGTGAATTTCGACCCAATTTTCCGGCCAGCGCTGCACGATATATGGGCGGCGACGATCGTCGAAACCGGACTGCCAGCGTTCGTTGATCCGTCCAGATGTGGCCCAAAGCTCGCCTTCGTCCTTGTTCGGGCTGAGCCATTCCCAATAGTCCGAGAACAGACCCCAAGGCGATTTCTGGATGTTACACTTGCCGGTCTGGCTGTTGAAATGCGTCAGCTTCTTGTTGAACACATCCGCGCCAGCAGCACCAGTATCGGGCAGTTTGCGGGTTGTGTCGTGCAAGCGCTTGGTCTCAATCAGCGTGACTCCGTCAGCATCCAGCATGACCGGGCACTGCACACCGTCGGTGCCGAATTCACGGACCTTGGCATGCAGGGTTTTGCCTTCGGCCTTGGCCAGACGATGGACCGCGTGGAAATCCTTGCGCGACCCGCGGGTAAAGCGCACGGCCTCCTCCGCGACCTCATTCGAGTTCTGCCAATCGAACCCGTCAAAGCCCATCCGCGTGGCGAGTTGGGCGATGATCCACCAATCCGGTTTCGCCGAACCGGGCGCATCATAGAACTTCTGGTACAGGCGCAGGCGGCGTTCACCGTTGGCCCGCAGGAAGTCCTCTTCGCCCCAGGTTGCGGCTGGGAACACAATGTCGGCGTAACGGTTGCCGATCGGGTCTTGCAGGTAGATGTCCTGATTGATCACCACCATGCCGCCGCTGTCGGCGCGGGCCTTTAGCGTGTCGATCATCTCTTGTTTGTCGAAAGAGGCGATCTGGTGCGGGTTGCGGACGGTCAGTTCCTCAAACTTGTCGGCCAACTGCTGCGATCCACACATGGACTGAATCCAGGTGGTGCCGATCACGTGGGCCATACGGGTATGTCCCGCGATCAGATACCGGTCGGTATCCATGGCGCGACGACGGCGACCCGGCAGCTTCTCGGGCGATTTGTTGCGCGGGTATTTCCCGCCCTTGACGCCGCCCCGTTGGTGGCCACCGGCCCGGCCAATGACCTGGCCCGGACGCCCACCACAGCCGCAGATGATACCCAAAGCCGAGATCGCCTGCGTGTTGCCGGTGTTGTTGGACCAATAAAACCCTTTTTCGATCATGATCGAAGTTTTCGGGCGCGTGCCGTCATCCTTGGGTTTGGCAAGCCATTCAGCAGCCGTATAGATCTTCTGCACGTCGATCTCGGCTGTGGCCGCAGCAGCCTCAGGCGCGAATTCGTCCTGCGCCAGCAGCCACTCTTTCCAGTCCTCGAAACCCTTGGTCTGGAACTTGCCCCAGGTCGTGCGCCACTGCCATGGCGTATTCCGGGTGCCCTGGCCAAAGCCAGAAGAGCTTTCCCACTTGTTGTTGACCCACTTCTTGATCCAGTCGCTGTCTTCCCAGCCATTTTCCACAATGACGCGGGCAATGGCGTTAACGACCAGAAGGTCAGTACCGGGCAAAACGTCGATATGCAGACCACCCATCTTTTCCGCATGGGCCACACCGGCAGAGCGGCGCGGGATCAGATAGATTTCCTTCTGACCGTTCTGCATCCCCTTCATCATCCATTGAGTATAGAGGATGGTCTTGGTCTCATACGGGTCGGTGCCGCAAACCAGAAGGGTTTCCGCGTCACGCCAGTCCTCATAGGAGGGGCCGAAATTATCAAAGCCCGCATCCCGGAAACCGGGGGTCGAGGTCACATCGGACGGTGTGTCGTGGAAGGTGAAGTTGGCGGTGTTGATATGGCGCAGCGCGTATTTCGAGATCGCATAGGTGTTCTCGATATACTGATAGCTAAAGGTCTTTACGCCATAGGCATTGGTGCCATGTTTGGCGATGACATGGTTGCCCACCTCAGCCGCCACATCCAGCGCCAGATCCCACGGAACCGGCATCAAGGTGCCATAAATCCGCATCAGCGGCGTTTTCAGACGGTCGCGTGTGGGCGTCTGCGGGTTATAGCATTTCTGCGCGATACACCCGCCCCGCAAGGAGCTGTCGCCGTCGGTGTTGACAGTTTTGTTGTCCTTGTCGGGGATAATCACGACGTGGTGCGGCTGGCCTTTGTGCAGCACGATATTGTGCTGGTTCGGGGCCACCCATGCGCCCAGCGGTGCGACAGGGAAATCCTCGCCAAAGGCGTTTTCATCCGCGCCGGGCCCACCGGATTTGGCCGTCACGGGCCAGCGGTAGACTTTGTAACCACAGGCCACGATGCAATAGTCGCAGGCGGTCGAGATGACCTCGGCGCCCTTGGGCGGCAGCGGGACGTTGGTTTCGGGTACGTAATACGGGGTTGCCATGATTCCGTTTCCCTTTATGCAATGAGGTTGTCGTAGCGGCCGTAGATCAGGCCAAACATGCCGACGGCGTAGATATCGTCACCATCGAGTTCCAGAAGGACTTGCGGCAGCGACTGATACGCCTGACCGGAGACCAGAATGCCGTGCCGAGTCACGTCGTAGGTCGACAGGTGCAGCGGGCATGGGCCCAGCACCTTATGTTCCCCCTTGTACGTGTCGTAAAGCGATCCGCCCTGATGCGTACACGTCAGGTTGAACGCCACCACGTCCTTTTGCGGGCCGATGCCACCCCCACTTTCCACGCCGGTCTTGACCAGAATCGAGTCCGAATAATCGCCCTCATCCGGGTAGTAGAATTCGACCGGAACATCCTGTTCCAACTCAGAGAGTTTGCCGATCAGTTTGCGCGGATAGGTGGACACAAGGGCAGGAACCTGTTCGGCCTGACCGTGGCGGGTGGGCATGGCCACCATCACGGCAAAGGTTGTGGCGCCCGAGGCGAACAGGAATTGGCGGCGGTTCACGGTGCAGGCTTTCTGGGCTTCACCCGAACAACTGCATCCGGTTGCGTTATGATCAGTCATGACGCTTACTCCTCTGCTGCAACCGCGGGAAGCGGCTGATAATCCGGCAGGTCGGGTTCTTCGATCAGAAGTTCCTCGCCGGACAGGGATTTCAGGAAGGCCACCAGATCCGTCTTTTCTTGATCATTCAGACCAAGGGGTTGGATCAGCTGGGATTTATTCGCTGAGAATTCGTTCTCGCCGCCGCCTTGGTTGTAGAATTCGACCACATCCTCAAGCGTCTCCAGCATGCCGTTGTGCATGTAGGGTTCGGTATAAAGGGTGTAGCGCAGGCTTGGCGTGCGGAACTTGCCCTTGTCGGCCTTTTCCTTGGTGCGGAAATAGAAACCGGGGTCGTCCTTGGTGTGGCGATACATCTCTTCGGTCGAGCCTTTGGCATAAAGTTCGTACCGGAAGGTAACTTGCGCCAGACCATCATCCTGCCAACCGTCATAGGCGGGCACGCCGGTGTTGTAGTATTTCTCATCCGACAGCAACGCACCGTTGTGGCATTCGGAACACTGCGCCTTGCCGGTGAACAACTCCAGCCCGCGTTTCTGTTCCTCGGTCAGTGCCGCATCGTCCCCGCGCAGATAGTTGTCGAAGGGCGTGTCGGTCTGAACGATGGTCCGTTCAAACGCTGCAATAGCCCGCCATGCGTTGCCGATGCGCGGCCAATGATCCCCAAAGACGTCGTTGAACCGTTCGACATATTCGGGAACGAAGGCCAGACGGGCTTCCATCATGTCGGCCTCGCCGTTCCCGGCAACTGCACCGCCCGCAGCGGATTTGGCCTGGCTTTCAAGGCTCTTGGATGAGCCCGCCCAGAACAGTTTGCCGTAATAGGCTGAATTCACGATGGTCTGGCTGTTGCGCCAGTGGGTCGTACCGGGATAGCCGAACGAGATCGGGGCCTCGACGTCCCAGCCGACATCCGGCAGGTGGCAGGCGGAACAAGGCGTCGATGGGTTGCCACCCAGACGCGGATCGAAGAACAGCATCTTGCCAAGCTCAATCTTGGCTTCGGTTTGCGGGTTGTCCAGCGGAATTGGAGGCTCGCCCAGAGCCACCAGTGGCGCATCAGGATCGGGATCTGACCCGCCGATACCGGCCTCAATCTCCATACTGGTTTCCGCAGCGGCCTGCGAGCCAAGAACGGCAAACAGGGCAGCGGTGGCGATTGTGCCTTTGAGATAAGACGAAAGGTCTTTCATGGGTCCACTCCTCAGTTTGTCGCGTCTTGCCAGTTTTCGATCGGCTCGTAGAAGGTATCGACCTCCTCGGCGACGAATTCGGGGCCGTTCAGCGGATCGCCGGACAGCGCCTTAAGGAAAGCCACCAATTGCGCTTGCTCGGTCTCGTTCAGGTTCAGCGGCTTGATGCGCGGATCCTTGTTTTCATCGTCACCACCACCGGCATTGTAGAAGGCCACCACATCTTCAAGCGCTTCCAGCGTACCGTTGTGCATATACGGCGCAGTAAAGGTCAGCTCGCGCAACGTAGGGGTCATGAACGTTCCGAACGTATCGGCGGTGTGGTTGCGGATATACGCCCCGGGATCGGCGCGCAGGTTCATGTAGTTTTCGACACCGAGAAATTTCATCATGGTCACGAAGGTGATGTGACGTTCCGGGGTCGCCCAGATTTCGGGGTTGTCGCCGACACCGATATTATGCGGCAAGTCATCCGTGAACCGCTCACCCGAGTGGCAGGAATTACACCCGCTGGCATTGAATAGCTCATAGCCCGCTTTGGCCTCATCCGACATCTCGCCAGTGTCGAAGGGTGCCCCGCGCGAGATCAGCGTTTTCAGATATTCCGGGATCGCGTTTCGCACGCCGCCGTTCGAGGGCTCGCCGAATCCGGCGGCTTCGAACATCTCGACATAGACCGGGTCCTGCTTGATACGTTCCTGCATCAGGCGCATGTCCATGTTCATGGAATACGTCTCGGTGATGCTTTCGCGTGTAACATCGTTGAGGTTGGTGCCAATGCGCCCGTCATGAAACCACGCCGCACGCTTGGCGCTGTTGATCAGCGTGGGCACGTTGCGGAAATGCAAGCTACCGGCATAGGCGTCCGACAAGGCCTGTCCATCAGTAAAGCCGTTTTCCGGCTGGTGGCAACTGGCGCAGGACAACTCGGTGTCGCCGGACAGTCGCGGATCAAAAAACAAACGTTTGCCAAGGGCCGCCTTGGCGGGATCGAACTCTATCGCTTCTACCGGTCCCGGCTCTTCCGCCTGGGCCTGGTGAACCGGGAACGCAGCGCCCATCGTCAGCAGCGAAACTGTCGATAGCGCCGAGAACCATGTTCTGGCTTTGGTCATCATCTAAAAGCCCCTTTTCGCTAATCCGATCTCTCCGGGTGACCGTGGATCGGTATGGCGAATCCTATAGGGCAGTTGTTTCGTGAGGATTTGACCAGTGTTAAGTTTTAAGAAGAGATGTTAAATTATGTTACAAGCTCAGGTCATCTGAGACCGTATGATCCGGGCAAGTGACTGAACCTCCAACGGTTTTTGAACCATGATGGGAGAAGGTCCGGTCACTGGCACCTCGGCGTCGTCGAAATAGCTGCTGATCAGAATTACGGGCAAATCCGACCGGATCGAACGCACAGACTCGATCAGGTCCGTGCCCCGCAAACCGGGCATCATCAGGTCGCTGATCAGGATGTCAAAGCTTTCGGGGCTTTCACAAAACGCCTCGCGCGCTTTCAGCGGATTGGAATACGCCTCGACCCTGTAACCGTATCGCGTCAGCAGCCGCCGGGTCACGTAAAGGATGTTCTCGTCATCATCCACCAAAAGGACATGTTCGTCCCCGGCCACAGCCTCGACCTCGGCCTGATCTTCCGGGCTGAGTGCGGGCATCAGCGGATAGAACAGGCTGAAACAGGTGCCCTGACCCGGTTCCGATTGCAGCGCGACACGGCCACGACATTCCTCGACGCTGTTATGCACGATGGTCAGACCCAAACCGGTGCCTTTGCCAACAGGTTTGGTTGAAAAGAAGGGTTGGAACACCTGCTGACGCAGGTCCTGGGCAATACCGGGGCCAGTATCACTGACGTCCAGACGGATCACGCCGATGGCCCCGTCCGGCAAATCGTCAAGTGCGTCCTTGTCGGCCAAGCCGATACGCAACACAACCTCACCCGGCTGATCTCCCATGGCTTCAAACGCGTTGTGACACAGGTTCAAGAGTGTCTGAAAGAACAGCGTGCCGTCAAAGTCGGAAAAGGCTGTTTCGACCTCTGTATCAAAGCGCGTCTGGACGCTGGGCGGGGCAGATACCCGGATCAGATCCAACGCTTCCTGCGTGGCTTTGACCATGTCGCCGCGACGCGGGTTGCGTGGCCTTTGACGGGCGAAGGTCAGCATCTTGCGCACCAACGCTTGCGCGCGGCGGGCCGCGATACGGATATGATTGACCGAGGTCTGGATGTCGTCGTTCCCGTCCGCATCCAGCTCGATCAGGTCGGCATTGCCGATGATGCTCATCAATACGTTATTAAAGTCGTGCGCGACCGAGCCTGCCAGAATCCCCACAGCTTCCATTTTTTGCACTTGGGCAAATTGTTCATGTGTGCGCCGGGTTTCGGTGATATCTTCGCCGATCCCAATGTAATGCGTGACCTCGCCGTACTGATCCACCAGCGGGAAAATCGCAGTTGAAACCCAATAATGGCTGCCGTCCTTACTGAGATTCCGAAACACGCCGTACCAGTTCTGTCCAAGTTGCAATTTCTGCCTAATATCAGCGTAAACCCCCTGCCCCGAATGCCCCGATTGCAGCATTCTGGGGGTGTGCCCATAGACCTCTTCCGCCTCATATCCGCTGAGATCAAAGAACTTGCGATTGGCGTATTCTATTTTCAGTTCGGTGTCCGTGATGATGATCGAGGCTGGGCTTTGTTCGACGGCCCGCGCAAGTTTGCGCTCGGCCAGTTCCACCTGCTCGCGCAGTTCCAATTCAGCCTTCAAGCGACGATTGGAACCTAAAATGTTTGAAATCAACAATGTGGTCAGGATCGCAATCACGCCAACCACGAAAATCAGGCCAACCAGCAAAACCGAGAAGCGGCGCACCAGCTGTTCCCCTTCCGAAAACGCCTGAACCATGTCCGACAAGCTTTGATCCCGCTCGGTAATCCAAAGCGTCTCGAGCGTGGAAAGCGCCGCAAGTGCGTCGCTGTCATCCACCCGCACCAGCGCATCAATCTCTTCCGCGCGCAGACCTGCTGCTATGCCCGCTTCGATCTTGGGGATATTGCCGATGTATTCCCGCGCCACCCGCTCGATCCGCTGCAATGCATCCAGTTCCGTCGGCGACGGCGCGGCGTTCCGGTAGGTTTCGATCGTTGCCAGAAGGTTCTGCGACTGGGTTTTTAAGGTCGGCGAGTATTCCGCGTCATGCCTCAGGACGTAGTTCTTGAAGTTGTGGATTAAACCGCCATAGCCGAAATATCCCCGGATTTCCGATATCCAATAGCCGCGCGGGGTGGTCTCGACCGAATAGCCCTGCCAGACCTTTCGCATTTCTCCGATCCGGTCCGTGGTTTCCCGCGACATGTACAGGAATACCGACAGGATGAAGACCAGCGCGATACCCATAGCGAATGCTACACCAAGCGGCGCAGCCATTGATTTCTCAGAAGGGGTGCCCTCTGCCGTCGCGGGATGGCTTTGCCTGAAGACCATGATACCTCCGACCTGATCCTTGCCGTGTGGCTTTACCCTTGGTACCCGCTCATGGCGTATATTGCGAAGAGACTATGGCGCGGCAAATCGCGCCGAAGTCGGATTGCGGATCTCCTCAGACGATCCGGGCCGAATGCCAGACGTTCTTGACGGTCATGTAATTCTCAAGCCCTTCGGTGCCGCCCTCACGACCCGACCCGCTGGATTTCACGCCCCCGAAAGGCGTTTCCGGCATCGATGCTTCAAGCGTGTTGACAGACAGATTGCCTACTTCAACCTCATCGACCAAACGGTCGATGTAATCCGCCCTATTGGTAAATGCATATCCTGCCAATCCGTAAGGGACGGAATTTGCCTGATCGATTGCCTCGTCCAGCGAGGCCACAGGGTTGATGACTGCAATGGGACCAAATGGTTCTTCCTGCATGATCCGCGCGATCTGAGGAACGTTCAACAAGACTGTCGGCTGATAGAAATAGCCCCGGTTGCCCAGGGGCGCGCCTCCCGTAGCGACAATCGCCCCTTTGGCCCGTGCATCCTCGACCAGTTCGGTCAGGGCAGGCACCCGGCGATCATTGGCCAGCGGACCCATCTCGACCTCAGAATCCAAGCCGTTGCCGACAACTGTGGCCGCTGCCCGTTGCACAAAGTCTTTGGCGTAGGACTCAAAGATGCTCTGGTGCACAAAGAAGCGGGTTGGCGATGTGCACACTTGCCCGGCATTGCGCATTTTGCGCACGGCGCCAGAAATTGCCGCCGCCTGAACATCCGTGTCTTCACAGACAATGACCGGAGCGTGCCCACCCAGTTCCATCAACACACGCGTGTCATGCTGAGCCGCAAGTGTGGTTAAATGCCGCCCAACATTTGTCGACCCGGTAAAGGCCACCAGACGCACAGGGGCATGCGGAATCAGATACCCGGAAATTTCGGCTGGTTCCCCAAATACCAAATTCAGGACACCCGGCGGCAATCCGGCATCTTCGAACGCTTTTGCAATGTGCATTGCCCCAGCTGGAGTTTCCTCCGCAGCCTTAAGGATCACCGAACAACCCGAAGCCAATGCACCGGCGATTTTCCGTGCCGGTTGGCTCATGGGGAAGTTCCACGGCGAAAATGCGGCGACAACTCCGATAGGCTGGTGATGTACCGCGAATTTGTGACCCTGAGCAGCCGGGATGATCCGTCCATAGGTCCGCATGGCCTCACCCGCATCCCATTCAAAAAACTCAGCCCCGCGGATCACTTCAAGGCGGGCTTGCTTCAAGGGTTTGCCATGTTCCAGGGTCATCGAATGCGCAATCTGGTCTATCCGTTCCCGCATCAAGGCTGCAGCGCGCAGGATCGTATCCGCGCGTTCACGCGGAGAGGTACGGCTCCAGACGCGGAAACCTTTGACAGCGGCTTCCAGCGCATCGTCCAGGTCTTTGATCGATGCGCAGGGCAACCGCCCAAGCTCTTCTTCGGTTGCCGGGTTGATCACCGGGATATCGCGGTCGGTCTTTCGCCACGTGCCATCTATGAACAATTTGAGCTCTGGATACATGAAGCTGACACCTCTTCTTGCCTTGTTTTCAAATCGCGCGACGCCTCGCATTACATCAAGTGAATTGAACAAATACGGGTATCACTTTGGCGAATAGCTGGCCTGTTTATCCTGCGCCGCCTTGTGCAATGCCGTCTTGAAAGCCCGCCCGGCAGGCGAAAGATCATCGTCAGCGCGGAAAGACACCCCGATCGGTCCCTGACCAAAGGGAACGCTCCAATTGACTTGGACAAGGTGCCCATGCTGGATGTCCTGTGCAACGACCTCGGCAGGCATAAGGCCAATCAGGTCACGCGATTGCAGCAACGCGCGGTTCGTCAGATAAGACACAGACTCGATCATGACCGGCGGCACATATTGCTGCTGGCCAACAAAGAAATGATCGACCTGACGCCGCAACGTGGTCTCTTGCGGAGGAAGAATCCAGCAAAAGGGTTTGGTTTGGGCAAACGTCACGTCCTTGCGACAGGCCAGCGGATGTTGAGGGCCAACAACGGCTAATATCCGATCCTCGAACAGTTTTTCCTGACGGATCTTGTCGCGGTGCCGATGCGAGGGCAGACGGCCCACAACCATGTCGATCTCTCCTGACAGCAGCCGAGGCATCAGCACTTCATTGGTGCCTTCACTGATCTTGACCGCCACATTTGGGCGGTCTTCCAACAGCAGTTCAATGGCTGCAGGCAGAAGGCTGGTCGACGCAGCAAGCAATGTACCCACCACGACGCGACCCGAGTTGCCCTCGTTCAGATCGTCCAGTTCCTGAGCCGCGTTCGACACCTGCGCAAAGATCAGTTTGCCATGACGGATGAGGGTCTCGCCAAAAACGGTTGGTACGACTCCACGATTGGTGCGGGTGAACAGTTTAACTTCGAAGTCCAGCTCAAGATCCTGAATCATCTTGGTGGCAGCGGGTTGAGAGACACCCAACTCGCGCGCGGCATTCTGGATGTTTCCATGCGCGCCCACGGCAACCAGCAGACGCAGTTGGCGCAGTTTCATGCGCGTCAAAGCACGATCAACGATGCGAGAGTGACGCCCAACCATGGCTAAAGCACAATCGGTTTGCAAAGCTGGTCCAGTTTGGACAGAACGCTCATCGCGGCTAATGCCGAGCTGCGCGGATTGTCGGGCAGGGCTGTGCCGCTGATCCGAAACTGAAAAGTTCCAAAATCGCCTTCGGCCTCGACCTCGTGAATGTTCTTGTGAATCGTCGGGTCGGCGATCAGACGAACCTGAGTGTCGTCAAACCCCACACCCGCCAAAGCGACAGCGGCCGCAACGTTGGCGTTCTTTGGGTAAGCCAGCGCCGCCTCTCGGGCAGAACCCTGGAAATGGGTTTCAGCGTCACTAATCTTGTCGAGATCCAGACTGTGTTCAGCAAGCGATCCCTTCCACCCCGCAGGTGGTTTGCGCCCCACGTAGGTAACGGACTTGAGCGGGCCGACTGCAGCAGCGCTCAAGCAATCCAACCCGCCGATGGCACCGCTTGCCAGATGCAAACGTCCCCCACCCTGTCGCGCTGCGCTTTCCAACCGATCCGCTATTTTCTGGTCCGCCAGGGCGCCGACTGAAACGCTGATGATGTCCATACCATTTGCCAGTATGTCCGGCCCCAGACCGGCCAAAGCCTCGTGCCCTGCGCAATCAAGAACCATGTCGATCCCGGTCGGCAGGTCGTCAATTGAACCGACTGACAGGGGCACTTTGGAAGCGACGCGGTGCGGCCTGACCACAATGGCCGCCAATTCATGCCCATGTTCTGGCAGTGCGCGCTGCACATATTGCGCAATTGCGCCGGTTCCAATGACTGCGATTTTCATGCCTGAACCCTAGACCAGCGTTGAAAAAACCTGAATTGATAAGTTGATGGTATAATTTTTTCAGATAGCCATTTCCCTGAAATCGCGCTGGATCGACCGTCTCAATGTGCTTTTCATTGGATCAGAGCCACAGGGACCGCGCAAAAAATGAAATACACAAAAGACGACGCAAAAAATTATGCCCGCGAAAACATGACGGGGATCTGGGCCGCAGCGTTGAATCCGTTCAACGAAGATCTGTCGCTGGATAAGACCGGGCTGCGCGCCAACATCCGCCATTGGATCGACGATCTGGGCATTCAGGGCCTGTTCGTCGCCGGCAAACAGGGCGAGTTCTTTTCGATGAGCATTGAGGAGCGCAAGCGGAATTTCGAAATTGCCGTCGACGAATGCGCGGGCAAGGCCGGGGTGATTGTCTCGGTCTCGGATCAGAACATGAATACGGCGTTGGAGCTGGCGCATCATGCCCAGAATTGCGGTGCGGATTACATCGTGGTCCATGCACCGGTTCTTAGCTTCGTGCAGGATCGAGGCGAGGTTCTATACCAATACTACAAGCGGTTCTGCGATGAGCTAGACATTGGCATCGCCATGTGGAGCCATCCTGACAGCGGCTATCTGATGCAGCCCGAAGAATGCGCGCGCATTGCGGAATTGCCGAATATCGTTGCAATCAAATATTCGGTCCCACGCGAGATGTATGTGAAGCTGACCCACATGGTAGGCGACAAGATTCATGTCTCAACCTCGGCCGAGTTTGAATGGCTGGATAATATCCTGGAACTCGACTGGAAGCTCTATCTTTGCTCCTCTCCACCATATCAATTGCAAAGCAAGGTCGATCAGCGGATGAACGAATACACGCGCCTAGCGTTTGCCGGAAAGGCGGATGAGGCGCGACGTGTGTTTGACAGCCTCAATCCTGTCCGGGATGCCATGAAACGCGCGCGTCCAGCGGGTAAGCCTACGGCCTTTGGAAAGTACTGGCAGGAATTGCTGGGTCAGGTTGGTGGCCATGTGCGCCCGCCGATGCTGGAACTGTCTGAAGCCGAAAAAACGATCATTCACAAAGCGTTCGACGAATGCGGCCTGCGCGTCTGAAATGGCTGCGCGTAGAGCTTTATAAAGAAATCTGATAGCTAGATGCTGATAATTTCTTTGCTGTTATGGAAAAACGCGCCAAACTTTCGGCGGTAGGGAGTGGGACATGTCAAAACTGAAAGCATTCAACTTCAAGGCCTGGATCGACGAACACCGCCATCTGCTCAAGCCGCCAGTAGGCAATCGTCAGGTCTGGGAAGATGCCGATCTGATGGTCACGGTTGTTGGCGGGCCGAACAAGCGAACCGATTATCATGACGACCCTGTGGAAGAATTTTTCTATCAGCTAGAAGGCGACATGGTGCTGAAAATCTTTGACGGAGAGGAGTTCTACGACGTTCCAATCCGCGAAGGTGAGGTGTTCCTGCTGCCACCGCATGTCCGCCACTCGCCGCAACGCCCACAGGAAGGCTCGATTGGGCTTGTGATCGAACCCAAACGCCAGACGGGCGAGTTGGACGCCATCGAATGGTACTGTTTCGAATGCGGATCACTGGTGCATCGTGCGGAAATGCAGCTAAAGTCCATCGTTGATGACCTGCCTCCGGTTTATCAGAAGTTCTATGCCTCGGAAAAAGACCGCACCTGCCCAAACTGTCAGGCGATGCATCCAGGCAAAGAACCGCCCGAGGGCTGGGTTAAACTGTAAAACAAGATCAAACAGGGGAAGTCATGAAACACTTTGTAAAATTCGCCGCCTCTGCGGCTGTTCTGGCAATGTCATCCGTGGCAGTTCAGGCTGAAGAGTTCCGGTTAGGCCTGATCACGCCACCGCCGCATATCTGGACCAAAGCCGCCGAGTCGTTTGGGGCTGAGCTGAACGAGGCCAGTGGTGGCGCGCATTTAGTTTCGGTTTTCCCGGCGCGTCAGCTGGGGAACGAAGCAGAGATGCTGCAGCAATTGCAGACGGGTGCTTTGGACATGGCCTTCATGACGGTGGCCGAAGTGTCGAACCGTGCGCCTGAGCTGGGGGCGTTTTATGCACCCTATCTGGCGGATGACATTGGGCACGCGGGGCGCATCCTGCGGTCTGACACCGCCAAATCCATGCTGGAGCCATTACCAGGGCAAGTTGGCGTTGTGGGTCTGGGCTATGGGATGGCCGGGTTGCGCCAGATCGTCAGTCGGGGAGATGTTTCATCCGCAGAAGATCTGTCTGGCCTGAAGCTTCGGATCACGCCCTTCACGCCGATCCTCGATTTCTACAATGCGGTTGGGGCAGCACCTACACCGATGCCCTTGCCTGCGGTCTATGATGCGCTGGCTAATGGTCAGGTTGATGCAATCGATATGGATGCCGAGCTGATCTGGGTGCTGAAATATTACGAGCACGCCGACACAATCGTGCAGTCGGATCACATGATGTTCCCGATGGTCGGGCTGGTTTCGGCAAAAGTCTGGGCTGGCTTGTCGGAAGAAGACCGGGCGATGATTGCTGAACTGATGGCCAAGCATGTCGACAGCACCATCGACGCGTATGTTGAAAACGATGCCAAATGGTTGGAACTGATCGAGGGCACGGGAAAAGCTTACAAGAAGGTCGATGCCTCGTTCTTTGGCGACGCGATTGAAGAGTGGAACGGGATCTGGTCCGAGAAGACCTCTTCCCTTGACGCTTTGCGGCAGACTGCGGCAGAAACAAAATAACGAAAACGGCATGACGAAAAGGGCGCAGGTCGATCCTGCGCCCTTTCTCACGGGAGAACAGCGATGTTGTATCGGCTGTCGGCTGGCTTGGCGCGGGTCGAATTGTGGTGCGCCGCCTTTCTGGCGGTCTGCATAACGGCTTTAATTTTGCTGAATGTCGTGACGCGTACGGCGGGAAATGCTCTGTTCTGGGTCGATGAGCTGGCGATTTATGCCATGGTCTGGATGACTTTCCTCGGGGCGTCCGCTGCTTTGCATCATCGCAGTTCGGTTTCGATCTCTATTCTCTCCGACAATGTGCCGGATCGCGCGAAACGACTGATCCGCAAGATTGTGGACACCCTCGTGTTTGCCTTTTCCCTGGCGATGCTGTGGTTCTGCTGGCGTTGGTTCCTGCCGCTGGAAATCGCCCGTAGCGGTTTTGACACTTTGGCCTTTCAGGGTAAGACATTTAACTTCATCTATGCTGAGCCGACACTAACCCTAGGCCTGCAAAAATACCTGTTCTGGCTTGTCATGTGGTTGTTTGCACTTGGTGCAACTTTGCATTCCACGATGCACCTGCTGAGCGCCCCGGCGAAGGGGTCGCAGCCATGAGTCCTATCGTCTTTCTGGCTACTCTGTTTCTGTCTGTACCGGTGGCAATCGTGCTGGCCATCACAGCCATCTGGTACATCTGGGAAAGCGGCAACACGGTTCTTTATGACAGCTACGCACAGAAAATGTTCGGTGGGTTGGAAAACTACGGGCTTCTGGCAATCCCCTTGTTCATGCTGACCGGAGAGTTGATGAATGAAGGCGGTATGACCCGACGCCTTGTCGCGCTGGCGCGCGTGTTCGTTGGCGGGTTTCGCGGTGGGCTGGCCTATATCAACCTGCTGGCCAACATGTTCATGGCGGCGATCATCGGCTCTGCGACTGCGCAAATCGCGGTGATGTCGCGCGCCATGGTCCCGGCGATGGATGAAGAAGGCTATGACAAAGGCTTCGCCGCCGCGACCACCGCCGCTGGTGGCTTATTGGCCCCGGTTATTCCGCCCTCAATGATGTTTGTGATCTTTGGGGTTCTGGCCCAGATTCCCATCGGCGACATGTTCATTGCCGGTATTTTGCCGGGCCTGCTTCTGGCTGGCGCTTTTGCTTTGGTCATTACCCTGATCGGGTGGCAGCGGCAGTTCCCCAAAGGCCGCTGGATGACGCGGGCCGAGGCTATTCGGTCCCTGATCAGCGCAGTTCCTGCCCTGTTGATCCCCCTTTCGATCATTGGTGGCATCCTGTTCGGGATCGCCACTCCAACCGAGTCCGCCGCGATTGCGTCCTTAATCGCCTTTCTTGTGGGCTGGCTGGTCTATGGCGATCTGAAACCGCAAAACCTGGCCGAGATGTTCAAACGCACCGCTGCCAATGCCTCGATGATCCTGTTCATGATCGCGGCCGCCAGTGTATTTGGCTGGGTTATCATCTACGAAGAGATACCGCAGCATCTGGCCGGGCTGATCACATCTGTTACCTCGAACCCCTTTGTGTTTCTGCTGATCGTGAACCTGGCGCTCTTGCTCGTGGGAATGGTAATTGATGGCATTGCAGCTATTATCCTGATCACACCCATCCTGCTGCCCATTGCAACCGGGTCTTACGACATCAGCCCGTATCAATTCGGAATCGTAGCCTGCCTGAATCTTGTGCTTGGCCTGCTGACACCACCTGTCGGGATCGGTCTGTACATCGCCTCATCCATGAGCGGCACCACGCCAGGCGCAATCCTCAAATCGCTCTGGCCTTTCCTGGTCGCGGTGGCTTTGGTTCTGCTTCTGCTCAGCTATTTCCCCAGCCTGTCGACGCTGCTGATCTGAGGGTGATCCCATTGGGCTTACCGCCCACCCTCATGGCGGAGGAAAACTTGCGCTAAACTTCCAAGCGATTGACCTCTAGACTGATCCAATCACCACCCTTATCGGACGCAAGGAAGAACATGCTGCTGGACACACCAATCTGCGAATTTGGCTGGAAGGCCCCGGACTTCACACTGAAGGATCCCAGCGGTCAACCTTTCACCATGTCCGATCATCTGCAAAACGGGCTGCTGATCGCCTTTATTTGTAACCATTGCCCGTATGTCAAAACTCTTGCAGATCGGCTGGCGCGGGACACGGATCTTTTGAGGTCAAAGGGCATTGGCGTTTTGGCGGTGATGTCGAACGATTATCGCGACTACGCAGAAGATGCACCGCTTAGAATGTTGGAGTTCGCGCGAATGAACGGGTTCAACTTCCCCTATCTTGTCGACGAGGATCAATCCGTTGGGCAGGCTTATAACGCGGTCTGTACACCCGACTTCTTTGGTCTGAATGCAGACGGGTTGCTGCAATACCGTGGACGCCTGGACAATCTGCTCCGTGGCGAATCCGGCGAGCGCGAGCCAGAACTTGTCAACGCGATGCTTCGGATCGCTGAAACCGGGCAAGGCCCCCAAGATCAAACACCCTCGATGGGATGCTCTATCAAGTGGACCAGAGGGAGCTTGTAGGACCCGAGCGATAGACGTGGAACGTTGTTTTGTCCCAATGCACTCTTGACCCACCCTGCCCTGTCGTTCTTGATAAGACCAAACGTCCTTGGCGGCGCAAAGGCCGAACTTGAGGATCAAACAAAAAAGCGGAGAGCATGGCATCACAACACCGATGTCACGTGCGGGGTCAAATGGCAGATATTGCAGACTGGCTGAGCAAGCATGGCTTATCCAAATATGCTGACGCCTTTTCCCAGCATGAAGTCGAGTTGGGTGATCTTGCCGAACTGAACGATGATGACCTTGTCACCATTGGGTTGCCTTTGGGACCCAGACGGCGTTTCCTGAAGGCCATCCGCGAAGGTGCAAAGGGGCGTTCAGGTCCAGAACCCAATATTGTTGCCGAACGCAGGCAACTGACGGTGATGTTCATTGATCTTGTGGGGTCTACTCCGCTGTCGCAACAACTTGACCCCGAAGATCTTGCCGAGGTTCTGAGGCTGTTCAAGGAAACTTGCGCCGCAGCCGTCGCCGCATATGACGGACACATCGCCAGTTATTATGGCGACGGCATCATGGTGTTCTTTGGGTTTCCGCACGCGCATGAGGATGATCCTCAACGCGCGATACACGCGGGTCTTCGGATTATTCGCGATATCCCCAACTTGCGCACGCATGCCCAGCTTCAGGTGCGTATCGGCATTGCAACCGGCCTGGTCGTCGTTGGCGACCTGCGGGGTGAAAAGATGTTCGAGGATGGCACAGCGATGGGCGAAACCCCAAACCTCGCCGCGCGGCTGCAATCCATGGCCGATCCGGGCACGCTGATCGTTGCGCCGACGACCCACGAACTTGCGGGCGATACGTTTGAGTACATTCGCCGCGGGACATTTCAGCTGAAAGGTTTCGCCAAGGAAGTTGAAGCCTGGCAAGTCACTGGCACGCGCCAAACCCTCAGCCGGTTCATAGCCTCGGATGACACCGCGATGAGCTCGCTTGTCGGCCGAACACTGGAATACAAAACGCTGCACAGCAAATGGGATCTGGCCCAACAAGGACATGGTCAGGTGGCGCTGGTGTCAGGCGAAGCAGGGATCGGAAAATCCCGCCTGATCGAAGAGCTGCACCGAACGATCCCAGACGCATCCTATCAACACGTCCGATTTCAATGCTCACCCTACCACGATGCAAGTGCACTATACCCCGTCATTCGCCAGCTTGAAGCCGCAGCAGGGTTAAGAGCTGACGACAGCGCGGCACAGAAATTGGACAAGATAAAGCACGCTTTGGGCGCGCCGTCTGACATCACTCTAAAACTGGCTGCATCGCTTCTGTCTGTTCCTTTCGAGGATCAGTTGGGTCCGCTGGATCTGACGCCTGAACAGGTGATGAAACAGACGCTGGACATGTTGGCAGATAATCTGATTGCAACAGCCGGGAAGAGTCCGGTGCTGGTGCTGTTTGAAGATGCACATTGGATCGACCCGACAACAAAAACGCTGCTCGATCTCTTTGTAAAACGCATCGGGGATGCGCCGGTGCTGATGGTGATGAGCTATCGCACGGGCTTTGATCCGGGCTGGACATTCACCTCAAATCTCACCCATGTCGATTTGAAGCAGTTGGGCATTGAACAGATCAAGGAAATCGTGGACGACGTCGCAAATGGCAGACCCGTTCCGAAGGCGGCTTATGATCTGATCACAGCCCGTTCAAACGGGGTTCCTCTTTTCGTCGAAGAAGTCACCAAGGACCTTCTGGAGACCGACTTTCTGATTGATGGCGCGGAAACCTTCTCGGCTGACAGTGCGTCGGTATCATCTTCCGTTCCCAAATCCCTGCATGACGCCTTGATGGCCCGTTTGGACCGACTGAGTTCGGCCAAGGAAGTGGCACAGATCGGGGCAGTTATCGGTCCACACTTCTCGTACCCTCTGATCGCGCGGGTCTCGGGTTTGAACGAAGGGGCCTTGCGGGCGGGGCTGGAATTGCTGGTGGATGCAGGTATCGTGAACAGCTCGGACGCAGATCCGGAGGAGACCTTCACTTATCGTCACGCCCTCATTCGCGAAACTGCGTATAACAGCCTTCTGAAACGCGAACGGCGAGGGCTGCATGCCCGTGTGGCCGAGTCATTGGAAGAGACTGAGCATCACGATGCGACGGTCGGCCCTGAGATTTTCGCCCACCACTACACGATGGCGGACATGCCGGAACAGGCGATCGATTACTGGTATCTGGCTGGCCAACGCTCGGCTGAACGTTCGGCGGCGGTCGAAGCGGTGACACAGTTGGGCCGGGCCATCACCTTGCTCGAAAAGGTGGACAAATCCGTTGACCGGGATCGAAACGAAACCCGGATTCAAGTTCTTCGGGCGGGTGTTCTTCGCTCGACCGCAGGCATTGCAGCGGATGAAACAGGAGCGGCTTACGCGCGGATTCGCGACCTGTGCAACCGGCTGGGCGAAACCGAACAACTGTTCCCGGTTCTGAATGGGCTGTACGCGTATCATCTGGTGCGGGGTGAATACAATCTGGCCAAAGCCACGGCAGCACAATTGCTGGACCTGGCAAAACTTGATGAGGAAACGCATCACACCATGATCGCCCACCGGGCCATGGGCGCAGTTTTACTGCATATCGGGCATCTGGAACCAGCTTGTGATCACCTGAAACAGGCGCTGAGCTTGTATGACCCGGAACAGCACAGCCGCCTGGCTTACGTTTATGGTACTGATCATGCCGCCATTACATCTTGTTTTCTGAGCGTCGCGACCTGGCTGCGCGGCGAGCCAGACCGCGCCCTTGATATCCAGCTTCAGGCCGTGTCAGCAGCTCAGGATTTGAAACATGCACACAGTCTGGCGCAGTCATTGACTTATCTATGTATGCTTCACCTTCTGCGGCGCGATCCTGAACAAGTTTATGACGCGGTCTCGCGCCTTGAATCTCTGGCCATCAAACATGCATTCCCGTTCATGTCATTGACGGCCAATGTCTGGCGCAGCTGGGCGGATGCTCAGATTACACCCAACCTTCGGACGATGCACGCGATGCACGATGCGGCACAAGCCTGGTGGGCCAGTGGGGCAGGTAACTACAAGCCTTTGTTCCTGACAGTTCTGGCCGAAGTCGCACTTAAGGCAAACGAAACGCGCACAGCGCAACAGTTTCTGGACGAGGCGCGAACTCAGCAGGATCTGACCAATGAAGGCTGGGCGCAAGCCGAAACAGACCGGATCGAGGCCACTTTGCAGGCCACAGATCACCCCGCCGACCTCTTGTTCGAACGCGCTATTCGAACCGCGCGCAGACAGCAGGCTCGAATGTTCGAACTGCGTACCGCCATCGCGTATCAGCGGACCTGCGAACGTCTCAATTGTGTGCCAGAGACGTCACCGGACATAAGGGGCATTCTGGGCGCAATATCCGGCAGCCCGCAAAACTGCGATATCGCGGAGGCTTTGGCGGCAGTTGATCAAGCAAAGACGCTGTAGGACTTCACGGCCGGCCCGGAGCATACCATAGGTGCTACTGTCGATAGGTCGAACCCGACTGTCGTTTCTTTAATACGTCAGGGCGAAAGCAACTCGTCCTGGTACCCAAATAGCGCCGGTTGACCCCCTGTGTGCAGCAGAATCACTTTCTGCCCCTGCTGCAGAACACCTTGTTCCAGCAAACCCAAAAGCCCCGCGAAGGTTTTGGCTGAATAGACCGGGTCCAAAAAGATACCCTCGGAACGAGCCATCAGGGTCAGAGCATTGCGCGTGGCAGGACCGATCTGTCCGTATCCCGGAGCCAACGCCCCGTCCAATGTCTGAATGTCATCCATGACCAAAACGGGATCGAAGCCCAGCATATCCGCCAGACGCCCCAGAACCTGTTGCATCCGTACATGTTGCTGGTGCTGATCGCGGCGAACGCAGATGCCATAGACAGGGGCAGATTGCCCGGCAAGCCGCAGCCCTGCCAAGAATCCGCCATGGGTGGAACCGCTGCCGGATGGCACCACAGCCGCTTCAAAATTACTGATCTGGGTCATCAGTTCCGCTGCAGCAGCAACATATCCCAACGCGCCAAGCGGAGGATGATCGATGCCAAGATGAATAACGTAGGGCTTTCGGCCTTCGGCCTTCAGCTGATCGGCCCTTTCATGCAAGGCATTGTCTGCGCCGATCTCATCTTCGCCGGTGGGGTAGTGTAAATGTTCGGCCCCCAGAAGACCGGCCAGCAAGACATTTCCCGATCGGTAATAATCTGCACCCATGCCCGGTACGCGCTCTTCCAGCTGAAGGACGGCGTCCATGCCAAGTCTTGCAGCCGCCGCGGCAGCCGAGCGAACAAAGTTCGACTGCACCGCCCCGGTGATCAGGATTGTATCTGCTTTCTGTTGCTGGGCCTCGCCCAAATAGAACTCCAGCTGGCGGGTTTTATTGCCACCAAAGCTCAGCCCGGTCAGGTCATCCCGTTTGATCCACAGATCCAGCCCTAACTGATCCGACAACCGATCAAGCCGCTCGGTCGGCGTCGCGGACGTCATCAATGTGGCGCGGGCAAAACCCGAGAGCATATCTTCAATCGTCATTATCGTGATCCGTTTTGTCGTCTGCGCACAACCAGCGAAAGATGTCCTTTGGCGCACGATAGACAGGAAGCGAACCAAGCGAAAGAACGCAGAACAGGGTCAGCGCACAATCGCAGTTATTTTACCGCGCTCGGGTTCGAAAAGCATTGCACTTGAAAAAAAACGCACCTATCGATGCGCCCCGCCGGTCGCAGCCTACCCGGCTAACAAAACAAGGACTGACAACATGAAAACTGCTTTGATCTGCTCCGGCGGGCTGGATTCGGTGTCTTTGGCCCATGTACTGGCGGCTGAAGGCAACCTGTCTCGACTGATCTCATTCGACTATGGCCAACGCCACACCAAGGAACTGGGTTTTGCCGCCCAATGTGCCGAAAGGCTGGGCGTACCACATCATGTGATTGATTTGCGTTCGGTTGGTGCGTCGCTGACCGGATCTGCCCTGACCGACGATTTGGACGTGCCGGACGGGCATTATAAAGAAGAGACCATGAAGGTCACAGTCGTCCCCAATCGCAACGCCATCATGCTGACCATTGCCTATGGCATCGCGGCGGCAAATGGCGACGCGGCGGTGGCCACCGCCGTGCATGGGGGCGATCACTTTATCTACCCAGATTGTCGCCCCGGCTTCACTGACGCCTTTGACGCCATGCAGCGTGCGGCCCTGGACGGATATGCGGATATCGCGCTGCATGTTCCCTTCGTCCATCGATCCAAATCCGAAATCGTTGCCGAAGGGGCACGGGTGAACACGCCCTTTGCTGAAACATGGTCCTGCTACAAGGGCGGTGATCGGCATTGCGGGCGCTGCGGCACCTGTGTCGAACGGCGCGAGGCATTTGAACTGGCCGGTGTCGAAGACCCCAGTGTATACGAGGACTCCGAATTTTGGCGTCAGGCAGTGGAAAGGGAGCGGGCCTGATGTACCGGATCACCAAGGAATTCCACTTTTCGGCCTCGCACCAGTTGACCCACCTACCAAACGATCACCAATGCGCAAGGATGCACGGGCACAATTATATCGTCGTGGTCGAGCTCGCCTCGGCCCACCTGAACAGCGATGGATTTGTGCGGGATTATCACGAGCTGAAACCGCTCAAAACCTATATCGACGACAGGTTCGACCATCAGCATCTTAACGATGTGCTGGACTGCGCGACCACCGCCGAGAACATGGCGCGCCACTTCTATGACTGGTGCGCCGCGCGCTGGCCCGAAACCGCCGCAGTCAAAGTGTCCGAGACGCCCAAGACGTGGGCCGAGTACCGGCCATGACCCTGCGCATCGCTGAAATTTTCGGCCCAACCATTCAGGGCGAGGGCGCACTGATCGGCCAGCCCACCGTTTTCGTACGTACAGGCGGATGCGATTTTCGCTGCGCGTGGTGTGACAGCCTGCACGCCGTCGACACCGCCTATCGCCACGATTGGAAGGCGATGGAGACCGAGGCCGTTTGGTCCGAGGTACAGCGACTTTCTGGCGGGCAACCCCTGACCGTGTCGCTGTCCGGCGGCAACCCAGCCATTCAGGACTTCGCCCCGTTGATCCAGCTCGGAACGCGGGCAGGCTATCGCTTTGCCTGCGAGACCCAAGGGTCCGTTGCCAAACCCTGGTTTGCCGACCTGTCGATGCTGGTACTCAGCCCCAAACCTCCCAGCAGCGGCGAGGTTATGGATTGGGACGCCTTCGACGCGTGCCTTGCAGTACGGCCCGCGCAGACAGCACTAAAAATCGTCATCTTCAATGACACCGATTTCCAATGGGCAAAGGACGTGGTGGCCCGCTATCCGGACCTGCCGCTTTATCTGCAACCAGGCAACCCGGAAACCGACCCCGATCTGCCCGTCGATCTCACCCAAGCCACCGAGCGGCTGGAATGGCTGATCGACAAAACTCTTGGCTTAGGGTGGTTCGCCCCCCGTATCCTGCCTCAGCTCCACGTGCTGGTCTGGGGCAACAAACGCGGCGTCTGACCAAAAGGAGACAGACATGAGCGACATTTACAGCGATCTCACTCAATTGGGCGGCGACACTGTCCTGCCCAACTCGCCGGAACAGGCGGTTCTTGAACGCGTGCGGAACCCGCAGGCGGACGTGGACTATAACGTGCGCTTCACAGCGCCCGAGTTCACCTCGCTCTGCCCGATGACCGGGCAGCCGGATTTCGCGCATCTGGTCATCGACTATGTGCCCGGCGATTGGCTGGTGGAAAGCAAATCACTAAAGCTGTTTCTGGGATCGTTTCGAAACCACGGTGCGTTTCACGAAGATTGCACAGTCTCGATCGCGCGCCGTCTGCAGGATTTTCTCGAACCCCGCTGGCTGCGCATCGGTGGCTATTGGTACCCGCGCGGCGGCATCCCCATTGACGTATTCTGGCAAACGGGCCCCCTGCCGGAAAGCGTGTGGATTCCGGATCAGGGCGTTCCCCCCTATCGCGGGCGCGGTTGACCAAGATGCAGGATCCGAGCGGTATTACCTCTCGCTCGGGTCGCTATCCGCATAGTCGCGCAGAGTGTCAATATCGTCGATATCTGCGTGGTTTCTGTTGATCTTGACGCCAACAGTTTTCAACCGTGAAAACGCGCGGCTCAGGCTTTCGGGTTTCATCCCCAGGCGTCCTGCGATCAGCATCTTGTCGTAGGGAAGTTCCACCTCGCACGCGCCACTTTCCTGGTCACACAATTCCAGCAGAAATTCCGCAACACGCTGAGCACCGGTCTGCGCCTTCAGCTGCTCAAGCTGCGCCACCAGAGAGTGCAGATGCGTGAAAGTAGCCGCCAGAATCGAAATGCCGATTTCCGGATCTTCCCGCATCAGCGACAACAATACCGGGCTGGGGATATGCATCACTTCACAAGGAGACACAGCTTCGGCTGACACAGGGTATGGCACGTCCCGAAGTGCCACGGCTTCGCCAAAGCTGTCACCGCGCGTAAAAACGCTCACCACCGCTTCAGCTCCGGTCGGCGTAACACGGAACAGTTTGACCCAACCCGCCAGCATAACATGCACTGCCTTGGCCTCTTCCTCTTGCAGGAAGATCGTCTCACCCCGATCATATTTCCGCCAAACGGCCTGACGCAGCAATGAATCGACATGCCTCTCGGGCAAGCTGCGCAATAGAAGTGACTGGCGTGCGATAGCCTTTTGTGCCTCATGTGGCATCAAGGCATCCCCCTGTTTGTCCGTTTCGGGCAGCGCCCGAGTGATCATCCCTAGAAAAAGCTATGCCAAAGCACACTCCGACGCACCACCCCTATTCTTGCATCCAAACTTGACAATTGTCATGTCACGACCAGGTGCGCTGCCTTAAGTTCAGCTCAAAGCCAGTTATCCGGGGAGCATGTCAGATGGACTTCGAGCGATATTTCAGCCAGAGCCTCGACACTTTGAAAGATGAAGGAAACTACCGGGTTTTCATCGATTTGCAACGACGTTGCGGGGCGTTTCCAAACGCCCGGCAGACCGATGGGCCAGTTCAGCGGGATGTGCGGATCTGGTGCTCGAATGACTATCTGGGCATGGGCCAGCATCCGTCGGTGATCAGCGCCATGCACGATGCACTGGACCGCTGCGGCGCCGGGGCGGGTGGAACGCGCAATATCTCGGGGACCACCCATGACCACGTGCTTCTCGAAGCTGAATTGGCTGACTTGCACGGCAAGGAAGCCGCGCTGCTGTTTACCTCGGGCTATGTTTCCAATTGGGCCGCGTTGGGGACGCTGGCTGCGAAGATTCCGGGGCTGATAGTTTTCTCCGATGCGTTGAACCATGCGTCGATGATCGAAGGCATCCGCCACTCACGGGCTCAGAAGGTGATATGGAACCATAATGACCTTGAGGATCTGGACGCAAAGCTGGCCGCCGCTGACCCCAACGCGCCCAGGATGATCGCCTTTGAGTCGGTCTACTCGATGGATGGCGACATCGCCCCTATCAAAGGGATTTGTGACCTGGCCGACAAATATGGTGCAATGACCTATCTGGACGAAGTGCACGCCGTCGGTCTCTATGGCCCGCGCGGAGGTGGTATTGCCGAACGCGAAGGACTGATGGATCGCCTGACCGTTATTGAAGGGACGCTGGGCAAGACCTTTGGTGTAGTGGGCGGATATATCGCCGCCTCTGCCGCCCTGTGCGATTTCGTGCGCAGCTTTGCCAGCGGGTTCATATTCACCACCGCCCTGCCGCCGTCGATCGCGGCTGGGGCTGCGGCTTCGATCCAGCATCTGAAACAATCGAGCACGGAACGTGACTTACAAAAACAACGGGTGGCGCAGGTGCGGGCCCGACTGGATGCCGAAAGCATTCCGCATTTGCCCAACCCCAGCCACATCATCCCGGTGATGGTGGGCGATCCGGTGAAATGTAAGTTCATCTCGGACACACTGCTGGAAGAATTCGGCATCTACATCCAGCCCATCAACTATCCCACCGTCCCCAAAGGCACCGAACGTCTGCGGATCACGCCGTCTCCGGTTCATACGGATGAGGATATCGACCATCTGGTCGGTGCGCTGTCAGCCCTGTGGCAACGCTGCCAGATTGCGCGGATGCCTATGGCCGCACAATAATTCCAAGCACCCCTTTGCATGGAGAACTGCCGCCCTTCGGGGCGGCATTTTTTTCAGACCAGATAGAGGACAAGTATAATCAGTGCAAAGCCCGTCAGCACAATGGAAAACCCACGCAGCCAGGCCGGGCTAGCCGCAAGGTCAAGATACTGCGCCAGGATGATGCGGCACTTGAGAAGCGCAAGACCCAGGATACCCGCGCCGACGATTGTGGGCGCAAACGGTAACAGGGTCAGCAGCGCCGAAGTCACGCTGAGCGCCAACAGGGTGAACCATGCGCGTGTGAGTGCGTTCGGGAGCATCCGGCGGGAGTTTTTGTGAAAAGATGAAGACGCGGGCATCATTTTACCCCAACAGGTAGATCACGGGGAACAGCATGATCCAGACCAGATCGACCATGTGCCAGAACTGCGCGCCTGCTTCGATGTTATGCGGATCGTCGCGCCAGGCCACCAAGAGAAGGATTCCGACCCCGGCCAGGACATGGGCGGCGTGGAAACCGGTCAGCAGGTAATAGAACAGAAAGAAGGGATGAGTTTCAAACGTGATACCCTGCCCGGCTTTTCCCACGTATTCCGCACCCTTGATCATCAGGAAAACGATCCCCAACGCGGCCGCTACCATGAGGGCAAACCGTGCTTTGAACCGTTCTGCGGCACGGCGCCAGCGCAGTGCCTGCGCGGCAAGGTAACCCGATGTGACCAACACCGCAGTGTTGAAGGCGGCGCCAGTACGATAAAGATGCGATTGGGCCTCGGCAAACCCCACCGGATCGGTCAGTCGCACACCCATGAACGCGATCAGGCCCGCGCCAAAGACCAGCAGTTCCGAGATGATCAGAACCCACATCAGTAACTCGCCCGGAAGCTCGTCGATCAGAGACGAAGCGCTCATGCTCCGACCAGTTGGCGGTAGATTTGCGGAAGGGCCATAGTCAGGCGGTGCGGGTCGGGGATGACGGCGAAACCACCCTGCCCAAACATGCGTGGGAACCAGCTTTTGCCGGTCTTATCAATGGTGACGCCAAAAACCGATTGCCCGCCGCGGCGCGCCTCGCGAACAGCCATACAGGTGTCTTCGATACCATGGCGGCCTTCGTAATGGTCGAGGTCGTTGGGCTTGCCATCTGTGATGACCAGCAGCAACCGGCGTTGGCGGGATTGGCTGGCCAGATCGGCGGAGCAATGTCGGATCGCCGCACCTAGCCGGGTGTAATGACCGGGTCGCAGAGAGGCGATGCGTTGTTCGACCTTTGCCCCCATTGGCTCATCGAACCGTTTGCAGCGTTGCACATAGACACGTTCACGTTTCAGCGAACTGAACGCATGGATGGCGAAATCGTCACCACAGGCGTTCAGACCCCAGGCAAGCGCAGCCAACGCTTCACGCTCAATGTCAATCACGGCGCGACCTGTGACCGCGCTTTCGGTTGAGCGGCTGACATCCAACAGGATCGACACCGCCAGATCGCGGGCTTCGGGGCGCGACTGCATCCAGATGCGTTCGTTTCCTTCACCGCTCGCCATTCGCTCGGTCTCGGCCCGTACCGCAGCTTCGATGTCCAGCTGGTCTCCGTCCAGATGGCCTCGTGTCATCACTCTACCGGGGCGTAGAGCCTCGAACTGGCGTTTCACAGCGCGGATACGGCGAGCAGTGGCAGGGTCCTTTCCGAACTCGGCCGCGTCTTCGCGGATTTCGGCGTCCGAAAGCAGAACATTGACGTGATCCGGCAGATATTGCCCTGTCCGCACGTCCCATTCGGGATAGAGGATGCGACCCGACAAGCGCTCGCGGTTCACATCCTCGGGTGCAAGGTCCAGATGCAGTTTCAGCTTAGTCGGTGGTGCCTTGGATATCTGACCCAAGCCGATCTCTTCCTGATCGTCAGCAGCTTTCTTGGCATTGTCAGGATCATCGTCGTCGATGCGGCGATTGATGTTCAGAAACTCAGCCCAGCTGAGGATCGCTTCGAACTTGTGCAAAATGAAACTGTCGCTGCGCTCGGCCTGATCGGATTTGCGGCGGCGGGCGCGGTGCGTTTTTTCACCAGATTCTTCAGGTTCGCCTTCGGTTTCAGGGTTTTCCACCTCGTTATGCTCGGAAAACCCAACCGCCCGCAATTCGGGCCATAAAGGAACCGGGCGGAAATTTTGATACCCGCGCGCAGCAGTCAGATCGTCATCTTCCAGCGAAAGTAGTTGCTCGGCTTTTGAAGACAGGGGGGCAGGATCACCCAGCATATGACGGACAAGCTCTTCAACTGCCGCCTCGTCGGGCGGCAGGTCTGGAACGTCACGGTGATGCAGAACACCCTTACAGAGTTCGGTGTAAAGTGGACGCAACCCGGGGGCGTTATCCAGTGTTACCTCGACCATGTGTCGGGCAGCGATCAGGGCACGCAGGTCAGCGCGCAAAGGGTCGTCTTCGTCGATGCGAGTCCCAGCATGGGCTGCAGCGGCGGCGAGCCAGACGTATAGCGCACCATTTGCTTCACGCGCAGGAAAGACAGCCAGGCGGTCTGGCAGGCGCAGCACTTCTCCGTCGAATGACGCGCGTGGCATCAGTTCGACCTCAGTCGCCAGGCGGCGGCGCCAGCTTAAACGGTGGCGCGATACCTCGGGTGAGACCGGGCGCAATTCCACGCCCGGGGTACCCCCTAATCCCCGAAAGAGGACAGCCAGCCGCCCCGCGACCTGAGACAGGTCGACCGCGGCTCCATCATGCACTTGGGGTGCATCGAGGCGACTGGCTAGGGAGTGCCACAGTTTCCCGATCGTTTCTTCGGGTTCCCATGGCTCAAAATCGATCTTGACCATTGGCCGGCCTCACCCAAAGACAGCCGTGACAAGATCGAGGAGCCCGCGTTTGATATCCTCGTCATCAGTCAGAGGTTCGATCATAGCGGCAAGGATAGCGCGGTCTGTCGACATGCCCTGTGCAATCAGCGTCGCAGCATAAACGACCAGACGGGTAGAGACGCCTTCCTCGAGGTCCTGACCCTTGAGCCCTCGCAGCTTGCCCGCCAGTCGCACCAGCGGTTTGCACCGCTCCAGCGGCAGACCACTTTCTTGCGCGACAACTTGCGCTTCCATCTCAGGCGACGGGAAGTCGAACTCGAGCGAGATAAAACGCTGACGGGTCGAGGGTTTAAGGGTTTTCAGGATATTCTGGTATCCAGGATTATATGAAGCGACCAACATGAAGCCGGGCGCGGCCTCAAGCTCTTCACCTGTGCGGTCAATCGGTAGGATACGGCGGTCGTCAGTCAGCGGGTGCAGTACGACGGTGACGTCCTTGCGCGCCTCGACCACCTCATCAAGGTAACAGATCGCACCTTCACGGACCGCCCGGGTCAGGGGGCCGTCGACCCAGACGGTTTCTCCGCCTTTCAGCAAGTAGCGACCGATCAAGTCAGCAGCCGCCAGATCGTCATGACAGGCCACGGTATAAAGCGGGCGGCCCAGGCGGGCGGCCATATGTGCGACAAACCGGGTTTTGCCGCAACCTGTCGGGCCTTTCAGCAGAACCGGCAGGTCATTGTTGTAGGCGGCGCAGAACACGTCGCATTCATCGCCCTGGGGCAGGTAGAAGGGGGCGTTTGCCGCCCCCTCATTCAGTTTCATGGAGCCGTCCATATTCATCACTCCGCAGGGGTTTCAGCTGCACCGGATTCAATAACCTCTTTCCGGGGCACCCAGATCGAGTAAATGAACAACAGCGCACCAAGGACCACGACGACACCAGAGCCAAGACGCATCCAGTAGAAGATCGCGATTTGATCCTGCACGTCCATGAAGTATTCACCGACAACGCGTTGCATGTGTGTTTGCACAGTCCCACCGAAGGTCAGCACGAAGGTCATGAAGACCATGCCGCTGGTCATCAGCCAGAACGAGCCCATGTTCAGTACCTGATTGTACGGATCACGGTTTTTGAGGATCGGCATCGCGTAGCTGAAGATCGCCAGGTTGAGGCAGACGTAGGCACCGTAGAAGGCCAAGTGGCCGTGCGCGGCGGTAATCTGCGTGCCGTGGGTATAGTAGTTCACCCCATGCAGCGTGTGCAGGAAGCCCCAGACACCGGCACCGAAGAAGGCCAGCGTGGCACAGCCCAGCGACCACAGCAGCGCGGCCTTGTTCGGGTGATCGCGACGGCCTTTCCAGACCATGACGAATGCAAAGGCCATCATCGCGAAGAACGGGATCACCTCGAGGCTCGAGAAGATCGACCCGATCCACTGCCAGTACGCAGGCGTACCGATCCAGTAGTAATGGTGCCCGGTACCAAGGATACCCGAGAACAGTGCAGCCGCGACGATGACATAGAGCCATTTCTCGACCACCTCACGGTCCACACCTGTCAGCTTCAGCATCAGGTAGGCCAGAATCGAGGCCATGATCAGCTCCCACACGCCTTCGACCCACAGGTGGACCACATACCACCAGTACTGCTTGTCGAGCGCCAGGTTGCCCGGGTTGTAGAAGGCAAACAGGAACAGCAATGCCAGACCCCACAGGCCCAACAGCAGGATGTTGGAGATGGCAGTCTTCTTGCCCTTCAGAACGGTCATCGACACGTTGTACAGGAACATGAGCGCGGCCACGACGATGCCCACCTTGACCCACTTGGGTTGCTCAAGGAACTCGCGCCCCTCTTTGCCCAGCAGCCAGTTGCCTTCAAACAGGTTGAAGACATAGGTCACAACAACGCCCAGTGTGCCGACCACAAGAATGATCAACTGCAGATACGCGAGCTTGGGTGAGTGGATCTCGCGCTCGGTCTCTTCCGGGATCAGAAAGTAAGCCGCACCGAAAAAGCCCAGCAACAGCCAGACGATGAGAGAGTTGGTGTGCAGCATCCGCACGATGTTGAATGGCAGAAGCTCACTCAGGAAGTTCGGGAACACATAAATCAGACCAGCCAGAAGGCCGCCGATTACCTGTATCGCGAACAGGGCCATCGCTACTGCGAAGTAAGCGTAGGCGATTTTTTGGGATTCGTATTTCATTGCTCCGTTCCCTTTCTCAGCCTGCCTCGTTGGGCGGCCAGCCCTGAGCGTCGATATTGTCCGTCCAAATCAGGAAGTTCGTCAGATCACGGATTTCTTCGTCGCTGAGGTTGAAATTGGGCATTTGCCGACGACCGGGAATGCCGGTCGGTTGTGCTTCCATCCAGCCCTTGAGGGATTCAAAGGCCGATTCCGGGTCGTCCAGCACGCCCCAACGCGTCATTACGTTGCCGACTTCGGGGGCGAAATACGCGCCTTCACCAAGGATGGTATGACAATTGATACAGGCGTGTTTCTCCCAGACATGTTTACCTCGCACCACACTGTCATCAAGTTTTTTAGAGTTTTCAGAATTGACGATATACAGGTGCGAATGGGCCGATAGGGCCAGAAAGATGAGGATGAAGAACAGTGACCCGCCATAAAATATGTTACGAGCCATGCTCTTTGTCATGACTTCTCGCATCGCGCTCTCCTTTGCGCAGATTAGCTAGTGCGGTCAACATGACGGGTGCGGCGCTGATCCGCCTTAACGAAAGTCAAGACATCAGGTTTGCGAGTGAAGAGATCGCTAAACTTCCCGCCAAGTGGCCTCAAATAGCCCCGAAATTGACTTAAAGCTTTGCTAAAAATAGGGGGGTATAGTGCGAATTGGCTCGCGTCGGATCCGACGCTTTGAACCAGTAACAACAAGTGGCAGGTTAAACTATGGCAAACTATTCATTCATCGGTTACGACCCCGGGGTCATTTCGCTCAGCTTTACCGGGTTTAACACTGGTACGATAACTCTGTCCGGGACGTATGATGCCAGCTCTGACCGGCGTGTGTTCGATGTCGTTGACGCGGCCGGCGGCACACTTGTCAACGGTGACCCGGACAATGGAACAGACTTTAACGGCGACCGCTTCAACAACGAATTCGGCGACGACCTGACCCAATCCGGCGTCGTAACCAATCTTGATGGGTCAGTCACAATAGATTCGGGCGCTATCTATCTTGAGGAATCTTACAGTCTCAGCAAACCGGGTGGTGGCACCATCGATGTCTTCCGCGTCGAAGTCGAAGGCAATCTGGTCGGATACATCACCTCTGAACCGCTGGTGCCCGGAACGGACTATTCCTTTGTCCGGTCAAATGTCACCCCAACCAACGCACCGGACACTTCAGATCCAGGCGCAATTGTCGATGTGCCCTGCTTCGCGGCCGGGACACAGATTGCCACACCGGACGGCCCGGTTTCCATCGAACACCTGAGCGTTGGCGATCAAGTCCTGACAGCCGACAACGGGCCGCAAGAGATACGCTGGATCGGAGCGCGTGCATTGAATGCGTCTGACCTGACCGCAAAACCGAATCTGCGCCCCATTCGGATTGCAGCAGGCAGTCTGGGCAGTGACTTGCCAAAACGCGATCTGCGCGTTTCGCCTCAACATCGCATGATGGTTCGTTCACCAATTGCCGTGCGCATGTTTGACAGCAAGGAAGTCCTGGTTCCGGCCTGCAAACTTGTCGGCGTTCCGGGCATCACGGTCGAAGAGGGCGCGCAAGATGTCGTCTATTATCACATGCTGTTCGACCGGCATGAGATTGTCTATGCAGAAAGCGCCCCGTCAGAGAGTTTGTTCACAGGGGCGCAGGCATTGGCCAGCGTGCACCCGGGTGCCCGCGCCGAGATTCTGGATCTGTTCCCGGAACTCTTGCAACCCGAATACGAGCCGCAGCCGGCACGACATATTCCGGATCAGGGCAGGCGTGCACGTACCCTCATTCACCGCCATATCAAGAATGACCGCCCGCTTCTATCTGAATAACAGCCCGTACCGGCCCCGGAAGAGTCAGTTTGCCCTGGTAACCCGGGGGCCGGTCAATGCCGGCCACATCGCAAACAGATACAATGCCGTGGCTGCGATCCAGAAGCCGTCAGCCGTCAGCATGACCGCCAAATACCCATCTGTCAGGCCCGAGCCCAGCCAGCGCACCAGAGCCGCCGCCGCCATCAACACATAGGCCACCACCATCGGTGACGACGCAACAAGCGGGCGTCCGCTGTGGCCCAGAGCGGCTCGACTCATGACAGCCAAAGTCATGCCGCCGACGCAGCCGATTCCCAAGATGTGTATTGCTCCAACTTCATTGCCCAGCCCAAGGGCTGACAGCCCCCACAGAACCAGCCCAAGGGCCAGCATTCCAAGACCCAAATGCAACGCGATCAGGATCGGTTGGCGCAGGGCCCAACCGGCCCTCCAACGCGCCATGCGCAACAGTTGAACGCCACCCAGTGCCAGGGCACAAATGCCCGCAACCGGACCAACATCCAACACCAGCACCAACAGAGGCAACAGAAGAGCCAGAACCATTGCGGCTTTCTCCAACCTTGGTACAGACACCGGCCATGACGCCTCGGGCTCTCCGGCTCGTTTCATCGCATTGCGGGTAAACGCGGGTGTGATGCGGCCGCCCAAAATCGCGATCATCGAACACAATGCCAGCAAACCTGCCCGAACCCCGATGTTGAGCGTATCGCCGGTGACGCCGACCCATTCCAGATGAACCATTAGATTTGAGACCCAGATCAAGCTCAGAAGATACAGAAAAACCATGTTCTGCGGTTTGGGTCGGCGGATCAACTGGCTTGCAACCTTTAGCGCCAGAATGGGAACAAAACTCAGATCAATGAGAGCAACGGCCAAGGAAGGCAAAGCGGCTGAAAACCAGACCGCCAGCCGTCCGGCCATCCAGATCAACGCCACGAAGGTAATAAAACGTGCCCGCGCCTCGGGCGCACCGGTCCAATTCGGCACCGCGGTCAGAAAGAACCCGCCCAAGGCCGCCGTCGCATATCCAAAGATCATCTCATGCGCGTGCCACATGACCGGCGGCATGGCATAGCTTTGCTCTACATATGGCAGCAGACCATCCAGCGAGGCGAGCCACACGCCCCAAGCAATCCCTGCGAACACTCCGTAGATCCCTGCAGAGAGGAAAAAGACGCGAAATCCCTCGCTGAAAATGCGCGTTACTGCTGATGACATGCCCGCTCTCCATGGCCTCGCTTGTCGTTAATCAAGCCCTATCGCGCCGGGGATTCTGCGGCCTTAACCGAAATCAAGCCCGTTTTAAAACATGCGCAGAAATCTCAAGTTTTATTAGCACTTTTGTCCGTTGATTTTTGGCCGCTGCCATCACTTTGCGCCCCTTCCGTTGACTTTGGTCAAGGATGACATCTCCGTGATGGCTCAATCTCTGCCTTGCCTCACCACGCATATGGAGAGTGATCATGTCACTTGGAATCAGCTACAACAAAACCGGCCGCGCCTTTGGGGTCGGTTTGGCAATGCTGCTGGGCAGCGTCGCTGCACCAACCTTTGCCGAAGAGCCAACATTAAGCGACGAAGCTTTTGAGTCGTCCAAGCAGCTCTATTTTGAACAATGCGCAGGCTGCCACGGCGTTCTGCGCAAAGGCGCCACAGGCAAAAGCCTTGAGCCCCACTGGAAGAAAACCGCAGCCGACGGCACTGTGACCGAAGGCGGCACACTTCAGTTGGGTCAGGAACGCCTTGAAAAAATTATCGCCTGGGGAACCGAAGGCGGTATGAACAACTTCTCGGACATCATGACCGAGCAGGAAATCAAGGATATGGCGACCTATATCCAGATGGAGGCCCCCAAGCCACCTGAGATGTCGCTGGAACAGATGATGGCGACCCGCAAGGTCTATGTCGAAGAAGCCGACTATCCGACCGAGCCGCTACACGGCCGCAACTGGGAAAACTTCTTCGTCGTCATCGAGCGTGACGTAGGTAAAGTGGCCGTTATCGACGGCGACACCAAAGAAGTGCTGACACACATCCCGACCGGTTATGCCGTCCACGTTCTGAAAGCATCGGAACACCACAGCATTACCGAACCGGAAAACCCTGGCCGCTTCTGGTACACGATGGGCCGCGACGGCAAGATGACCAAGATCGACCTCTGGCAGACGCCTGAGAACATGTTGGTTTCCGAAGTCAAGATTGCCTATGACGCGCGTGACGTGGCCGTTTCCGGCGACGGTAAGTACGTAATCGGTGGTGGTTACTGGCCGCCGCACTTCGCTATCGTAGACGCCCAAACGATGGAACCGGTTAAGGTTGTATCGACTCGCGGTGTGAACGTGGACGGCGACTATGTAGAAGAAGCCCGCGTGGCTGCAATCTACACAACGCCGAACGAGCCAACCTGGATCGTTGCAATCAAGGAACTGGGCCAGCTGTGGCAGGTAGACTATACCGACCTGGACAACTTGCGGATCGACAAGATCGACTCGGCCAAGTTCCTGCATGACGGGTTCTTTGACCCGACAGGCCGCTATTTCCAGATCGCCGCAAACGCGTCGAACAAAATGGTGGTTGTCGACACCGAAACCCACAAGCTGGAAGCAATGATCGACACAGCCGCGTTACCGCACCCTGGTCCGGGTGCCAACTGGGTTGACCCGAATTGCGGCCCGGTTGCTGGTACGACCCACCTTGGCGTTGGCACCGTGACAGTCTGGGGTAACGACCCCGAAAACCGTCCGGACGATGCCTGGAAGGTCTGCTACGAAGTGGAAACCGACGGCCCGGGCCTGTTTGTCCGTACCCACCCGAATTCGGATTACATCTGGGCTGACCAGACCAAGCATCCGGAACCGGAAGTGCAGCAATCGGTGCAGGTCATCTCGAAAGAGACCGGCGAGATCGTGAAAACCATCCAGATCACCGAAGACGAAGGCAGTGCTGCCGTTCACTTCGAATTCAACGCGGATGGTACCGAGGTCTGGGTTTCCAAGTGGAACCTGTCAGACTCGCTGGAGCCCAACGGACAGATCGTGATTTTCGACGCCAAGACGCTGGAAGAAATCGGTCGCATCGAAGGGCTGTTTGCTCCGACAGGCAAGTTCAACGTCTACAACCGTTCGAACCACGTCACCTGACGGTTTCACAACCAAAACCGGAAAGGGCGGGCCCCTCGCCCGCCCTTTCCTCGTTTGAGACATCAGCCAAACTCACCGGCCTGCCACCTAAGGCCAGACAATACAGCCAAAACGGAGCCCGGATATGACCTCCGAACCGGATAAGAAAAAACCGATCTGGCGCCGGTATTTCCTTTGGGGAATGCCAGTGGCCGGCATCGCCGCGGCCTTTGTCGGCGGCATCATCTTCTGGGGTGGGTTCAACACCGCCATGGAAGCAACAAACACCAAGGATTTCTGTATCTCGTGCCATGAGATGCGTGATTTCGTCTATGAGGAATATACCGGCACGATCCATGACGTGAACCGGTCGGGCGTGGGGGCTGTCTGTTCCGATTGCCACGTGCCCAAAGACTGGACCCATAAGATGATCCGCAAGATCAAGGCGTCCAAAGAGCTGTATGGCAAGATGGTCGGTACCATCAACACACGTGAAAAGTTCGAAGCCAAGCGCGTGCATCTGGCCATGAACGAATGGGAGCGGATGAAAGCCACCGACTCGCGCGAGTGCCGCAACTGTCATGACTTCGAGTCGATGATGCCTGAGTTTCAGAAACCCCGCGCGCGTCAGCAGCACCTGAACGCGATGACGGCCGGTCAAACCTGTATCGATTGTCACAAGGGCATTGCGCATTCGGACGCTCGCGACCGGGCCGACGAGGAGTATCTGGAAAAACTTGAAGCCCCGAACCCGGCATTCATTCGTGAGATCCCTGCCGAGTATCTGGCAAGCCTCGAGAAAATTGAAGCCCAGGAAGCTGCTGAAGCTGAAGCTGAAAAAGCCGCTAAAAAAGCTCAGCAAGAATCCGTTCAGGCGCAGATTGCTGCAGCCGTCGACGCCGCTGTGGCCGAAGAACGCGCCAACGCAGCCAGTGAAGAAGCCGCGGCCCCGGCAGCAGGCAGCAGCGATGTTGCAACCAACATCGACTGGAACGCAGTGGCCAGCGCAGATCTGAAACTGTTCTATCCCGGTCAGGCTTCGTTTGAGTGGGTGCAGAACGGCAAGTTCCACGGTGGAGCGCGGCCTCTGACCAAGGGCGGGGATCAATGCACAACATGCCACGCCAAGGAACTGGACGCGATCGGCAACAAGATCGTTGCGGGCGGCGATCTTGAACCAACTCCGATCCCCGGCAAACGCGGTGTGATCGATGCAACCGTTCAGGCGGCGCATGATGACGAAAACCTGTATATCCGCCTGCAATGGCCGGATGCGGGCCACAACCCTGCCCCGTTTGTCGACGGCGGCAAGATGGATCCCGACAACCAGATCAAGGTGGCCATGATGATCGCTGGCACAGGTATCGAGCTGGGCGAGCAAGTGGGCTGCTGGGCCTCGTGCCATGCGGACAACTCGTATATGCCGTTTGATCCGGGGGCCGAGGCGATTGCCGCCAATGGTGACGTTTCCGGTCGTCTGAGCACACAGGACACAGTGACCAAATACATCAGCGAAAGCCGCACTGAGGTCGAAGTCAAAGGTCGCCGTGGCAAGGCACTGGGCGGTTGGGACAAGCTGCAAGCTGTGGAACAGATCGAGCAGTACCTGGCCGATGGCACCTATCTTGACCTGATGCGCGTTTATGCCGACGGCAGCGCCACCAACGGGTATCTGCTGGAGCAGCGTGTGGTCAATGACGGTGAAATCGCCGCGTCGGCTGAATTGTCCGGCGGTATGTGGACGGTGGTCTTCACCCGCCCGCTGAACTCGGGCGCGCCCGGTGATGTGCCACTGGAAGCAGGCCAGACCTACACCGTTGGCTTTGCGATCCACGACGACTTCAGCGCTGCCCGGTTCCACCATGTGACGCTGAACACCAGCCTCGCGCTGGATGATGACAGCGTATTCATCAACGTGGTCAAACAATAACGGATCGGGGCCGGGTCATCCGGCCCCCGCCAATTTGGAAAGGAGACATGGATTATGAAACCCCAACGCCTTCTTCCCGCGCTGCTACTGCTGGCCGCGCCCGCCTGGGCGGATGAAACCGCCGAGCTGTGTGCCGAGGCGGAAGAACGTTATGTAGAGCTTTTTGGTCAACCCTCATCCGCGGTCAAGGACGCCGAAGTGGTGTTGATGTACAAGTACAATTTCTGCCCATTCGAGCTGACCGTGAAGGCAGGCACAACCGTCCGATGGGTGAATGTCGACAAACGAACCAGCCACTCGGTTTTACTGAAAGACGGTAGCGAGCCTGAAAGCGACCGTTTGTTCCCTGAGGAATCGGTTGATCTGACGTTTCTTGCACCCGGACCGCAAGACTATCTGTGCGGCCCACATTGGGAGACACAGAACATGATCGGAATGATCACCGTCGAACCCTGAAACACATAAAATACAGGCAAGAAGACAGGAGCACGGGCGCAAATCCCGCGCTCCTTAACTTATGTCAAGGAGGTTAGTTTGTGATTGCGCCACCTTGATCTCATGACACGCCCGGCAGGCCCAGCGACGTCCTTTTTTGCGCAAGCCAGTGCCGGGTTCCGAAGACATTCAGACTAGGCGAGTTTGTACATGAGCGGTAAGGTTTTTCTGATTGGCGCAGGCCCCGGCGATCCCGAACTGATGACCCTGCGCGCATTGAGGATGCTGCAAGAAGCAGATGTGGTGGTTTATGACCGGCTGGTGTCTGCCGACATCCTGAATCTACACACGGAAGGCGCACGGCTGATCCCAGTTGGCAAGGCCCCCAAATGCCATACGGTTCCACAAGACCGCATCAACGAAATTCTGCTCGAAGAGGCCAGCGCGGGACATACGGTTGCCCGTCTCAAGGGCGGCGATCCAATGATCTTTGGCCGCGGCTCGGAGGAGGCCGCCTATCTGATGGCCCACGGTGTCGCTGTCGAATATGCGCCGGGCATTACTGCGGCACAGGGCGCGTCCTCCTCGACCGGTGTTCCGCTGACCCATCGCGGGCTGGCGACATCGGTGCAGTATGTCACCGGGCACCGTCAAGCCGACAAGGTCCTGGATCTCGACTGGAAACGTCTGGCCGATCCGGACTCGACGCTTGTGGTCTATATGGGGGTTGCCAATATCGGCCAGATCGCCGTGGGCCTGATGACTGAAAACCTGCCGGGTTCCACCCCGGTTCTTGCGGTGGGCAAAGCTACCACACCGGATGAACGCCGCATGGTGTCCCGGCTGGACCAACTGGCCACCGACGTGCGCGAAGCCGGGTTGAAAGCACCCACGCTCTTCATCATTGGCAAGGTTGTATCGCTTTATGCGGAACGGCCCGTGGCCGAGCTTTTGGAGCAAGCCAATGGCTAAGCTGGGGCGCAGAACAGTCGCGGCAAGAAGCGGCGGTGCACAGCGTCCGGTAGTGCGTCGGCACTCGATGCCTTCCGTGTTGCTGACAACGGCTGTGCTCGTTGCGACATCCGCCTTCGCCGCTGACACCCTCGACCCCAACGCCCTGAAACGCCTTGTCCATCAGGACTGCGGCTCTTGCCACGGTCTGTCCCTGAAAGGTGGCCTCGGCCCCGATCTGCGCAGCGAGACACTGGAACACTATGATGCGGACGTCCTGACCGGAGTCATCCTCGACGGCATCCCCGGCACCGCGATGCCCCCATGGCGGCCGTTGATCAGCGAGGAAGAAGCCGAATGGATTGCCCGCTACCTGCTGGAACAGGAGGCACAATGAAACACCTCGTACTTGGCCTTGCAGCCTCATTGATGTTGACCACCGCACAAGCCGAACCCACAGCGACCGGAGATCTTGGCCTTGTGATCGAACGCGCCAAGGGATCGGTCCTGTTGGTCGATCAATCCGACCGTGCGGCTCTGGCTCGTATCGAAGGGTTGGGCGATTTGTCCCATGCCTCGTTGGTCTATTCGCCCGATGAACGCTTTGCCTTTGTCTTTGGGCGTGACGGCGGGCTGACCAAAGTTGATATCGTCACCCGCCAGATCGTGAACCGCGTCGTGCAGGCGGGCAACGCCATCGGCGGGGCGATCTCGGATGATGGTACACTTGTTGCCGTGTCGAATTACGAACCCGGTGGAGTGCGCGTGTTTGATGCGGACACGTTGGAAATGGTCGCGGACATCCCCACCGACAGCAAAACCATCGGTCTTGTCGACGCGCCAGGGCGCAGGTTCGTCTTCACCATGTGGGACACGGGCGAGACATGGATTGCCGATTTCGCCAAGGGCGATCCCGTGATCACCAAAATTCCCGACATGGGTAAAAACCCTTATGATGCGCTGATCACCGCCAATGGCCGCACCTATATAACCGGCCTGTTTGGCGAAGACGGCCTGACCGCGCTTGATCTGTGGGCTGACATCCCGGAACCCATCCGTGTGCTGTCCGATTACGGGCGCGGGCAAGAAGAAATGCCGGTCTACAAAATGCCCCATTTGGAAGGCTGGGCGCTGACGGGGCGTGAATTCGTGCTACCTGCGGTAGGTCTTCACGAGGTTCTGTGGATCAACGCGGATACTCTGACCGAAACAGGACGGACCCAAACCCATGGCCAGCCGGTCTTTGCCATGGCACGTCCGGATGGGCGACAGGTATGGGTCAATTTCGCCCACCCGCTGAACGATACGATTCAGGTGATCGACAGCGTCAGCAAAGAAATCATCCACGAATTCAAGCCCGGCCCCGCCGTGCTGCATATGGAATTCACACCACGCGGACATGAGGTCTGGATCAGCGTGCGCGATGCCAACAAGGTCATGGTCTACGACACGCAGAATTTTGAAAAACTGCGCGAAATCGATGCCGACAGCCCTTCGGGCATCTTCTTCACGGCCCGCGCGCACAAAACGGGGCTTTAACGGATGCAGCATATCACCGACCCAATCGATTGCCGTCTGCTGGACGAATTTCAGCGCGATTTCCCAATTACAGAGCGCCCGTTTCAGGTTCTGGGAAAGGCGCTGGGACTGGACGAAACCGAAGTACTTGACCGCCTGACCCGGATGCGTGCCACTGGCCGCATCACGCGGGTTGGCGCAACCATCACACCTGGCGCGGTGACGGCCAGCACTCTGGCTGCGGTATCCGCCCCGGAAAATCGGGTGGAGGAGGTTGCCGCCCTGATCGATGCCGAACCTGGCGTGAACCACAATTACCAGCGTGAAGATGCCTGGAACCTCTGGTTTGTCGCAACCGGCCCGGACCGGGATCATGTCAACGAGACCCTGGCCAGGATCAGCCGGGCCTCGGGGTTGCGAGTGCTGGATTTGCGTCTGGTCCGCCCGTTCAACGTGGATCTTGGGTTTCGCATGACCGCCGGTGCCAAAAACGTTCCCAGCGCGCGCAGGGTTGACGCAACGGCCATGCGAGACGGAGATCGGTGTTTGCTGCAGTCACTCAGTTCGGGTCTTTCACTTGTCGTGGAACCCTATGAGGCTCTGGCCCGTTCATTGAACCGGAATGTCGATGACGTAATGGCGCGGATCGTCGCCTTGCACGCCGCCGGTATCATTTCACGGCTCGGCGTTATCGTGCGCCACCGCGCACTGGGTTGGTCCGCCAACGCGATGGTCGTTTGGGATTTGCCCGCGGAACAAATCGACACTGCCGGTCCGGCGCTGGCAGCCTATCCCGGTATCACTTTGTGCTATGAGCGCAATCCGGTCGAAGATGTCTGGCCCTATCGCCTCTACTCCATGATCCACGCCCGGACCCGGAACGAGGCTCTGGATGTGCTGGCTGGCGCAAAGGACCTACCCGAACTGGCCCGCGCACGGAACAAGGTGCTGTTTTCGACCCGCTGTTTCAAACAGACCGGAGCGTTGATTCAAGCGAGAGAGGTTGCCGCATGACTCTGGACGATAAAGACCGCGCGATTCTGAACCGGATGCAGGACGATCTGCCGCTGACCTCACACCCTTATGTGGCTGTCGCCGAAGAGCTTGGCCTGTCTGAAACCGAGCTGTTGGACCGTCTGAGTCGCCTGAAGGAAGACCGCGTCATCACGCGCTTTGGCCCGTTTTTCGACGCTGCTGCCATGGGCGGGGCCTTCTGCCTGTGCGCTATGGCTGTTCCGGTCGAGAATTTCGAAACCGTCCTGACCAAAGTCAATGCACACCCGGAGGTTGCCCATAATTATGAACGTACGCACCGGCTGAACATGTGGTTCGTGCTGGCCACCGAAACGCCCGAGGGAATCGAGGCCACCGCCGATGCCATCGAACGGGAAACGGGGATTCAAGTTCTCTGTTTCCCCAAACTCCAGGAATTTTTCATCGGCTTCCGGGTGGCAGCATGATCGACGCAATTGACAGGCAGATTATCGAGACGTTGCAAGGGGGATTGCCCCTGACCCCGACCCCGTATGCTCAGGTTGCCAATGATCTTGGGCTGAAGGAAACCGATCTGATTGAACGACTGTCGGCCCTGAAAGCACGCGGTGTGATCCGCCGCATTGCCGCGGCACCCAATCACTACGAACTTGGCATGACCTCGAACGGCATGACCGTTTGGGATGTGGACGATGCCAGCATCACCAAGTTGGGTGCACAGATCGGCGCCCTACCCTTCGTGACCCATTGTTATGAACGGCCCCGCGCCTTACCCGACTGGCCCTATAACCTGTTTGCCATGGTACATGGCGCCGACGCGACCGAAGTGGAAGCAAAACGCGCCGAGATCGCAGCAATTCTGGGCGACGCCTGTCGGGCCAAAGACATCCTCTATTCCACGCGCATCCTGAAAAAGACCGGGCTGCGCCTGAAAAAGAAAGGCTGAGACATGTTCCGCCTGACAGAATACATGCACCAACTCGTCAACCCGACCCCGGTGCGCAAACGCCGCCCCGGCCCAGTGAAACCGGTGGTGATCTGGAACCTGACGCGGCGTTGCAACCTGAAGTGCCGCCATTGCTATACCGTCTCGGCGGATGTTGCGTTCCCAGGTGAGCTCAGTCATGAGCAAGCCATGGTAACCCTTGAGGATCTTGGCCAGTTTCGCGTCCCGGCCTTGATCCTCTCGGGTGGGGAGCCGCTGGACCGGTTCGATTTCTTCGACATTGCAAAGCGCGCCCGCGACCTGGTGCCGATGTTGGCCTTGTCGACCAACGGCACGCGGATTTACGATGAAACCGCCGACATGATAGCCGATGTGGGTTTCAACTATGTGGGCATTTCCTTGGATGGGATCGGAGCCACCAATGACTGGTTCCGCGGTGTCGAAGGTGCCTTTGCCGACGCCCTGCGCGGCGTACGCGAATGCAAGAAACGTGGTATCAAGGTTGGTCTGCGATTTTGCCTGACCGAAGGCACACAGCATCACCTGCCGGACCTGCTGCAACTGTGTGATGATGAAGGCGTCGACAAATTTTACCTGTCCCACCTCGTCTATGCCGGACGTGGTGACAAGAACCGAGGCGAAGACGCCGAACATCAGCGCACCCGCAAGGGATTGGACCTGCTGTTGGAGCGCGCGTGGGAGGCCGCGTCGGGTGGGCGACCATTGGACGTTGTGACTGGCAACAATGACGCCGACGCAGGGTATTTCCTGAATTGGATTCGCACGCATTTTGATGCCGAGAAGGCCGCCCATGTGCGTGCGCACCTGTCCGCCTGGGGTGGGAATTCCAGCGGTTTGGGCGTCGCCAACATCGACAACCTGGGCCGGGTTCATCCCGACACGTATTGGTCCGATTACACGGTCGGCAATGTGAAGACCAAACCGTTTTCCGAGCTTTGGACCAGCGATGACCCGATGCTGGCCATGCTACGCACCCGCCCACGCCCCCTTAAAGGCCGCTGCGGTGCATGTGAGCTGAAGGACGTCTGCGGTGGCAACACGCGTATTCGCGCCTTGCAACTGACTGGCGATCCATGGGCCGAAGATCCGGCCTGTTACCTGTCAAACGAAGAAATCGGCGTGGATGACGCAGGAGAGCGCCTGCAGGTCACACCGTTCCGGGGGAAAAGCAATGATCCGGCGCATCAGTTCTTTTGATAACCCGTCTCTGTTCTGTCAAATCGTGACACCTGTGGCGCGTGCAGGAGCCTCCGGCGGAAGTATTTGGAAAAAGATGAAGATCGGGCTGATGTGTTCAGTTCTGAGCATTGGCGTGGCTTGGGCTGATGCGCCCTCGGATTACGCTGAACACTGCGCTTCGTGCCACGGAGAGAACCGCTTGGGCGGCGTTGGGCCGGCTTTGATCCCCGAGACTTTGAAGCGGATGCGGGGGCCGCGGGTTGCGGCGGTGATCGCCGAGGGCCGCACTGCGACGCAGATGCCTGCGTTTTCACATGAACTCGACGCGTTACAGATCGAGGAACTGGCGGGGTGGCTGAAATCTCCGCTCGAGAGTAACCCGGAATGGGGCCAAGCTGACATCATGGCCAGCCGCACTCTGGACGAGGATTACGCCCCAGTTGAAGCACCCGCGTGGGACAGCGACCCGATGAACATCACACTGGTGGTTGAGACTGGCGACCATCATGTCAGCGTTCTGGACGGCGACACGTTTGAAGTTCTGGACCGGTTCGAGACCCCCTTTGCCGTTCATGGCGGGCCGAAATTCAGCCCCGATGGCCGGTACGTCTTTATCATGTCCCGCGATGGCTGGGTCCAGAAATACGACATCTGGGCGTTAAAACAGGTTGGACGTGTGCGCGCGGGCCTCAACAGCCGCAACATTGCCATGTCAGGTGACGGAAAATGGGTCGCCGTTGCGAATTACTTGCCCAACAGTCTGACCCTGCTGTCGACCGAGGACCTTTCGGTAGCCACCGTCATTGAAGTGAAAAGCAAGAAGGGCGTGCCCAGCCGTGTGTCTGCCGTGTATCAGGCACCGCCGCGGGAAAGCTTTGTGTTGGCGTTGAAAGATGTGCCAGAGATCTGGGAAGTATTCTACGGGGCCAACCCACCTCAATTTGGTATCGGGCACGATTTCCGCATTGAAGGGCAGTTCAAGAACCCAAACCCTTTCCCTGTGCGCAAGATCACCACGCTCGACTATCTGGACGATTTCTTTTTCGACCAGAGTTATGAATACGTCATGGGTGCATCCCGCGATGGAAAGGGCGGTCAAGTGATTGATCTGGTCATCGGGCACAAAGTGGCCGATCTGGACCTGCCGGGGATGCCGCATCTTGGCTCGGGCATCACATGGAAGCATGGCGATACAACCGTCATGGCCACACCGCATCTGACCGATGGCACCGTGTCGGTAATCGATATGGAAAGCTGGGAAACTGTCAAACGGATCAAGACCGAAGGGCCTGGGTTCTTCATGCGCAGCCATGAAAACTCGCCTTATGTCTGGGCTGATGTATTTTTTGGTCCGAACAAGGACGCTATGCATGTGATCGACAAGCAAAGCCTTGAAATCGTGAAGACTCTGCGCCCCGCGCCGGGTAAAACCGTCGCCCATGTGGAGTTTACCAGGGATGGCAGCCACGCGCTGGTTTCGATCTGGGAAGATGACGGCGCAGTGATCGTCTATGACGCGCAAACACTGGAAGAAGTCCGGCGTTTGCCGATGCGCAAACCTTCGGGGAAATACAATGTCTGGAACAAGATCACCTTCTCGGAAGGCACCAGCCACTGAGGAAAAATGGCCGGTTTGGAAACTGGCCATTCTGCTTTACCCCGCCACGGCACTGACCGTGGCCATCAATTTGTTTTTGCTGGGCTTAATTTCGCACAGTGTCGGATTTGGGGCGATTGAACCCGTTCCGGCCCTTCTTTGGTCCATCCCTTTGGGCATTCCTGCGACATGGCTGGCAGGGCGCTGGGTACGCGGATTGATGGACGAGGCAGACGGCTGAGCAAAAAGTCTGCCTGCCTGACCAAAGTCAAGTATCGGAAAGAGAGATTCCCATACGGTTTTGAAAAGATTTCCGAGTTGGATTCTCCATGTCCGCCTATCAATTTCTCCACATTCTCCCTGACCGTGCCATGCGTGCGGCATGTGGATTGGCGGGCGTCCTCCTTCTGTTGTTGCAAATGCTTGGTCCGGTGCTGGCGAGTCCCGGACAAAGCATGTGGGTGGAGATCTGCTCGGAGGCAGGGGCGGTTTGGGTTGAGGTAGACCTTGAGGAGGAAAACACCGATCCAACCGTTCCCTGCCCGAAATGTGCCGACTGCGCGCTTTGCGCGGTGACAACGGCAGGACCCGTGCCAGACTCTCCGCTGCTGGTCACGGCCCGCAACGTGGAAATTGTGCGCCCTGCTTTCGGGCATCTGTGCAATTTGTACAACTCGAAACGACTGTGGCCCGAAACCCGAGGCCCCCCGTTTGCGACCCAAGAAGAATCTGAACGCGCCCCGCGCGCGTCCATGGCGTCCACCCAAGTATTCGGAGGTGCGCCGTGGTCGTAAGTCGCGCAATCCCTTTCCTGCTGGCTTTCACCCTGTCCTGCCTGATGGCGATCAGTGTCCATGCTGACAGTCTGGCCAGTTTTCTGCCCGAGATTAAACCTGCCGATCTGGCCCCCGGTGCTGATGCCTTTGGTCCGGTGCGCGATGACGTTCCGGTTGCGCCTGTCCTGAAGGGTGGCGAGACCGTAGCCTGGGCGTTCCTGACGTCTGACTTTGTGGGAACGACGGGCTATTCCGGCAAACCGATCCATGTGGTCGCCGGCATCGATGAGGATGCTGTGCTGACTGGCGTGCAACTGGTCAAGCACTCTGAACCCATCGTGCTGATCGGTATCCCCAATTCTCGCATGGTAGAGCTGACCGAAGGCTATACAGGCCTGGACCTGAAGGTAGAGGCCGAAACCGGTGGTGAGGGGCATGACCTCGACATCATCTCGGGCGCGACGGTCACGATCATGGTGATTGATGACAGCCTCGTGCGCGGCGGTATCAAAGTGGCGCGCGCGCTGGGATTGGGCGGGCTGTCTGCGCTGCTGGCTGACGGGCCGAAACGCGAAGTCGATATGGCGAAGGATGAGGTCTATGACTGGACCACCCTGTCCGGGGATGGCTCGGTGCGGCGGCTGACGCTGGATATCGGACAGGTCAATGCGGCGTTTGAAGCAACCGGCGATCAGCGCGCGATCAAGCGCCCCGAACCGGGCGAGCCTGATGACACCTTCATCGACATGCATATGGCGCTGGTCTCGGTCCCTTCAATCGGTAAATCGCTGCTGGGCGAGGCCGAGTATCAGAACCTGACCGAATGGCTGGACGAGGGCGAACAGGCCATTCTGGTGCTGGGCCGTGGGGCTTACAGCTTCAAGGGATCAGGCTATGTGCGCGGAGGAATTTTCGACCGTATTCAGCTGATCCAGGGCGACAATTCGGTGCGGTTCTTCGACAAGCAGCAGCGTCGATTGGGCAAGGTTGCCGCGTCCGATGCGCCCAGCTTTACCGAGTTGGATATTTTCAAGATCCCCGCCGACGCCGAGTTCGACCCGGCTGAGCCCTTCCGTCTGCAACTTCTGGTTCAACGGGCCGTCGGAGCGGTTGAGAAAACCTTTCTGACCTTCGATCTGGGCTATAAATTGCCCGAGCAGTACCTGCTGCCCGTTGCAGCCCCGGCTGTGGTGGACGACGCAACCGGCGAAGCTACGGCCAAAGCTGCCTTGTGGCAACGCATCTGGAAGGACCGCACGGTTGAGATCGGCGTTCTTGGCGTCATGCTTCTGGTGCTGAGTGCGACGTTCTTCTTCCAGTTTCACGCCACGATGAATGCGCGGTTCTTCTACTGGTTCCGCATCGGTTACCTGAGCATGACCCTGTTCTTCATCGGCTGGTACGCCAATGCACAGCTGAGCGTGGTGAACCTGATGGCGTTGGCAGGCAGCCTGCGCACCGGATTTAGCTGGGACGCATTCCTGCTGGACCCGCTGGTGTTCATCCAGTGGTTCGCTGTGGCAGCTGCCCTGCTGTTCTGGGGTCGTGGGGCCTATTGCGGCTGGCTGTGCCCGTTTGGTGCCTTGCAGGAACTGACCAACAAGATCGCGCGTGCGCTGAAAGTTCCGCAATGGACCCTACCCTGGGGCCTGAACGAACGCCTCTGGCCCGCAAAATACATGATCTTCCTTGGGCTTTTCGGTCTCAGCTTTGTCTCGATCCCGCTGGCCGAGAAATATGCCGAGATCGAGCCGTTCAAGACCGCGATCATTCTGAAATTCATGCGCGACTGGCCTTTCGTGGTCTTTGCGCTGCTCCTGCTGGGGATCGGGCTGTTCATCGAACGGTTCTATTGCCGCTATCTCTGCCCGCTGGGCGGGGCGCTGGCGATCCCAGCCCGGATGCGCATGTTCGACTGGCTGCGCCGCTACAAGGATTGCGGCACGCCCTGTCAAACCTGCGCCAATGAATGCCCCGTTCAGGCGATCCACCCCACCGGTGAGATCAATCCGAACGAGTGCGTCACCTGCCTGCATTGTCAGGTGCTCTACCAGTCCGAGGACAAATGTCCCGTCGTTATCCGCCAGTTGAAACGGCGGGCCAAGACAGGGTCGGTCGATCTTAAGACCCCACTCGGACAACCACCGGCGAACCATCCAAACGCCAAACCGCAAAACGTTTCCTAAAGGAGGAACGATCATGTCGGAACATGACAAGAAACTAACCGTCACACGCCGTGGGATGCTGGGTGCAACAGCAACCGGCGCCGTATTGGCCGGGACCGGTCTGGGCTCGACCCTGATGACCGCGAAAGAGGCCAGCGCTGCCGCCAATGCCAATCTGCAACCCGGTGAACTGGACGAATATTACGGCTTCTGGTCTTCAGGTCAGACCGGCGAATTGCGCATCCTGGGTTTCCCGTCCATGCGCGAGCTGATGCGCGTGCCTGTGTTTAACCGCTGCTCGGCCACTGGCTGGGGTCAGACCAACGAGTCGCTGAAGATCATGACCGACGGTCTTCTGCCTGAAACCAAAGAGTTTCTCGCCAAGCGCGGCATGAAAACCTATGATAACGGCGACCTTCACCACCCGCATATGTCGTTCACCGACGGCACCTATGATGGCCGTTACCTGTTCATGAATGACAAGGCCAACACCCGCGTCGCTCGTGTGCGTTGCGACGTGATGAAATGCGACAAGATCACCGAGATCCCGAACGCCAAGGCGATCCACGGTCTGCGTCCGCAAAAATTCCCGCGTACCGGTTATGTCTTTGCCAATGGTGAAGATGAAACGCCGCTGGTCAATGACGGCAGCGTGCTGGATGATCCGTCGCAATACGTGAACATCTTCACCGCGCTGGACGGCGACACCATGGAAGTCGCGTGGCAGGTGATCGTGTCGGGGAACCTCGACAACACCGACTGTGACTATCAAGGTAAATACGCCTATTCGACCTCATACAACTCGGAAATGGGTATGAACCTGGCCGAGATGACTGAAAACGAGCTGGACCACGTCGTTGTCTTCAACCTCGCGGAAATCGAAGCGGGTATCGAAGCTGGCGACTATCAGGAACTGAAAGGCGTCAAGGTTCTGGACGGCCGTAAGGGTCAGAACAAGAAGTACACCCGCTACATCCCGATCCCGAACTCGCCGCACGGCATCAACACCGCGCCCGACGGCAAGCACGTCTGCATCAACGGTAAGCTGTCGCCGACCGTGTCGATCATGGATGTGACCAAGCTGGACGCACTGTTCGAAAGCGACGCCGACCCGCGGTCGTGCATCGTGGGTGAACCGCAGCTGGGTCTTGGCCCGCTTCACACTGCTTATGACGGTCAGGGCAATGCGTTCACCACACTGTTCCTCGACAGTCAGATCGTGAAGTGGAATCTCGACAAGGCAATCGAGGCTTACGGCGGCGCTGATGTGGACCCGATCATCTCGAAGGTCGATGTGCATTATCAACCGGGCCACAACTCGACCACCATGGGTGAAACCAAAGAAGCCGATGGCAAGTGGCTGATTTCGATGAACAAGTTCTCGAAAGACCGGTTCCTGAACACGGGTCCGCTCAAGCCTGAGAACGAGCAGTTGATCGATATCTCATCGAACGAGATGAAAGTGGTGCACGACGGCCCAACCTTTGCCGAGCCGCATGACTCGATCATGGTTCGTGCTGACATCGTTAATCCGGTCAACGTATGGGATCGGAACGATGTCACATGGGAAGACGCCCGGAAACAGGCCGAGGCAGATGGCATCGATCTGGAAGAAGGCGCCGAGGAACCGATCCGGGATGGCAACAAGGTGCGGGTCTACATGACTTCACAGGCACCGACCTTCAGCCTTGAGAAGTTCACCGTCAAACAGGGTGACGAGGTGACTGTTTACATCACCAACCTGGATGACGTGGACGATGTGACCCACGGCTTCTGCCTGGGTAACTACGGTATCGCAATGGAAGTTGCACCGCTGGCAACCGCCTCGGTCACCTTCACCGCTGACCGTCCGGGCGTACACTGGTTCTATTGCCAGTGGTTCTGCCACGCGCTGCACATGGAAATGCGCGGCCGGATGCTGGTCGAACCGCAGGGAGCATAACCCATGCGTTGGTCCCTGCTCATACCGCTCCTGCTCGGCTCGCCCCTTTGGGCGGCGGACTGGGATGTGCCCAACCGGGCAGGGGCCATCAACGAAATACTGGCGCAGGCGGCGGATGGAGACACCCTTCGCCTGAGCCCCGGCATTTACCCTGAGACGCTGGTTCTGGACCGGCCCGTCACCCTTGACGGGCTGGGACAGGCTACCATCGACGGGCAGGGCAACGGCAGCGTCATCACCGTGACTGGGTCGGGCGTGACGGTGCGCGGGCTGACCTTGATCGGATCAGGTTCCAGCCATGACGGGATCGACAGCGGCATTCAACTGACCAAGACGGCCTTTGCGCCGGTGGTCGAGGATAACGTGCTGCTGGGCAACCTTTATGGCGTCGACATTCATGGTGCCAAGGACAGCATCGTTCGTGGTAACCGGATTGAAGGACGTTTGGACCAGCGGATGAACGACCGCGGCAATGGCGTCTATGTCTGGAACGCGCCAGGTGCGGTGGTTGAAGGTAACGACATCCGCTACGGGCGCGACGGGATCTTTGTGAACTCGTCCAAGAAGAATACCTTCACTGGAAATCTGTTCCGCGATTTGCGATTTGCCGTGCATTACATGTATGCCGACGACTCGGTCGTCAGCGACAACGTCTCGATCGGCAACGATCTGGGCTATGCGGTAATGTTCACGACCAATGTGACGGTGGCCAACAATGTCTCGATCGGCGACCGTGAACATGGCGTTATGCTGAACTACGCCAACAAGAGCACCATCACCGGGAATGTGGTGAAAGGCGCGAAAGAGAAATGCACCTTCCTCTATAATTCCAACAAGAACGAATTCACCGATAACTGGTTCCAGGGATGCGGCATCGGCATCCACTTTACCGCTGGCAGCGAACGCAACCGCATTGTCGGCAATGCCTTCATCGGCAACCGGACGCAGGTGAAATATGTCTCGACCAAATGGGTCGAGTGGTCTGAAGACGGGCGCGGCAATTACTGGTCCGACTTCGCCGCTTATGATGTGGATGGCAACGGCATCGCCGATGCCCCCTATCGCCCCAATGACTCGATGGACCATGTGCTGTGGACCCAACCCGCAGCCAAATTGCTGCTCGGCTCCCCTGCCGTGCAGCTGGTGCGCTGGTCGCAATCGGCCTTCCCGGCGCTGTTGCCGGGCGGTGTTATGGACAGCAATCCACTGATGCAAGCCCCTGAACCCCCAGCTATGAAAAAGGTGCCTCATGACGGATAAGGCCCTGTCAATTGACCATGTTCTCAAGGACCGAGGGAAAACCCGCGTTCTTGACGATATCACCCTGTCCCTTGCCCCCGGCCAGCGCGTGGCGCTGCTGGGCCATAACGGCGCGGGCAAGTCGACTCTGATCAAAACCATCCTCGGCCTGACGCCGATTCACGGCGGAGCCATTCGGATCGGAGACGCAACCCCCGGCAGCGCACAGGCGCGGCAAGAAACGGCATATCTGCCCGAGGCGGTGTCGTTTCATCCGGCGTTAACAGGGCGAGAACAGTTGACCCTGTTCGCCAAGTTGTCCGGCGCAAAGGCCGATGTGCCAGGCCTGCTGGAACGCGTTGGCCTCAGCGATGCTTTGGACCGCCGGATCGGTGCCTATTCCAAAGGGATGCGGCAACGTCTGGGTCTGGCGCAGGTTCTGCTGGGCCAGCCGAAAGTGGCGCTACTGGACGAGCCAACCTCGGGCCTGGACCCGATTTCCCGGCAGGATCTCTATGCCATCATCGACGAGCTGGCCGCGCAAGGCACTGCCGTGTTGATCGCGTCCCACGCGCTGACCGAGGTCGAGGCCCGCACCGACCGCATCGCCATCATGCGCAAGGGCCGGATGGTAGCCGACGACACGCTGAACAACCTGTCGGCGCTGGCAGGTCTACCAATCCGCTTGAAGGTGCGCGCCAGTGCCAACGCTGATGCCCTGGCCGCCGAACTGGGTGGCAGCCGTATCAATGGCGCATCGGTGGAGCTGCTCTGTACCCCGTCCGACAAGATGGAAGCCCTGCGCCGCATCGCTGGCATGGGCGATGCGGTGGCTGACGTCGAGATGACGCCACCGAAACTGGAAGATCTCTATCGTTATTACGCACAGGAGGAGAGGCTATGACCCGCTTCCTCGCCATCACCCGCACCGAGATGCTGATCCTTCGCCGCAATCGCTGGCTGCTGGTCGCCACACTGATCATGGTTCTGTTCGCTTTGGCCCTCACCTTCGCAGGCAGCGCACCAACTGGCACACTGGGCGTCGACATGCTGACCGTTTCGGTCGCATCGATGACTACTTTGTCGGTTTACCTCGCACCGCTGCTGGCCTTGATGATCGCTTTCGACGCCATCGCAGGCGACGTGGACCGGGGCAGCCTGTCGCTGCTCCTGTCCTACCCTGCGGGGCGCGGAGAAATACTGTTGGGCAAATTCACCGCCCATCTTGCGGCGCTGGCTTTTGCCATGACCGTGGGTTTCGGCACCGCAGGCGCAGTGGCCGCTTACTTTGGTGGTGCAGGGCAAGAGAGCCTGATGGCTCTGGTCCGCCTCATCCTCACCTCGATTCTGTTGGGCGCCGTGTTTCTGGCGCTGGGATACCTGCTGTCAGCTCTGGCGAGGGGCGCTACGGCGGCAGCAGGTCTGTCGGCCGGGCTTTGGCTGGTTTTTGTCGTCCTCTATGATCTGGGCCTGTTGGGGGCTGTCGTCATGGATAAGGGCGGCGCCTTCACCCAATCCGTCTTTCCATGGGTGATGGTGGCCAACCCGGCCGACGCATTCCGTTTGTGGAACATTGCTGCGACTGAGGGCGTAGCAATGGCATCAGGCATGACCGGGGCCGCTCAGGCATTGCCCGTATGGGCCGCGCCCGCCTCTTTGTTGATCTGGCCGGTCATAGGCTTTGCTCTTGCGCGGCTGGCATTCCGGAGGGTCGAGCCATGAAACACCTCGCCCTGATCGCGTTGATCGCGTTGGTTGCTTGCAAGGAAGATGTCGCCGAGGCTCCCGATCCGGTCGATCTGACCACCGATGCGCTGAGCTTTTTCTGCCAGATGAACATAGCCGAGCACGGCGGCCCCAAGGGCCAGATCCATCTGGAGGGGTATCCCGCACCGCTGTTCTTTGCACAGGTGCGCGACATGGTCGCATACCTCAAAAGCCCTGAGCGTGATGCCGACATAACTGCCGTCTATGTCAGCGATATGGGCATCGCGCCAAGTTGGCGACAGCCGGGCATCTCGAACTGGATCGCGGCTGATGGTGCGACCTTCGTTGTTGGGGCCGATGTGGCAGGCGGCATGGGTGCGCGCGAAGTGGTGCCCTTTGCCAATCCTGCTGATGCCCAGGCATTCATCGAGATCTACGGCGGAACCGCATTGGGTCTGCCTGACATCCCGGATGCCGAAGTGCTCGGCCCTGTTGATCTTGATCTGAAGTTGGAGACCCCTGTATGACCGCCCTGTCCCGCCGCCGATTTCTGATCATCTCAGCCGCCTGTGCTGCGGCCACTCCGGCTACGGCCTCTGACGCGCGCTGGCAGGGCACTGCGTTGGGTGCCGCTGCGAGTTTGCGGTTGGTCGGGCTAACGGACGCTGAAGCCGCACCTGTCATTGCCGCCGTCGAGACCGAGGTTGCCCGGCTGGAGGACATCTTCAGCTTGTATCGCCCCCAGTCGCAGCTCAGCCGCTTGAATCGCGACGGTGTTCTGACAGCGCCGGCTCCTGAATTGTTGAACGTGCTGAGCCTGTGCGCAGCGCTGCATCAGGCCTCGGACGGAGCATTTGATCCAAGCATTCAACCCCTGTGGTACGCATTGGCAACGGGGGCACGTCCTGAAGACTTGGATGAAATTCAGCAAGTGGTAGGCTGGGAACAGGTGTCTTTCGATGCTTCGGCCGTGCGTCTTCCCGTGCCCGGCCAGTCGGCCCTGACGTTGAACGGCATTGCACAGGGCGCGATCACGGATCGGATCGCCGCACTGCTGCGCAGCTTCGGTCTACGCGACATTCTGGTTGATATGGGCGAGGTTGCCGCTTTGGGCGCGCGGGGCGATGGTACACCCTGGAAAGTTGGGCTGGCAGCGCCGGATCAGACGGTTCTGAAGCGGATTGAATTGCGCGACCGGGCAGTGGCGACATCGTCTTCGCTGGCGACTCAGCTTAGCCAGGGATGCGGGCACATCATTACCCCCGATGGGCCCGCAAGCCGCGACAGAACTGTTTCGGTTTCCGCCCCGGAAGCGGCAATTGCAGATGGGCTGTCCACGGCGATTTGCGCAGCGCCTGCCGGCAAAGTACAAGGGATCGCAGGGCGCTTCTCCGAAGCCCGTGTCGAATTGAATGTATGACAATGGATCACAATTCTCAGATCGGTCAAAAAAATTCTCGAAAAATATGATATAGGTCAAATCGTGCGCGGTTTCAGACCGCTAGGAAGTAGAGACGCGAACCTATCTTTCCAAATTCGAGTCGCCAGCTATGAGCCAGATGACGAGCAGACGCGCTTTTCTGAGCGCGCGCATCCTTCGGGAGGACCGCGATGCTATTCGTCCACCCGGGGCAGTTGCATCTGGCTTCAGCGATCTGTGCACACGTTGCGAAGACTGCGCCGGGGCCTGTCCGGAAGACATCATCACATTCGACGACAGCGGTTTTCCTGTTCTGGACCTTTCCGCCGGCGGCTGCACAATGTGTGGTGACTGCGCTGAAGCCTGTCCAACCCCAGCATTGTTGCCTGAACGCGTGGCCGAGTGGCCGTGGCGTGCGCAGATTGAGGTCGCAAGCTGCCTGTCAATGAACGGGGTGAGTTGCCGCGTGTGCCAGGACAATTGCGAGCAGGACGCCATCCGCTTTCGCCTGCAACTGGGCGGACGGGCGGAGCCTGCGCTTGATTTCGAAGCCTGCATCGGATGCGGCAGCTGCTCTGCCGCGTGCCCAGCCGGGGCCATAGCGATGCACCGCCCCACCCCACAACACCCGGAGGTGACTTTATGAATATCTGTGGCTGTCTCGTCCACATCGCCCCCGATCACACCGACGCGGCACGTGCGGTGATGACCGGCACCCAAGGCGTCGAGCTTCATGCCGAAGCCGAGGATGGTCGGTTTGTGGTGGTTGTAGAGGATACAGCCGACCAGCTGGCCTCGGACACCATCATGGATCTGCACCAGATCCCCGGCGTGATCTCACTGTCGCTGACCTATCACCATTTCGAAGATCTCGCGGAGTCATCTCCGCAATCCAATGCCCAAAGCCAACCGACCAGCAGGAGGCCCATGCAATGACCATCTCTGAATCCCGTCGTACTTTCCTCAAGGCATCCGCCGCTGCCGCAACCGCCTCGGCTGCCGGCATTCCCATGGCGACCGGTCAGGCCAACGCTCAAACCGGCGCGCCCGATATCCGCTGGGATAAGGCCGCCTGCCGGTTCTGTGGCACAGGCTGCTCGGTTCTGGTCGGCACCAAAGACGGTCGTGTGGTTGCTACGCAAGGCGACCCGGACGCGCCGGTGAACCGGGGCCTGAACTGTATCAAAGGCTATTTCCTGTCCAAGATTATGTACGGCAAGGACCGTCTGACCACGCCTCTGCTGCGAAAGACCAACGGCGTTTACGACAAAAACGGTGAATTCGAGCCGGTCAGCTGGGATGAAGCTTTTGACGTGATGGCCGCCAAGTGGAAAGAAGCCCTGGCCAAGAAAGGCCCGACCAGCGTCGGCATGTTCGGTTCAGGCCAGTGGACCGTCTGGGAAGGCTATGCAGCTGCCAAGATGATGAAAGCTGGCTTCCGGTCGAACAACATCGACCCGAACGCGCGTCATTGCATGGCCTCAGCCGTGGTTGGCTTTATGCGCACTTTCGGCATTGATGAGCCAATGGGGTGTTATGACGACTTTGAGCACGCAGATACCTTCGTGCTGTGGGGGTCGAACATGGCCGAGATGCACCCGATCCTGTGGTCGCGCCTGACCGACACGCGCCTGACCAAGCCCGGCTCGGAAGTTCATGTTCTGTCGACTTACGAGCACCGCTCGTTCGAGCTGGCCGACAATGGCATGGTCTTTGCACCGCAAACCGATCTGGCGATCCTGAACTATATCGCCAATTACATCATCCAGAACGGTGCGGTGAACGAAGAGTTCGTCAAGAACCACGTCAACATCACCAAAACGGCGACCGATATCGGCTATGGTCTGCGGGACAACCACCCGCTGCAAGAAGCGGCCGAAAACCCCAATGTCGGCAAGATGGATCCGATCAGCTTCGAAGAATATGCCGAGGCCGTTTCGGAATACACGCTGGAATACACTGCGGAACTGTCCGGTGTTCCCGCTGACAAGCTGGAGCGTCTGGCCAAGCAATATGCTGACCCCAACCGCAAGGTCATGAGCCTGTGGACCATGGGCTTCAACCAGCACACTCGCGGGTCCTGGGTGAACTCGTTGATGTACAACGTTCACCTGCTGGTGGGCAAGATTTCGGAACCCGGCAATTCGCCCTTCTCGCTGACCGGTCAGCCGTCGGCCTGTGGTACCGCGCGCGAAGTCGGCACCTTTGCCCACCGTCTGCCCGCTGACATGGTGGTGATGAACGACAAGCATCGCGAGATCTGCGAGACTGCCTGGAACGTGCCTGCTGGCACCATTCCGGCCAAGCCCGGCTTCCACGCCGTGCTGCAGCACCGCAAGCTGAAGGATGGCGATCTGAACGCCTATTGGGTTCAGTGCACCAACAACATGCAGGCCGCGCCGAACATCAACGAAGAAGGGTATCCCGGTTATCGCAACCCGGAAAACTTCATCACTGTTTCAGACCCCTATCCAACAGTTACCGCCGTTTCCGCTGACCTGATCCTGCCCACCGCCATGTGGGTCGAGAAGGAAGGCGCCTATGGCAACGCCGAACGCCGCACGCAATTCTGGCGCCAGCAGGTCAAGGCACCGGGCGAGGCCAAGTCGGACGTCTGGCAGGTGATGGAATTCTCGAAACGCTTCACTGTCGAAGAGGTCTGGGGCGAAGAGTTGCTGGCCACCATGCCGGAACACCGTGGCAAGACCATGTATGACGTTCTGTTCACCAATGGCAGCATTGATAAATTCCCGCTGTCGGAAATTGCTGAAGGTTTCGACAACGACGAATCCGAGCATTTCGGATACTACGTGCAGAAGGGCCTGTTCGAGGAATATGCCGAGTTCGGCCGCGGGCACGCGCACGATCTGGCACCGTTCGAAGTTTATCACCAGGCTCGTGGTCTACGCTGGCCAGTCGTGGACGGTAAAGAAACGCTTTACCGTTTCCGCGAAGGCTATGACCCATATGTATCAGAGGGCGCCGGTGTTGAGTTCTATGGTCACAAGGATGGTAAGGCCAAGATTATCTTTGCGCCGTATGAGCCTGCCGCAGAAGAGCCGGATGCGGAATTCGATCTGTGGCTGTGCACCGGTCGCGTGCTCGAGCACTGGCATTCAGGTTCGATGACTCGCCGGGTGCCGGAACTGCACCGCGCCTATCCTGCCGCTGTGGTTTACATGCACCCGCAGGACGCCAAGGATCGCGGTTTGCGCCGGGGTCAGGAGATCGTTCTGTCCACCCGCCGTGGCGAGGTCACCAGCCGGGTCGAAACCCGGGGTCGGAACAAGGTGCCGCGCGGTCTGGTCTTCATGCCGTGGTTTGACGAAAGCCAGCTGACCAACAAGCTGACGCTGGACGCGACCTGCCCGCTGTCGAAAGAGACCGACTTCAAGAAGTGCGCCTGTAAGATCGAGCGCGCGTAACCAGCAAGGATTGTACGGTTAATTCCCATGTCTCTTGTCGACAAACCCCTTTCGCCGCAGCGGCGTCGGTTCCTGCAGGACTCGGCCCGGGCGGCGGGCGGCTGCGTGGTCGCCGGGTCGGTGCTGGCCTATCTGGCCCGCGACGCCCGCGCTCTGCCAGCCCAGGCTTTGCGCCCGCCCGGCGCTTTGCCGGAAAAGGAGTTTCTGTCGGCCTGCATCCGTTGCGGTTTGTGCGTGCGGGATTGTCCCTACGATACCCTAAAACTGGCCGAGCTTGGTTCCGACGCGGTGGCGACGGGAACGCCGTATTTCACCGCGCGGGATATTCCCTGCGAAATGTGCGACGACATTCCCTGTGTCGCCGCATGTCCCACCGGAGCGTTAGACCCTGGGCTGGACAATATCGACGATGCTGAGATGGGCGTCGCGGTGCTAGTCGATCAGGAGAACTGTCTGAATTTTCTCGGCCTGCGGTGCGACGTTTGTTATCGCGTCTGCCCCGTCATTGACGATGCGATCACATTGGAAACCGCGCATAATACCCGGTCAGGCCATCACGCGCTGTTCATTCCGACCGTCCATGCCGATCACTGTACCGGTTGTGGCATGTGCGAGAAGAGCTGTGTTCTGCCCGAAGCTGCCATCAAAGTCCTGCCCGCGCGGCTGGCGCGCGGCAGCTCGGCAGAGCATTACCGTAAGGGCTGGGAAGAAAAGGCCGCCAAGGGCGCGCCGGTGGTTGAGGGGATCATCGATCTGCCCGACCGTTTGCCTGGACCCGGCACAGACAACTTGGTCGCTCCGGGCGGGTTTGCCCCGGGGTATGACTTGCCGGCGGTCGGACAATGAGCACCCGCACACATATGCCTGTCGGTCAGGAAGCTGTCGCCAGCAAAGGCTGGCTTGGCGCGCATCGTTATCTGATATTGCGGCGTACAAGTCAGTTGTTCTTTCTGGTTCTGTTTTTGCTGGGCCCATGGTTCGGCATCTGGATTGTCCAAGGCACACTGGCAGGATCGCTGACGCTGGGCGTGTTGCCATTGACCGATCCCTTCATCCTGTTACAGAGCGCCGTCTCGGGCCACTGGCCCGAGGTGACGGCGCTGATTGGCGGGCTCATCGTTCTGGTGACCTACGCGCTGATCGGCGGCAGAGTCTATTGTTCCTGGGTTTGTCCGATCAACCCGGTGACGGATGCGGCAAACTGGCTGCACCGCAAGCTGGACCTGCCGAAAGGATGGCAACCCAAACGCGGCACACGCCTGTGGATCCTTGCAACTGTCCTGCTTGTCTCGGGGCTGAGCGGCGTGATCGCGTGGGAATTGATCAATCCGATCACCATGCTGCATCGCGGGCTGATCTTCGGCATGGGCTTTGTCTGGGCCATGATCGCTGCCATCTTTGTCTTTGACGTGTTCGTTTCACGCCATGGCTGGTGCGGGCATCTGTGCCCGGTCGGAGCGTTCTATGGCCTGATCGGGTCAAAAAGCCTGCTGCGGATCAGCGCCACCAAACGGACCGCCTGTGACGACTGCATGGATTGTTACGCGGTTTGCCCGGAAAATCAGGTGATCTCACCCGCGCTGAAAGGCAAGCCGGGAAGCACACCACTGATCCTGTCACCCGACTGCACAAACTGCGGACGCTGTATCGATGTCTGCGCGGTCGATGTCTTTAACTTTACTCACCGGTTCGACGACCACGTCGTTCAACCTTCCGATCCAGTTGCCGCGCCTGAGCCGCGCGCTGCCAGACCTATCTAGGGGAGTGCCAAGATGAAAAAAACAATCGTTACAGGCGGAATTGCCCTTCTACCCGTATTATTGCTGAGCGGATGGGCCCTTGCACAATCTGCACAGGTCGAAACCCTGCGAGGCGCGGAAGTGGACGAGCCGATCCCGCTGGATCAAATCCACAAGAACGTTGAAGGACGGATGCAGCGCAATTATCGCCAGCAGCCGCCGCTGATCCCACACTCGGTCGAGCAATATCAGATCGATGTACGCACCAATCAATGCCTGTCCTGCCATGACTGGTCCAAAGCGGGTGAGCGCAATGCACCGACTTTGTCGATGACTCACTATCTGGATCGCGAAGGTCGCGAGTTGGATCAGGTTGCCGGAACCCGGTACTTCTGCAACCAGTGCCACGTTCCGCAGGCAGACGCGCCGCCGCTGGTCGAAAACGTGTTCGAGCCCTCCGCCGGTAACTGATCCAACGCAAGACTGAAAGGAGCACCGACATGGCAGACTCCCCCGAAAAACGCGGCTTGCTTGGTCGCCTCTGGAACGCGATCTGGACACCGGCAGTGATGTTCAGCTCGGGCTTTTTGATCCTCGCTGGCTTTCTGGCCGGTATCCTGTTCTGGGGTGGATTTCACTGGACCCTGGAATTGACCAACACCGAAGAGTTCTGCGTTTCGTGCCACACAATGGAGACGAACTTGGGCGAATACCGCGAGACGATCCACTACAACAACCACTCCGGTGTGCGTGCGATCTGTTCCGATTGCCACGTTCCGGATGAATGGAATCACAAGATCAAAGCCAAGATCATGGCCGTGAAAGACGTCTACCACGAGCTTGCCGGAACCATCAGCACGCCTGAGAAATACGAGGATCACCGTCTGGCAATGGCCTCTGCAGTGTGGAAAAAGATGAAAGCGTCCGACAGCCGCGAATGCCGCAACTGCCACAATTTCGACTACATGGACTTCACCATTCAGGAAACCCGCGCCGCGTCGGAACACCAGCGCGCCATTGACACCGGTATGACCTGTATCGATTGCCATCAGGGCATCGCACACAGCCTGCCGCCGAACTACCTGGAAGAATATGAGAAGGTGGCCGAAGCCATTGAGGGCGAGGTTCTGCAGGAGCACGCAACCGCCTCGGGTGACGATATCCGCGACTTTCTGAATAACAACTCGAATTGATGAGGGGGCGGCAATGCTAGAAATACTTGGAACCATCGGCGGCACCATCCTGAGCTTGCCAGGCATTTTGGGACTGGCCCTTGGCATGATGACCCGCAAGCTGTGGCTTGGCGCAGTTTTAGGGGGCGCCGTCGGCGTGTTTGAAACGCTGGTTTTTGCTGGATTTCAGTTTGCCCAGGTGGAGGCTTTGGAACTGATCATAGCCGTTGTAGTTGGCGTCTGTGCAGGCAGCCTGGGCACGGCCATTCGTCTCAAGGGCGCAACGGCTTGATAGGCATCCGGTTTCGCTACACCGGCGAGATCGGAACATGCTGCGGTCCTGGGGGCATAATCTGCTTTCAGGTTCAGAGAAATGAACAGGTCGGGGAAGGGAAATTCCGGCCTGTCAGCATCGGTCGCCCAGGGCAAGATCGACTGATCGGTGGTTCGCAAAGTGCGCTGTCCCAAAAGTAGGGCAAACCTTTGCCGTATCTCGCCAAGGCCTTTTCAAAGGTACTCTGCACGCGCTTCAGGCAGTGGACCGGGTGCCTGTGCTGGCGCGTACACCCGTATGCGAGATCTGTCAGCGTCTCAGTGGTACCTTAATTCTTGGTCAGCCACATGAGGTTGGTCGTCTGTTATGACGCGTGCCCACGCTTGAGCACTTAGACGACCCTTGATCCTTGAACGAGGGTCAGGTGTTTGGCAATTCACGTAGCCACTTGAACCGGCACAGCTTGGTTCAGGTGCGAATTGACTCGCAACGCACGCCGGAAACCCATCGCATTCAATAATTCGCCTTGGCGGCCAAAGCTTTGCAGGTTTTTACACTGACAGCCGGGTGGTGTGGCAAATCAGCCATAAATCTGCCAGACAAGATAACTTGTTAACGATGGTGCCCCTGCGTTAAGTGGATTGAACAAAAAATCCTCTCTATTTTTGCACATGCAAATAAAGTATGTACTGATGAGACCTAGGGGGGGGAAATAAAATGGGCGGGATCGCAAAGCAATGACGCGAGTCCTTGAGGCAGATCGTATCTCCGAAGTTCTGAAACTGGCGGGCCTGCAAGACCACCTGTCGATGTTTCGACAAGAAAGTGTGGACGACCAGATTCTTGACGAATTGACCGACCCGGAATTGCGTGACCTGGGGCTAAACGTCGGTGAAAGAAAGAGATTCCGCAAAGCGCAGGCCAAGCTGAAATCCAATGGCGCCTTGGCGCACGACCATCTGCGGTCCGAAGCTGAGCGCAGGCAGTTAACGTTGGTTTTTTGCGATCTCGTGGGGTCGACGCAGCTGGCACAACGATATGACCCGGAAGACCTGATGCAGATCATGAATCTGTATTTGGACACGGCGATCGGCACTTTGAAGCAGCATGGGTGCCACCTGGCCTATCGGCAAGGGGACGGCATCATGGTCTATTTCGGATACCCCAAGGCCATGGAAGACGATGCGGAGCGCGCCGTACGGGCCGTTCTGGAAACCATAGAGGCAGTGCAGAATCTTCAAAACGACTTTGGCGAAAAGCTTAACCTCCGCGCAGGGATCGCCACCGGAATGGTCGTTGTGGGCGTCGTTTCGTCCAAAAGCCTGGGGTCCGAACAATTTCTGGTTGGTGAGACGGCAAACCTGGCATCCAGGCTGCAGGGGCTGGCCGAACCGGGTGAATTAGTCGTTTCGTCCGAAACCATGCGACTTACGCGGGGAACATTCGAGTTCGAACCGCGCGGCAGCCACGACCTGAAAGGGTTCGAAAACCAGCGCGAAGTCTATTGCGCCCTGAAGGAAATTGAAACCACCAGTCGATTTGACGCCCGAACCGGGCAATCAGCGGTCGAGCTTGTAGCGCGGCGCGATCACCTGTCTTCCTTGACGCAACTTTGGGCGGACGTTCAGACGGGCTCGGGTCGGATGACCCTTATCGGTGGTGCGGCAGGGATCGGTAAGTCGCGGCTGATCAAGTCGTTGTCTGAAACGATAAAGACCAGGCCACTGACACTGCAGTGTACGCCGCATTTGGCCAGTCTTCCACTGCACCCAGTGGTTAGTGAGTTGCGGCGGGTATCTGGCGACAAATCAAACGACAATGTACAAGCAGCGATATCCGCTTTTGTTCAATCCGCCTCACGTTTGAACGACTCGGATTTGCCTGCCCTGTTAGAGCTGGCAGGCATCGAGTCAGACGCGTCGACTGAACCAGACCCGCTGAAAAAGGCGCGCAAATCGATGGATGTGCTGCTACGCAGTATCGGAAGCATATGCGACAGGCGTGGCACGCTGTTGTTGGTGGTTGAAGATGTTCACTGGGCCGATGCGACCACACTGGATTTGCTGGATGCGCTTGCGGCCAATTTGGCTGACCTTCCTGTACTTATGGTTCTGTCACACCGCCCTGAATACGAGCCGCCGGAACACTTTCTGGATCAGGCGGTCAACGTCGATCTGTCTCCACTGGCGCGCCCTGAAGCGTCCGAACTGATCCGATGCGTGGCCGCACCATACAGCTTGCCGGTGATCCTGATCCGGCAAATCATCGAAAAAGCCGATGGCGTACCGCTTTACATCGAGGAAATGACCAAGGCGGTTCTGGACCAGCTGCCCGCTGACGCCCCGATCAACGCCGAGGTACTGGATGCACTGAGCGTTCCTTCCACCCTGCAGGACTCGCTGATGTCGCGTCTTGACCGGATGGAAAACGCCAAACCGGTTGCACAATTGGGATCGGTCATCGGACGCAGCTTCTCTGCTCGGATGATCCACGCGGTCGCGCAGGACGACATGGATGTGGACAGTGCCCTGCTGCAACTCATGGCAGCCGGTGTTTTGCTGATCACCAGCGACGATGGGTCGGCCACCTACACGTTTAACCACGCGTTGGTTCAGGATACCGCATATAACTCATTGCTGCGGGAAGACCGGCAAAAATTGCATCTAAAAATTGCCGAGGCTCTGCTGGACGGTCACACGGCGTTTGAAGCCCCAACCCCTGATACGATCGCACATCATTGCGATCTTGGCGGATTGAAGGACGAGGCCGTCACCAACTGGTTTACGGCTGGTGAGCAGGCTTTGTCCCGGCTTGCGAACTTGCCAGCGATTTCGGCGTTTCGGGCCGCGCTGCGCAACCTTGGGACCATGCCGGCCAGTGCCGAACGTGACGGGTTTGAACTGCGCGTTCAGATGAACATTCTGCCCGCCTATATGGCGATCTACGGCTGGTCTGCTGACCAGGTCGGAGAAACGGCTGCCCGCGCGATGGAGCTTGCCCAGGCTCTGAGTGACGGTGAGACACTGTTTGCAGCGACCTTCTGCCGCTGGACCAATTTCTTTGTTGGCGGACAGATGAACCATGCGATGGAGATGGGACAAGCGCTGGATACGATGGCCGGGATGACCGGGGATCCGGTCGCCAACGTTCTTACTGCCCGCGCCCTGAGCTTCACCCATTATTTTCGTGGTGAATTCACGGAATGTGAACGTCAGCTTGACCGTGCCTTCGGCCTGATCACGCCAGAGCTTGATAGGGCGATGATGCCGATGACGCAATCCTCGACCCTAGCCTCACTGCTGGCGATTCAGGGATGTCTGCTGTGGCAAAAAGGTAGGTTTGACGAAGCTGAAGCAGCGCGGTTGAAATCCATCGAAGTCAGCAGAGCGCTGAGCCATGCGCCCAATCTGGTGTATATCATGGGTGCCTGCTGCATGTTCCTGCCCTATGCTGGTGAGTGGGACAGGATGGACGTGACAATGAAAGAAGCCCGCAAGATCGCCGATGAGGAAGGGTTCCTGTATCTGCACGCCATGCAGGACATTTATATGGGTCTTGCGAAGGCTGGCAAAGGCGACCTTGCGGACGTGCCAGAACAGATTGAGGCCCGCATGAACCTGATCTCGAAATCGGGTGGCAACTTCACGTTCCCTCAGAACCAGATCGTGCTGTCCGAACTCATGATCGATCACGGTGACATCGATCGGGCGCTGGACCGGCTCGAGGCGGTCTGCGCCCCGGGTTGGGCGCGCGGAGAAACGTTAAACAAGCCGGAATATCACCGGGTTCGGGCCAAGGCATTTGCCGCACGCGGGGACTTGGACGCAGCCAGGAGTGAAGCAGAACAGGCATTGGCGCTGGCCCAAGGCATCGGCGCTGTTGTCCAGCAAGATCGAGCCAGACAATTAATGGACCGTCTGAACGAAACAAATTGAAAAAGACCAAGTGCTACGCCAAAACAGGGTGCACAACCAAGGGGGATTTGCAATGACCGACGCATTAGACTGGGGTGACGATCAGTGGAACACAGTGAACAAAGCTGTCCATGATGAGGCATTACGCGCCCGGGTCGCGGCGAGTTTTCTGCCGTTATACGGGCCGCTGCCCGCAGATACACAGTCTGTCCCGCTAAACCGGCTTGAACTGGTCGACAACGAAAACGGCACCGCAAAACGTCTTGGAGTCAACGACTTTGACACCACGCGCCTGACCACTGTTTCGGTGAACGTCTATCTGAAAGGCGCGCAGGTGGCCGACCCCGAGCTGTCCGCGGCCATGATCATGTTCCGCCGTGCCGCTGCAATTGTGGCACGGGTCGAAGACGACATCATCTTCAACGGTCAGCCCGGCACCGGAGAAGGCCCTAAACCCACCCCAAGTGCGCCCGCCTCGTTGCCGCCAATCTATACCGTCAGCGGCGGCGGTAAGTATGAAGGTCTGTTGGAAGCGGGTCAGAAATCTTCTGGGTCGTCTTCGACGAAGAAGACCTATACCGGCCCCGAGGTGTTCGAAGCTGTGGTTGCGGGTATCAATGAGCTGGAATCGCGCGGGTATCTTGGCCCCTATGCCTGCGTGATGGGCAATGGCCTTTTTCAAGCAGTAACAAAGCCGATGGAAAACTCGATGGTGCTGCCCCGCGACAGCATTCTGCCATTTCTGGATGGTCCGTTATTGCGCTCGGGTACCTTGCCTGCAAACAAGGCGGCGCTTGTGTCGCTGCAAGGTGCACCGGTTGAAATCGTTGTACCGTCCGAAATCGGGGTCAAGTACCTGCAGACCTCGGCAGAGGGTGAGCATGTCTTCCGCGTGCAACAGAAATTCCGCCTGCGGATCAAGGAAGAACAGGCTATCTGCACCCTAACCTGCTGACCGGGGGTCTGGTCGTGCGCGAGTTTACAGTCCGCGGTGTCACCCTGCGCTGGTCAGAAACGATCAGCGCCGCTGGTGGCAAGCGCGCTTTGATTGAGGCCGGACCGTCCGTGTCGCCTCATGACACAGTGCGGCTGATCTGTTCGCAAGCCGGCGTCCCCGAGCGGGCCATTTGCGGCTGGCCCCTGCACTGCGATCCCAAAACAGGACTTCAGCACTTTGCCGCGATCTTGCCATCCGTGACGCACGACAAGACGCTCAGCTGGCGTCCGGTGTTGACATCCGGGGGCCGTGAGTATGACCCGGGACCTGACACTGCCCCAAAGGCGGCACCAATGCAGCAGCCAAAGCCTGCGCAGCAGTCACCGGATCTGAATCATATCGCCAAGTTTATTGTCCCCTTCACCACCAACTTCCACCCCTCGGGCGAGACACCGGACGGGGTCTGGCTGCATTTTGCAATCAAAGAAGGCGGAACAGTCGAAGGTCCGCACCTGAAAGGGGTGATAGAGCCGGTTGGAGGTGACTGGATGCGCGTTCGCCCTGACGGCGTGGGGTTGCTCCACGCCAAGGCGCTGATCAAGCCAACCGACGGCGGCGCGCCGATCCTGTTTGAAGATACCGGCGTGTGTGATTTTGGCCCCGATGGCTATGCCGCACTGTTGAAGGGCAACCTGCCAACTTCGGCCCCTGTGCGGCTGGCTCCGCGTTACCTGACCTCAAACCCGCACTATAGCTGGATGAACCGGGTGCAGGGATTTGGCATTGGCGAAGCCAGCCTGTCAGATATCACCCTGCACTTTGACGTCTATTCCGCGAAAGGAACATCAGATGGCTGAAAAGGTTGTCATTCTTGGCGGTGGCGTGGCTGGCATGAGCGCCGCGCACGAACTGATTGAACGCGGGTTCGAGGTTGAGATCCACGAACGCCAGATGATCCCTGGCGGCAAGGCACGCAGTATCCCTGTGATGAAGGGCGAAGGCGATCATGGCTCGAAAGCGAAGCACATCAAGGCGCTTAAAAAATGGGCCGAGATGGACGGGGCCAGCTATCCGCCCGGAGTGAAACGTCCATGGTTGCCGGGCGAGCATGGGTTCCGGTTTTTTCCGAACTTCTATCGGCATATCACTGATACGATGGCCCGTACGCCTTATTATGATAAAGGCACGTGCTTTGATAATCTGGTGCCGACAACTCAGGTTCTGGTCTGTCAGTTCGACAAGCCCGGCATCATTGTACCCGAGCGGTTTCCACGCACTCTCAAGGACGTGGCGGATGCGTTCAAGACGATTGCGTTCGCGCTCTCGCCACGGGACCAAATCGCGTACGAGGATGTTGAACACTTCGTTGCCTGCATGTGGCGGATAGCGACGTCCTGCAAGGAACGCCGGTTTGACGAATATGAGCGGATCGGATGGTGGGATTTCATCGGTGCCGCAGAACGTTCCGAAGCGTATCAGAAATTCCTTGCCATCGGTCTGACCCGTTCACTGGTTGCTGCCAAAGCGACGACTGCCAGCACCAAGACCGTGGGCGACATTGCTGTACAACTGCAACTGGGCATTGCTACGCCTGAACCGCAATGCAACAGGTTGCTGAACGGACCCACCAACTTGGTCTGGATTCAACCCTGGCTGGATTACCTCAAAAGCAAGGGGGTCGTTTACAAGTTCGAGTCAAAGGTGACGGGCATCGAATACCAAAACGGACGGATCACAGGCGCGACGGTTGAACAGGATGGCAAAGAACAGAAAGTCACAGGCGACTGGTTCATCAGTGCCATGCCGATCGAGCGCATCGCGCCACTTCTCACGCCCGAGATGATTGCGGCCGACCCAGCCCTTGCCAAATTGCCACTGCTTGCAAACGACGTGCAGTGGATGAACGGCATACAGTTCTATCTGACCAAAGACGTCACGCTGACCAACGGCCACGTCATCTTCATTGACAGTCAGTGGGCCCTGACCGCCGTGTCGCAGAAACAGTTCTGGTCAGAGATCAACTTCGACAACTGGGCCGAGGGCAAAACCAAAGGCCTGCTGTCGATTGACATCTCGGAATGGGACAAGCCGGGCTTGAACGGAAAGACCGCGCGCAATTGCACCCGGGAAGAGATTGCAAAGGAGGTGTGGGACCAGCTCAAACGCAGCCTCAACGTTGATGGTGAAACCGTTCTGCGGGATGAGGACATGCACTATTGGTTCCTTGATCCTGATATTGTACAGGACCCCGAGGATCCAAAACGCCAAAGCAATGTGGAACCTCTGCTGGTGAACCGCATCAACAGTTGGCGGCTGCGGCCAGACGCTGCCACGCTGATCCCGAATTTCTTTCTGGCATCGGACTATGTGCGCACCTTTACTGACCTTGCCACCATGGAAGGAGCAAATGAGGCTGCGCGCCGTGCGGTCAATGCAATCCTGCAACGCAGCGGTTCGGATGCCGAACCCTGCCAGATCTGGGACCTGCACGAGCCTGATATCCTGAAACCGCTGCGCGCCTATGACTATGCCCGCTACCAAGCCGGCCTGCCCTGGGACAACCGGTATGCAGTCGCGGTCGAGGCCGCCTTGAAAATGGGTCAAGACTCTACAGGAGTTGACCGCGGTGGCGATGGCCCCCTTGCGGTCGTCGGAGAACCGGCTGCAGAATACTCAAAGCCCGGCGGAGTCATCGAAGATCCGGCCATTGCCGAGGCGCTGCGCATGATTTGCCCGCCGAAAGAACTGTTTGATCTGATGGCCAGTTATGAGCCCACCGCAGATCTGCCGATCCCCGGAGACGAGGTGGTCGAAGATGTGGCCTATGATCTGGGCCGCGATAGCGGTCAGTCTGATGTTCAGTCCAGAGTCTTGCCGCTGACGGATGCACCGTTCACCTCTGTCGGACCCGGGCTTGCCCCGACCAGCACGGAAGAAAGCAAACCCCGCGTGATCATCACGCAGAAGGGTTAACCTCGTGAAACCCGGAACCGCGCATCTGGACCCTGCAGCAAAGCAGGAGTTTCTGAATCAGTTGACCTCTTACGGGGATAGTGCGCGCGAAACGCTATTGGGGCTTTTGCCAACTGGTGAGCCCCAGGCTTATCTCTACGGTCCGATACGAGATTACATCGAAACGTCAGGCAAAGGACTGCGGCCTGCTCTGTTACTGGCCACCTGCGAAGCCTTCGGTGGCAACAAAGAGGAAGCACAGGTGTCCGCAGCTGTGCTTGAGCTTCTGCACAATGCTTTTCTGATCCACGACGATATAGAAGACCAAAGCGATTTCAGGCGCGGGCGCGCATGTATGCACAAGCGGCTTGGGGTCCCTTTGGCCATAAACACGGGCGACGGGATGCAAGCGCTCGCCCTGCGGCTGTTGCGGCAGAACCTGGGTTCGCTTGGGTTGGAAACTGGAATACGCGTGGTGGATGAGTTCGACCATCTGCTCCAGCAATCTATCGAAGGTCAGGCGCTGGAACTGGGTTGGATAAGTGACAACAAGTTGAACGTGGACGCCTCGGACTATCTGCGAATGTGTCTGAAAAAGACCTGCTGGTACAGTTTCATCCACCCCATGCGGATCGGGGCATTGATTGCGCAGCCACAGGATGTCGCATCGGGCGCGCTGAACCTGGATGATTTCAACGCATTCGGCTTCTTTTTGGGGGCTGCGTTTCAGATACAGGATGACGTTCTGAACCTCGTGGGCTCGCAGGACAAATACGGCAAGGAAATCGGCGGCGATATCTATGAGGGCAAACGCACGCTGATGTTGGGGCAGCTTGGCCTGCACGCCGATGAACCGGAACAGAAGCGGCTGGCCGATATGCTGTCAAACCCGCGCGAAAGCCGGTCGACGCATGATGTTGCCTGGGTGCTAGAGCGCATGGACCACTATGGCAGTATCGGCTTTGCACAGGATGCGGCCAACGATCTGCTTGCTTCCGCCCGTCAGGAATTTGCGCAAGTGTTTGCCGGCACCCAAGAGGCCCCGCGTGCATTTTTGGGACAATTCATGGATTACCTCGTGACCCGTCAGGTCTGAGTGCCCGCGACCTCAAACACCACAACGATCGAAGTCTGCTCGGTCCCCATGCAGGCGATCCGGCCGTGATAAGCGCCCGATTCCGTCAAATCGGGTACGGTGACGACAACTGCCACATCAGTGGCCTCTCCGGCGGCCAGCCGAATCTGGGGTGGAAGAACGTTGACCCGGTTCGCAGGCAGTATTTCTCCATCTGGATTGGTCAGATCACCGGGTTCGAATTGCATTTCAACCGTCTCTGCGCCCTCCGGCGCAGCAAAGGACAACAAGATCGTGGCCGTTCCACCAGGGTGGCAGGTTTTGCGACAGGTGAAAGGCCCTTCGAGATGTTTCCGGCTGCCGCGCTCTGTCTCAAGCACTCGGCGCGCGATATCCGAAATCGGTTGCGTGTCCGGCTGCGACGCAATCGGGCTTATGACACGTGCCGGGCTTACATAGGGTTTTCGCTCGAAATAAGGCATGACCTAATGTGCACCTGCGGCGCGGATCAGTAAATGGAAAATCCACCTGCCAAGATGCCAACTCGGCTATTTTCCTTTCCAAACCGGATCGCGTTTTTCGGCAAAGGCGCGGGCACCTTCCAGTTGATCTTCGCTGGCATACAGGACATCCACACTGCGCAACTGACGCTTTGTGATGCGATTCATCGCATCCTGGAATTTGGCATCTTCGGCATCGCGCACGATTTCCTTGATTGCCGCGTAAACCAATGGCGGGCCCGAAGCCAGAAGGCGGGCCAGTTCCCACGCACGGGCCATGAGTTGATCTGCAGCAACAATCTCGTTCACTAGCCCCCAGCGATTGGCTTCCTCAGCGTCGAACCAACGTCCGGTCAGCAGCAGTTCCATGGCGATGTGATAGGGAATGCGTTTGGGCAGCTTGACGCTGGCCGCATCCGCAACTGTTCCTGACCGGATTTCCGGCAGGGCGAATGTGGCATGGTCGGCTGCAAGGATCATGTCAGCCGAAAGGGCCAGTTCCAGCCCGCCGCCGCAGGCGATACCGTTGACGGCGGCAATCACCGGTTTGTTCAGGTCGCGCAGCTCTTGCAGGCCGCCGAAACCTCCGACGCCATAATCGCCGTCTACCGCGTCACCGTCAGCGGCGGCTTTCAGGTCCCAGCCAGGGCAAAAGAACTTCTCACCAGCACCAGTCAGAATAGCGACGCGTAGTTCTGGGTCGTCGCGAAACTCGGCAAAAGCCTCGCCCATTCTGCGGCTTGTGACCAGATCGATGGCATTGGCCTTGGGTCGGTCCAGCGTTACCTCAAGGATCGTTCCGTCCCGGCGGGTTTTGATCGGGTCCATTTCTCAGGCCTTTCTTATCAGAGCATCCACGGCAACGGCCTTGTCCGGCGTGCACAGGAGCGGGTTAACTTCGACCTCGCCAAGCGTATCGGCATTTTGCATAACGTAGGCCTGAACAGCCTCGACCGCAGCAATGATCGCATCCATATCAGCCGCTGGTTGGCCGCGATAGCCTGCCAGCAAGGGCGCGATCTTCAGTTGGTCCAGGGCGGCGCAAATGTCTGCGGGCGCGCTGGGTACCAGCAGGGAAACCGTGTCGCGCAGAACTTCGGTCAGCACGCCCCCTGCCCCCAACGTCAGAACAAATCCATGCGCGGGATCACGGACAACGCCGACCAGAAGTTCAGCAACGGTTCCGGTGATCATCTCTTCGATCAGGATGTCTTCGGTGCCGATGTCCGCAGCGACACTGACCACATCTTCGGTTTGGATGCCCAACCGAACGGCGGCGTGTTCGGATTTATGGGCCAACCCAACGCCTTTCACGGCAAAGGGGGCTTCCATGTCCTGCGCTGCCGCACGGGCTTCCGCTGGCCCGCAAACCGTACGGTTTTGCGGGATGCGCAGGCCGCATTCGGCCAGCGCCTGTTTCGACTCGCCTTCGGTCAGGGTATGGTTCGCTTCAACCGTGCCCGGCATCCAGACAGGGTGCGCAGAAGGGGCCGAGACCTGACCCGCCGCGCGGGTGGCCGACAGCGCCTCGCGCAGACCCATGAATGGAACAACGCCTCCCGCCATTAGGCATTGCGCGACGTCTTCAGGTAGTAGTTCAGGCAGCGTTGCAACGATTGCAAACCGAGCGCCGTTATCCTTGCGCACCCTCAACGCTGCTCGGGTTGCGCAGCTCCAGTCGGTGGCGTCGGTGGTCGGATAGTCGACAATTGAGTATGTCAGGTCGATATCCTCGCCCGTCATCCCGGACCATGCCTGTGCCATCGCCTCTTCGTCGCGCCAGATATAGGTGTGATAGTCCAGTGGGTTACTCAGCGCGACCATGGGGCCAAGCGCGTCACGCAGGCGCGCTTTTTTATCATCGCTCAGCCGAGGAAAGGTCAGGCCGGTGCCGATAGCCATGTCTGCGATCAGGCTCGCCTCACCCCCGGAACAACTGATCGAGGCGATGTTGCCGCCGGGGAGTGGCCCATAGCAGTGCAACAGTTTCAGCGTTTCGAGGAAATCAGGCAACGCAGTCAGACGTGGTATGCCCAGCCGGTCTAACAACGCTTGTGCGCCCGCATCGCTGCCCGCAAGAGACGCGGTATGCGATATGGTCGCGGATTGCGCCTGTTCCGATGCGCCGACTTTGAGGGCGACCAGCGGGATACCTTTTGCATACGCCTTGGCGGCCAGCGCCTCCCATTCGCGGACGTCCTTGAAACCTTCGATATGCAGGCCCACGGCTGTGACGCGCGGATCGTCGATCAATGCCGAGGCAATCTCGGCCTGACTGGTCTGGGCCATGTTTCCGCAAGCGACCATGTAAGCAATTGACAACCCGCGTTTCTGCATTGTCAGGTTGATCGAGATATTCGAGCTTTGCGTCAGGATCGCCACGCCCTTGTCGACCGGCGTCGCCCCGTGCTGGTCCGGCCACAGCAGCGCCCCGTCCAGCGCATTGATGAAGCCATAACAATTCGGGCCAAGGATAGGCATGTCGCCGGCCGCAGCAATCAGCTGATCCTGTAAATCCCTACCGCTGTCATCTTCTGCAACAGCCTCGGAAAAGCCTGACGCAAAACACACCGCCCCGCCTGCACCCATTCTGGACAAGACATGAACCGCCTCAATCGTGGCGTGGCGGTTGATGCCGATGAAAACTGCATCAGGGGCTTCGGGCAGGTCTTCGATATGGCCAAAGACTCTGTGGCCCGCAATCTCAGAGGCTTTGGGATGCACCGGCCAGATTTGACCTGCATAGCCCATACGTTCAGATTGCAGAATAACCTGCTGACACCAGGCACCACCGCCTATGACAGCGATGGTTTTCGGGCGCAAAAGCCGGGTCAGATCTTTGTTCATTGTCAGGCGCCCAAAGGACGAAGAAGATCACGGCTGATGATGTGGCGCTGAATTTCACTGGTGCCGTCCCAAATGCGCTCAACCCGGGCATCGCGCCAGAACCGCTCGATCGGGAAATCATCCATCAGACCCATTCCACCGAAGATCTGCAGCGTGGTATCGGTGACCCGCGCCAGCATTTCCGAAGCATAAAGCTTGGCCGAGGCGATCTCGCGGTTCGATGGCAGGTTTTGGTCCAGACGCCAAGCGGCGGCAAGGGTCAGCCAGTCGGCGGCGTCGAGCTCGGTGATCATGTCAGCGATCTGGAAACCTACACCTTGAAACTTGCCAATGGGCTGACCGAACTGCTTACGCTCGGCAGCATAGTTCAGCGCATAGTCAAAACAGCGCCGCGCGCGCCCGACCGAAAACGCCGCAACCGTCAGGCGGGTTGCGTACAGCCATTCGTTCATCACCGCAAAACCGCCATCGACCTCGCCCAGAACCTGTGCGTCGGGCAAACGGCAATTGTCGAAATACAGGATATAGTTCTTGTAGCCCTTATGGCTGACCGAGCTATAGCCCTCGCGCACTTCAAACCCCGGGGTGCCACGATCCACAAGGAAGGTGGTGATGCGTTTCTTGGGCCCTTTCGGGGTCTCGTCGACACCGGTCGCGATAAAGACGATAAAGAAATCCGCGTGTTCGGCACCTGAGATGAAGTGTTTCGATCCGTTGACAACCCAATCGCCGCCGTCCCGTGCCGCCTGACATTTCATGCCGCGCACATCCGAACCGGCATCCGGTTCCGTCATCGCCAGGGCGTCCATCTTTTCGCCACGCACCGCTGGCAAAAGGTAGCGTTCGCGCTGCGCATCATTGCAGGCCATCAGGATGTTTTGAGGGCGTCCAAAGAAATGCGTCAGCGCCATCGAGCCGCGGCCAAGTTCCCGTTCGACCAGTGTGAAATCCAGATGCGACAGGCCTGCGCCGCCGACCTCCTCGGGGAAATTACAGGCATAAAAGCCCAGATCGATGCATTTCTGCTTTATCTCGTTGCCCAGCTCTACCGGGACCGTTCCCGCGCGCTCAACCGCGTCTTCGTGCGGGTAGATTTCGTTTTCAACAAAGCTGCGGACCGTCGAGACGATCATTTCTTGTTCTTCGGACAAACCGAACTGCATGGCGCGTATCCCTTGGATCAGTAGTTGACCCAGAGAACGTCATCCCTCAAGTTCTCGACATGCAGTATTAGGCGATGATTATGCAGGATTCGAAATTTTTGCCACAGTATTTCAACATTGTGCTCTTCGATGGGTTCTCGAACCATTGTCTTGCGAACATGGTCGAACCCTTACGGGCAGCCAATAACATGTCGCGGCAAGCGCTTTATGCATGGAGGTTCTGTTCACTTGACGGGGCACCTGTACACAGTTCCAGCGGCCTAAGCGTCACACCGGATGGCGCAATCAAGGATCAGAATGGCGACGTACTGGTGGTTATGCCATCTTATGGCTTCCTGAAACTCGATACCCGGGCGACTGCGCGGGCCATTCTGGCCGCGTCAAAGCGGCATAGGCAGGTCGCGGGATTGGACACCGGAAGTTGGCTGCTGGCACGTGCCGGATTGCTGGATGAACGCCGTGCGACCATTCATTGGGATGAGATTTCGCGGTTCGAAGAAAGCTTTCCAGCCGTCGACACAGTGCGTGAAAGATATGTGATTGATGGCAATCGGCTGACCTGTTCCGGGGCGATGGCGGCGTTCGACCTGGCTTCTGCCCTTATTCGCCACGATCATGGCCCGCTTTTGTCCATGGAAGTGGCGCATCTTCTGATGAGCCGGAACGGTCGCGATCCTTATGCTCTGCCGTTGAAATCCGAAGAAACATTGGTCAATCGGGCGCTGGACGTGATGCAGGCGAATATTGAAGTGCCGCTATCAATCGCACAGGTAGCACGACGCATCGGATGCTCGCAAAAGCGGATCGAAACCCGCGTACGGACCGAACTGAAAACCACACCGCAGGCGCTGTATCGACGCTTGCGTCTGACGCTTGCGCGCAATCTTGCAGAGAATACGGAACAGTCAATTGCCGAAATCGCCGGGCGTTGTGGATATGAAAACGCCAGCGCGATGACCCGGGCGTTCAAGGCCGAATTCGGTCAAACCCCGACCGCGTTTCGGGCAAGCTAACTTGGTATCCAGGAGGCGCGCGCTCAGACTCGCGCGTCTCGCTTTTCCTGTTCAATTTGGCGACGGACATGGGCGTAATCAAAAATGCCATAGGCCAAGATTGCAGCGGATAGCGGCAGAACCGCCATTCCCACCCAGACGAAAACCGAATCCGCATCAGCAAACTGCATCAATCCAAACCCGGTAATCGCCACGCCCAACGCTGTTTTCACATAGGCCAGCAATGTGCGCCGATTGGCCAGTTCGGTGCGCAGGAAGGCCAACACCATGTTGTCCAGCGCCCGTCGGGATTTGAGATCAGAAGGAGGAGTTTCGTCATCCATAGCTTATGGATGCGAAATTCGCGGCCGAACTCAAGAAAAATCCTTATAGCATCGCCCGAAGACCCAGCCAGAAGGCAATCCAGCACAGAACCAGACTGAGGAGGATGTTTGCGGCCGCCATCAGGATGGTGCGTTCACGGTGCAGTTGCAGGGACTGATAGGCAAAGCTGGAAAAAGTGGTGAAGCCACCACAGAAGCCAAACACCAGGCGGCGTTCCTCTTCCGGTAGAATGTGGGGATCGCCCAGATAACCGACCCACACGCCCAGCAGCAGACAACCCGCCACATTCACGACCAGCGTCGACAGAGGCAACTCATGCACGATCACGCGGTTGAGCATATGCCGGGCGACCGCGCCCAGACCGCCACCAAGGGCAAATGCCGCATGCAGATAGAGATCACTCATTTGCGCGCTCTCCGGCGTGGTACTTACGTCCGATCGCCTCACCCAGAATGGCGGCGGCGAGGCCGAATACGATCTCAAGGATCAGTGCTAAGACCATATATGTGATTTCGGTGTGGTTCAGCCGATCGAGCTCGGCCACGAACGAGGAAAAGGTCGACAATCCACCGCAAAAACCAACTGCACCCAGATGCATGAAATGCGCATGAACCCGGTGCCGTACCGCATAAAGCCAGCCGATGAATAGACAGGCGGCGATATTGATTCCGAACGTCGCAGTCACGAAAGGCACGCCGGGTATCTCAAGCGACAGCACTTCGCGCAGCAGCGACCCAAGCGCGCCGCCGACAAAAACGGCGAGGTACATGAGTGTGCGCTGCAAGCCCGTGGCCCCCTGATCAGAATCGTATCGTTCGACCTATGTGCATACAGGCTTGGGGTTTAAACGCCAATGATCCGCGTATGAAGCCCGGCAAAGGTCAACGGAACGCGCCTTGGATCAGCGCGCCCGTCGATCGTTCAGAACCGCTGAGCCGAAGCGCGCTCCCAATCACTTGCAAACCCCGCAGGAATATCATCGGCCAGCAACCCACCTTCCGGAAGCCGTTCATAGAGGTCCGCATATGTGAACTCTTTTTCATCCGTTGAGCGGCGCAGAATGTCCGAAGGGTGCAAATCCGCCGCCTTTTCGTAGCCCATCGCGCCAAGGATTTCGCGGAAGCTTTCCAGCGTCGCATCGTGAAAGCGATGCACCCTCTGCCGTTTTTGTGGCACATTCACAGCCTTCGCGCGCTCCTGATCCTGAGTGGCAATACCAGTGGGGCAGCGGTTGGTGTTGCAATGCAGCGACTGGATACAGCCCACGGCAAACAGCATCGCACGGGCTGAGTTGCACATATCTGCACCCAGGGCGAGTTTTTCGATCACGTCATAGCCCGTCGCAACCTTGCCCGAACAGATGATGCGAACCTTGTCACGCACGCCAATGCCACGCAGGCAGTTGTCGACAAAGATCAACCCTTCATTCAAGGGCATCCCCAGCCTGTTGGAGTACTCCACTGGCGCAGCACCGGTGCCACCTTCGGCCCCGTCCACGGTGATGAAATCGGGCAAAATTCCAGTGTCCAGCATTGCCTTGCAAATGCTCATGATTTCCGACCGTTTACCGATACACAGCTTGAAGCCCACTGGCTTGCCCTCTGACATATCACGCAGGTGTTGCACGAACTCCATCAGCCCGGTGGGGGTGTCAAAGGCCGAATGAGCGGGGGGTGAGATCACATCTTTATGGGGTTCGACGCCGCGAATTTCGGCGATTTCTTCATCGACCTTGACCGCAGGCAGCACTCCGCCATGCGCTGGTTTTGCACCCTGGCTCAGCTTGATTTCGATGGCTTTGACCACATCCTTGCGGGCTCTTTCGGCAAATTTGTCCTTGTCGAACCCACCTTCGGGCGTGCGGCAGCCAAAATAGCCAGTGCCAATCTGCCAGATGATATCGCCACCTTCGGCCAGATGGTGCGGGCTTATCCCGCCCTCGCCCGTGTTGTGGGCAAAACCGCCGTCCTTGGCACCCCCGTTTAAAGCCTTTATCGCAGTATGGCTGAGGGCCCCGAAGCTCATGGCAGACACGTTCAGTCGTGATGCATCGTAGGGCTTGGAACATTGCGGGCCGCCCAGCGTGACACGCTTTTCACTTTCTTCCACCTCTTTCGGTGACAACGAGTGATTGGTGCGGTGATAACCCACCTGCGTGATGTCGTACTGGGTGCCAAATGCCTGAGTATCCTGCTGACCCTTGGCACGGGCATAGACCAGGCCGCGTGTGATCCGGTTGAAGGGCCGCCCGCTTTCGTTGGTTTCAACAAAATACTGGCGGATTTCGGGGCTTACGAATTCCAGCATGTAACGGAAATGGCCCAGTACCGGATAGTTGTTGAGCACGTTGTGATTGGTCGTCATCAGGTCATAGGCCCCGATTGCGATATAGGGCAGCACGATCACCAGCAGCCACAGCGCTGGGTTCCAGAACCAACCAAGCAGCAAGGTCAGGGGCAGGCCAAAAAAGGCAACCGCGTAGTATAAATTGCGTACAATCATGCGTCTGATCTCCGGTTTCTAACTTGGTTTCTACGCCCCAGCGTCAACGCTGCGCCTTGAGCTCTTTGACCCAATTATCCCACTGGGCGTGGTCACCCCTGGCCAGCAGGATGCCCTCTTTCAGTTTGGACATGCCAAAGCCCCAGGCCATCTTGGTGTCTACATGTGGCGGCATCACCAGTTCACCCGGCGTGACCATGGCATCAATGATGAACGGCTTGGTGCTGGCTTTGGCCTGCGCTACGGCCTCCTTGATGTCAGCGGCATGGTCCACCCGCACACCGTCACCACCGCAGACCTTGGCGTATTCGGCAAAATCGGGGTTCACCAGATCGGTGGCCATCGGGTTCACCGCATAGCCTGCGACCTCCATCTCCATCTTCACAAAGCCCAAGGTCTGGTTGTTGAAGACAATCACCTTGATCGGCCAGTCATAACGCACGGCAGTTACGAAATCCTGCATGGACATGCCAAAGCCGCCGTCGCCACAGAATGTCCAGACCTCACGCGAGGGGTCCAGCGCAGCAGCACCAAGCGCTGAGGGCAAGCCCGAGCCCAGCGAGGAATGGTTGAACGAGCCCACCATGCGCCGCCCGCCCTTCATACGGGTCTGCCGCGCCACCCAGATGGTGCATTCACCGATGTCCATGGCAAAAACCGCATCCTCTGCGGCCTGATTGGAAATCTCTCGGGCGAATAACTGCGGGTGCAACGGTTCGCTTGCACGTTCGAGGCTGGCCTCCTTATCCTGTCGCGCCAACCACTTGTTGCAGAGCTTGACCTGATGATCGGCGAAGCTGAGGTCTTCATTAGCGGCGATCTGAGGCAACAGCCGGTCCAACGTTGCACCGACATCCCCCAACAGGCCCGATGCGATAGGTGCGCGGCGGCCCAGATTTTCGACGCTTCGGTCGATCTGAACGATCTTGGCCTTCTCTGGCAGGAACCATTCATAGGGAAAGTCGGTGCCCAGCATCACCAGCACATCACAATCACGCACCGCGTGATAGCCGCCGGGGTTGCCGATCAGACCAGTCATGCCAACCACATTCGGGTCGTCATAGTCAAAGATGTCCTTGCCCTTCAACGTATGCACAATAGGAGCGTTCAGTTTTTGCGACAGGGCCAGAACCTTATCTTTGGCCTCGCGGCAACCAACGCCAGCAAAAAGTGCTACCTTCTTGCCCGCGTTAATGATCTGCGCCGCGCGGGCGATTTCATCCTCGGGCGGTATCAGTGTTGAGGGCTGTTTCAGAAGTGGATGGAACTGGTGCAGGCTGGGCACCTTTTGTTCGGACACATCCATAGGCAGCTCGATCCGCACCACCTCGCGATTGATGAGCGCCCGTTGCACTGCGATCTGTGCAAGGCGTGGCATCTGATCCGGCGTGTGGATCACCGCCTGATAGTCGCACACATCGTCAAACGCCTTTTCCAGGTTCACTTCCTGATGATAGCCAGTGCCGCGCTCTCGGTGGGCGACCTGGCCAGTGATCGCCACAACACCCGCGCCTTCGCGTTTGGCATTATAGAGCCCATTGATCAAATGCAGTGCGCCGGGTCCAACCGTGCCTGCACAAATGCCGATGCCACCGGTCAGATGCGACTGCGCATAAGCCGCGTAAGCCGCATTTTCCTCATGCCGCATCCCTTTCCACTCGAACCTGTCATCCCCGCGCATGGCTTCGAGAAACGGGTTCAGCGCATCGCCGACCACGCCAAAGATCTGACGCCCGCCTGCATCCGACAATATGTCCAGCAGGACCTCACACACGTTTTTCGCCATGTCTCTCTCTTCTCGTCCCGAATGAATTCAATGGGATATAGCCAACATCGTGTCCCACCTTTTTTCAATAGCCATCCCCAAAAACCAAGATGGATCGCGGAGTCTTCATATCATTTACTGGTCAACTAGACATGACGCCTTGCGCAGGATGCCTTTTTCATTCCAGCGCCTAAATCAACGCCGATACCACGACGCAAAAGAACCTATATCAAGTGGATCAAGGCTGGCATCTACAAGGTTGTGAGACAAGATCAATTCGCAAGTGCCGCCATTGCCAACATCCAGCAGCCAAACGACATGCTGCGGTAAGCCCAAGTTGCAGCCCTTCGCTGTGTGCTGTAATCGCCCGTTGTGCTTTCTGTTCGGCATCCAGCTTGCGAGACATGTCAGCAAACGTTACTCTGGCCCCAGGCCGTTCTGAGGCGGCCCCCTGGTCTGCGGAAAGCTGTCATCGGCACCTCTCAGAGAATGAATGAAAACCACATCGGTTTCTCAGCCCGGATTAGCGGACCGTCGGGCAGCGGAGGGAAATCCGATGACCAAATCACTCGATCAACTGCGCCGTGATGCCAAGGCTCTGGGCAAAGCGCTGACTGCGGGCGACAAAGGCGCGCTGCTGCGCGTCCATGGCATTGTTCCGACCCCAAGGAACGGGGTCTACAAACACGCGGATTGTCTGCATATCATCGCACGAGAGACCGGATACGCTTCGTGGCCAGCATTGAAACGCGCTATTGAAATACACGGTATGGATCGCGCACAAAAACAGGGACGGCTGCGTTGGGCGCTTTACAACGGCTCAAACGAGACGATCGCACATCTACTTGCGGACGAGCCGGACCTTGCCGACGGTCAAGTGCCTCTCCTCGTTGCGCTGTACGACGTGGCAGCGATGCGCAGGATCCTGACCCATGACGCGGACGTCGCGACGCGCGATTATCCGCCGCGTCGACCGATGTGCCATCTGGCGTTTTCGAAACATATCAAGGCAGCGCCCGAGAAAGAAGCTGAGATGCTCGCCATGGCGGAGTTACTTGTCGCGCATGGGGCAGATGTGAATGACAGTTTTGCATTCGAACCGGACACAGAGCACCGCTTGTCGGCGCTCTACGGCGCCATCGGCCACGCTGACAACATGCCGTTGGCCAAATGGTTGTTGGAAAATGGTGCAAATCCCGACGACAATGAATCCCTCTACCACTCCACTGAACTCTGTCATACTGAAGGCCTTCGTTTGCTGTTGAAGCATGGCGCGCATTCCAAGGGCACAAATGCGCTGCCCCGGGCTATTGATTTCAACAACGCCGCTTCCGTTCGCTTATTACTCGAACATGGTGCTGACCCAAATGAAGGCATCAACCCACACCCGTCGGGTGAACCTTCCTTGGTGATCCCCGCCCTGCATCAAGCGGCCCGGCGTTTGGCTTCAGGTGAAATCGCTCAGCTTTTGCTGGACCATGGCGCGAACCCAAATACTGTCAGTTGCGGCCACTCACCCTATGCCTTTGCCCGCATCTTCGGAAACCAGGATGTAGCGGCAGTATTGGAACGGGCGGGCGCATCCACGCAGCTTTCGTCGACGGAAGAACAGCTTGCGCGCGCAGCGGACGGGAAACCAAATCCGAATGATCGGATCGACATGAGTACATTGTCGGAAGAGATGAAATATCTTCTGTGCCGCCTCGTCTGGCGTGAAGGCACGCTGCCTCACATGCAACGCCTGGTCGTGATGGGCTTTGATCCCAATCTTCCGGACGAGATGGGAATGACGCCACTGCACCTTGCCGGCTGGGAGGGGATGTCCGACGTTATGTCGTATTTTCTTACTCAAGACCCAGACCTTGACCACACAAACGCCTACGGAGGCACACTGTTGTCGACGATCATCCATGGGTCGGAAAACTGCCCACAAAAAAAGCACCGCGATCACATCGGGTGTGCACGCTTGGCACTAGAGAATGGTGTGGCGCTCCCCCGAAAAGCTTCACAATTTGCAACAGTGCCCGAGATATCCGCCTTTCTTGCTGATTGGGCAGAGTCGCATCCCGAACAAATCGCGGAGCACGGGGTGGTTTGACGTCGAGATCTGCGCCAGACCAACGGTCTGGCTTAGCCAGAAAACTCATCTGTCGATCTTCGTCGGAAGTATCCGCCCCAATGGTGCGTGTTGAACTGGTCCAAACGCTTTAAAACCGGTCTTCTCGTAAGCGGCGACAGCGAGAGCTGTGTCGCCAGAAAGGCGCTCCTTCCCAGCTTCGAAGAAATCCTTGAACCAACTGTCGTACAGGCTTTGGGCAATAGAAGTCGCTCACGCGGGGCATACCTGCTGCCATGTAGCGTCTCCAAAGCGGGCTTTGGCAATCCACGGTGTCGTCTTGATTGTTGGGTAACTGGCCTTAGTTCGCTTTTGGCGAACCCACCATGCGTGTGGCCTCTTCCCAGTGTTTGATTGAAGGACTAGATTTGGAACCGGAAATCTATGTAGGCATTGTTAGTGCTGAAATTTCAGCTTTCTAGGCGTTTAGCCGACCGAATTCATAAGGTTGAAACACAGCGACCATTGGTTCGGCGGAGCGAAAGTCAGTTTCCTGTGTTTGACACAATCTCTTTCTGGCGCACGTTACGGACTATACATCTGAACCAAATACCACTATCGCCGAGTCTTTCCCGGCATTTGGTGACCCATGCAAGATTTCTCTGCCCTCCCGAAAACCCTATCCATAGCGCTGTCCCAAAAAGGCTATAGCGGCTTGACGCCTGTACAAGAGGCCGTGTCAGACGAAGCGCTGGCAGGAAAAGATTTGCTTGTCTCTGCGCAAACAGGTTCGGGCAAAACCGTGGGCTTCGGGCTGGCAATGGCGGAAGAACTTCTTGATAAGCACGGTCGATTTGACCGACCAGCGGCACCATTGGCCGTGGTTATCGCACCCACGCGCGAATTGGCCTTGCAAGTTCGGCGAGAGTTCGACTGGCTGTTTGCTGAGGCCGGGATAGTCACTGCATCGGCAGTAGGTGGTATGGATGCGCGCACAGAGCGCAGGACACTCGAGCGCGGTGCACATGTCGTGGTCGCCACGCCTGGGCGGCTGCGCGATCATATCTCACGTGGGGTGATCGACCTGAGCGATCTGCGGACCGTCGTCCTCGACGAAGCCGACGAAATGTTGGACATGGGGTTCGCCGAAGACCTTGAATACATCCTTGATCAAACGCCTAAGAACCGGCGTACCTTGATGTTCTCGGCCACTGTTCCGCGAGGCATCGCCAAGCTTGCCCAGACTTACCAGAAAGAAGATGCGCAGCGGATCAAGGTCGGAAGCACAGAAGCACAGCATTCGGACATTACCTATAGTGCGTTGAACGTGGCCCCGTCGGATATCGAAAAAGCGATCATCAATTTGCTGTGCTATCATGACGTACAGACCGCGATTGTGTTCGCCAATACCCGCTCCATGGTTGCGCGTTTGACCGCGAAATTCTCCAACCGGGGATTTTCTGTCGTCTCACTGTCAGGGGAACTTAGCCAGACAGAGCGCACCAATGCGATGCAAGCCCTGCGTGACGGGCGCGCGCAGGTCTGCGTTGCAACGGACGTGGCCGCCCGCGGCATTGATCTTCCAGGGTTGGAGTTGGTGATCCATGCCGATCTGCCCTCAAATGCGGAAACTTTGCTGCATCGCTCTGGACGGACAGGCCGTGCCGGGCGCAAGGGAACGTCCATTTTGATCGTGCCAGGTCGGCAACGCTCAAAGGCACAACGATTGCTGAAGACAGCCAAGTTGGAGGCCGAATGGGGCACCCCGCCCTCTGCGGATGAGGTGTTTGCACGGGAAGAGGAACGCATCATTTCCAATCCCGCCCTGGATGAGCCGCCAAGTGCCGAAGAAACGGCCTTTGCGGAACGGCTGCTCAAGGGAAGAACTCCAGAGCAGGTCGCGGCAGCCTATATGCGCCTCTACCGAGAGCGCCACTCAGCACCAGAGATCCTGGGAACGACGCCAGAATCTGGAAAACGCAACACTGATAGGCGCGCGGTGTTTGGGCCAAGCACTTGGTTCTCGCTTTCAATAGGGCGCAAACAACGTGCGGAGCCGCGTTGGCTGTTGCCAATGCTGTGCCGCAACGCGGGTTTATCCAAAGACGCCATCGGCGCAATCCGCGTTCAGTATCAAGAGACCTTTGTCGAGATTGCCAATGATGCTGTGCCCGCAATGAAACAAGAATTGGGGGCCGAGCTCACCATAGAACAAGGCGCGACGCTGACTGAGCTGGCAGGCAAACCAGATTTCGATGCCTCTCCGAAGGGACCGCCAGCGGCACCACATTCATCAGACGACGCAGCCAAAAACCGAAGACCTCGTGCAGGCAAGCCGTCGAAAGCTGCGCGCGTCTCCGAACTTTCCGACCAAGATGCCCAGATTGCGTCCGAGCGCCCAAAGGGCAAAGAAAAATCCGCTGCGCGTACGCCGAATGGACAAGCAAGTGAAGGCAAGCCAAAGCAGGACAATGCCCTGCAGGCGCAGCCGAAGCGCGAGCGCGTAAAGGCAAAACCAAAGCCTGCCGCGAGGGACAAGAAGCAACAAAAACAAGACAAGAACGCTTCTGACACATCAAAACCTCTGAAAGCACGAAAGGCGCGTCATAAGGCTAACAACAAAGACGCAAACACGCCGCGTTCAAAAAGCAGAAACGTCAAGGGCGGAGAAGCAAGACCTTTCCGCAAGCCTTCTAAGAGAAATTGAGCGTTCAGATACCTGTCGACAAACCGGTGCGAGAAGATACGTGCTTTGTTTGGAGAAAAGCGATTTGGCGCGATTTTTCGGCCCATAGCAAACATTGAACAGCTAAGCTACAGACGCAGCAGGAGCCCGAAAGCTGCCCTTCAACGAAGACTATACCGTGGGAGGATCGGCGGAAGGCCCACATCCAGGATCATGTCCGCGAGGTTGATTTCCCGCGGGGCATGGTCTGGGTCGAGTATGACAACAGAATACTGTTGGAGAGGCCCGCACAGCTCCCATCGGCAAGGCCGAGGCGGCCCTCTAGTTCTGTCGCGCTTTTCGGAATGCCCCTGCGGCCAACGCCGACCTTTGTTCATTCGGTTTTCATATTGCCCTGCATTGGAACAGATCAGAGAAGCCCGCGCCGTATGGTCTCGGACCATTCCTTCGTCAGAACTTTGGTTTGCGCGCTGCCTTCGGTGGCGCACAATTTGCGGTAAAGATAGAAATTCTCGGTGTCACAACGCATGGTGCATTCGGTTTCGACCGACACCTGCCAATCGTCCCGTTCGAACGTAAAGCTCCAGGTGGTATCGAACCGCGCGGTGGCGGGGTCGTCGGGATGCACCGTATAACGCATCCGCACATTGCTGCCGACGATCATATCGTGATACGGATCACGCGTCTTTCCATAATCGTCGAAGGTTTCCAGAACCTCGGTCCCGTCGCTGTCTATCGCGCGGTTGGACTGCGATGCGGGCGCGCGCAACTGTTCGGCATCCAGAAGCGGAAAATCCAGCGCCGGGCCCGGCGCGGCGGGGGCGATTTCCTCTTGTATCGCGCGCACGGGCAGCTGCAGCGCGCAGCCCGCCAGATGCAGCGTGATCTGCGCGGCCTGTGGCGCGGGCCAGATAATTGGCCAGTAGGAACCGGACAGGGCCAGCCGCAAGGTGTGACCGGCACGAAGGCGGTGCGCGCATTCATTCAGCACAATCTCGGCCTCGTAAACCTGGCCCGGCTGCAATGCTTCGGGGGATTCGTGGCTGCGATAGTGGCACAGGTTCAGGGCGCGATAGGTGATGCGTTGCGATACGCCGTCAGGAGACAAATCGCATAGCCGCGCAACCAGTTGCGCGACGGGCTTGTCTACCGAGAACCGGATTTTCAGCCGGGCCCGGCCCAACAGCTCCAGCGGTGTCCGCATCACGGCGCTGTCGAAGCACACCGACAGCGCGTCGTCCGCAGCCTGATCGTCGGGCAATTCGTTGTCGATCCGCATGCCCGGGCAAAAGTAACCGCCCCCTGCGCCCACATTCGCAGCTGTGGCGACGATGACCTCGCCCTCGGTCGGCGCACCGGCAAACCCCGCAGGGCTTAGATGCCAGGTCTGGTCCTGCACCCGAGGTGACGGCCATTCAGCCTCGGCGATCCAGCGGCCTTTGCGCGGCCCGTTCTGCGGCGTCGGGTTGAAATGTTCCTGCATGTAAGCGCGATAGGCGGGAAGGTCCTCGGCCCCGTTTTTCTGCCCTTTCAGCCAGCGGTCAAACCAGCCGATAACCTCGGAATGAAAATCGCAGGCATCCAGTTTCGAAATATGGGCATAGCGGTGTTCCCACGGGCCGATCATCGCCTTTGCTGGCACGGTCAGATTGGCGGCCAGCGCCGGCGGCGCGTTCACATAGGCATCGGCCCAGCCGGTTATGGCCAGAACCGGGGCCTGAATGGCCGACCAATCCTCGGACACCGAACCGTGTTTCCAGAACGCGTCGCGGGTGGGGTGACGCAACCAGTCGGCGGTAGAAAACGGGACATTCTCCAGGCGCGCAAGCCAGTCTTCACGCCAGTCGGAGCGCAGTTCGGGATCGGCCGGACGGGTCAGATAGGCAAACATCTGACTGCCCCAGTTCACATTGTCACTGAGCAGGCAGCCCCCCATGAAATGGATGTCGTCGGCATAGCGATCGACTGTCGACGCCACGCTGACCACCGCCTTCAGCGCCGGTGGGCGACGCCAGGCCATCTGCAACCCGTTGAAGCCGCCCCACGAAATGCCGATCATGCCGATATTGCCGTCGCACCAGTCCTGAGACGCGATCCAGTCCAGAACCGCCTCGCCGTCGCGAAGCTCTTGCTCCGAATACTCATCGTCAAACTGCCCCTGACTGTCACCGGTTCCGGTGATGTCGACACGGACACAGGCGTATCCAGCCTCGGCAAAGACCGGATGCGTCGTCTCATCCCGGGGTGCGGTCCCGTCGCGCTTGCGATAGGGCAAATACTCCAGAATGGCGGGCGCCGGGCGCGTTTCGGGCAGCCAGACCCGGGCGGCAAGCTGCCGCCCATCTGGCAGGTGAATCCACAAATTCTCGACGATTTCGACTGACATGGATGTTCTGAGCTCCCTGTTTGGGTCACAAGAGAACTCAGATTCCGTGGAAGGTAAATGGTGCGGTTTGAATCGTGCTTGTACTATCCGCATACAAACAGCGTACACTTGCAAAAAATTGTGACCGTGTCCGAAACGCACCCTTGTTCCCTGTCATGTGAAACAGCCCGCCGGAACAGCCGTCATGCCTTAACTGCAAGGTCTGCAGTTGTCGTTTCAGCTTCGATAGCACTGGCCAGTGCCTTGCGGAACAGTTTGGCACCCTTGTCCAAACCAAGATCGATATGGGGTGTCTTGGCGCGCTTCATGCCCAAATGCACCTGCTCCAGCACCTCTTTGTCTTCGAGAAACGCCATACGCGCGCCGTCATTCATGAACTTTGAGACCTCTGCGTTGTCAGGGTCCGTGTTTCGGTGCTGAAACCAGAAATACCGGGTTCGATCCTCGTCAATCGGCGTCATGAAATTGTACGAGATATTGACATAAGTCTTGTCGACCGAGGGCTTGCCATAACCGCCAGTACCAACAGGCGTATATACGGATTTGTTCAGCGCGATGGCAGGCAGGCACATCTCGTAATGCTGTAGTCGATCGCAATCTCCCGCGAACGCCACCAAGTTGGCATAGTAGGGTGAAGGCGGTTTGTTTTCGATCCAGCGTGACACGATCACGCCGCGGTCTGTCTTTTCGACATTCAACGGTTCTTCATCCGTGCCCGCGCCCGCAAAGGACGAGACATGGACCCAGGCCACGTGGCTGGGATCCAGCAGGTTGTCGCAAACCCAAAGATAGTGGCAGTCGATATCCATCACGCCACCATCGGTCTTGCCCCAACTTGGATCGTCAAAATTTTCAATTGGGAAGATCTTGTCCGGGTCAGCCAGTTCGGGGTCTCCCATCCAGATCCAGAGCAGCCGGTACCGGTCGACCACCGGGTAAGACTTCACAACCGCCCGGCGCGGGGTCATGCCACGCTGGGTGGGACTGTCGGTGCATCTGCCTGAACAATCGAACTTCAGACCGTGATAGCCGCATTCCACCACATCGCCGATCAGATTGCCTTTCGACAACGGCAATTTGCGATGTGGGCAGGCATCCTCAAGCGCCACGGGGATACCATCCTGCTGCCGATAGAAAACGACATTTTCGCCCAGAAACGTCTCGGCCTTCAACTCGCGCCCGATATCCTTGCTCCAGGCCGCGACGTACCAGCAGTTTCTCAGAAACATCGTTATGCTCTCCAATGTGACAGATGGCTTGTTCCAGTATGGGCACGCAAGCCCCCATAGGCCATGCTGGAATTGTAATGGCTGTCATAAGCCTGACTAATTTCAATCAGATGCAGGCGGAGGAATTTCTGGTTGCGCCGCAACCTCGGCATGAATCCAGTTTAGGAACTCGGCAACCTTGGCGCTATCCTTGGTCTCATGCGGTCTTACCAGCCAATAAGACAGCGGTGACTGAGTCACTTCCGCGAAGGGGCGTGCCAAACGCCCGTCTGCCATCATGTCGATGACCAGGGGTTCGCGCCCTAACGCCACGCCCAACCCTTCAATCGCGGCCTGAACAACCATGTTCGACTGCCCCAGCCGCCGTGTCCGCAGCGCGGTTGGCAAGGTCAGGCCACAACGTCGCGCCCAGAATTCCCATGTGGGACTGACCGCCCCATGATGGAGGTTCTCATCCACCAGCATCGTATGCCGCTCAAGATCCCCGACCTTTTGAAGATCGGGCAACAACGAGGGCGCACAAACCGGAAACAACTGCTCGTTCATGAGCAAATCGACCTGACAGCCGGGATAGTCGCCCAAGCCATAGCGAATTCCGATGTCCGCATCCGCACCGGAAAACGGGAATTGCCCGGTATCAGTTGCGATCGAAATCGACAGGTCCGGGTGGGCCATGTCAAAGCGCAAAAGGCGTGGAAACAACCAGTTGAACGCAAAACCCGGCAGGCATGAGATCACGATTGTCCGATCAGAGCGCGTTTTATCCCTGAGTTGCGCGCAAACATCCGAGATGCGCCCCAGCCCTTCCGAGATCGCCAGCGCCAACAACTCTCCTTCGCGGGTCGGGCGTGACTGCCGTGCACCGCGCACCAAAAGTTCGCGCCCCAACCACTCCTCGAGGGTGCGAACGTGCTGGCTGACGGCGCTTTGGCTGACGCCCAATTCGGTTGCAGCGGCTGAAAACCCCGAATGTCTGACAACCGCCTCGAACGCTCTTAGTGCGGAATAGGGTAAGTTCAAGATCATATTAGTAACTCTAATGTCACTCATTAACACTTTCAAATAGGTTGGGGACAGGCTCCTCGCGTAACTTTGACCAGTTCAATCCCGTAGGAGACGCGAATGTCGGACATCACGCCGGAACGCGGTGCGCAAAACCTGTTGGCAAACTGCGCCCACGCAACGGCCGGAGAACGGTTGCTGATCGCCTATGAACCGCCGGAGTACGGGTATTTCGATGCGGATAGTGTCGAAATCGTCTCGCGTGTTGCCAGATCCATGGGCCTGTCAGTCGACACCGTAGACGTGGGGTTCAACCCGGATAACCCGCACCTGTCGCCGGAACTGCTGGCCCGGTTCGAATCTGCCGATGTCATCCTGTTTCTGGCCCGGCTCGGGGACCAGTTGCGGTTTTCTCACATGCCGAAGGGCAAAAAGATCATCGTCAGCTTTGCCCTCAGCCGTGAACAATTCGGGTCGGGGTTTTCAAACGGGCATCACGACGCCTTCATGGAACTCAAGGCTGAGATCAACGCGGTTTTGAACAACGCACACGAGGTGCAGTTCACCTGCCCTTTGGGCACAGATGTATGCGGGCGGCCTGAAATGAACCTCGACCCGTCGGGCGATACTTCAATCCTGCGTTTCCCGATGTCGGTTTTCACGCCTGTCCCCGCACACAGCTTCTCGGGCCGCGTGGCCCTGACCTTCCTGACGGGAACCGGATCAAAATACTATGAAGGTTATACAACCGAATTCACCCATCCTGTTCTTGCCTGTCTCGACAAGGGCCGCCTGACCGGGTTCGAGGGGCATCCGTCGGATGTGGCGCAGGCCAAGGCCCATTATGATCGCGTGGCGGGACAGTTCGGCATAGACCGGAACTTTGTGCATTCCTGGCACGCGGGCATTCATCCAGGCTGCGGTTACCCTTGGGACATGCGCCGGAACTACGAACGATGGAGCGGTGCCGCCTTTGGCAATCCGCGCATCCTGCATTTCCACACCTGCGGTGCATATGCCCCGGGCGAGATCAGCTGGAACGTGATTGACCCAACTGTCGTGATCGATGGCACGACCTATTGGGATAACGGGTGTTTCTACGCCGAGCGCCTGCCAGGCGGGCCTTCGATTCTAAACCGGTACCCATGCGCGGCGGGCCTTTTTGAGCAGCCCGACATGGATATCGGCTTACGGAAAACAGGCTGACCTGTCTGTTTTGGTCGCACGATCCAACGCGCAGACCCAGCTACAGCACCGCATCAGGATTAATCCGGTTGCTCCGAAGGGAATGCCTGTCCATAAAAAACGCGGGACACAGCTCTGTCCTGCCCAAAAATATCTCTCATGACCTAGGAAAGGGAACCGTTTCATGTCTGCCTGGATCCGGATGATTTCTGACGATGATGCCGATGCGCCATTGAAGGCGGTGCTGGACCTTGCACGAACACCGCACGGTACGGTGGACAATGTCATGCGTGTGCACTCGCTGCGCCCTAACACCATGAAAGGGCACGTGGTTTTGTATCGCGCGTGCTTGCACGATGACAGCAACACAATCCCAATGTGGTTTCAGGAAGTGATCAGTTCTTATGTGTCGACCTTGAACACATGCCCTTATTCTTACGCCAATCACTGGGCCAATGCGCGGCACCTGATCGGCGATGAAGCGCAGGCAGACAAGATCGAGGCCGCGCTCAAAGCGCAACGACCGCAGGATGCGTTCGAAGGCGCACATCTGGAGGCTCTGATCTACGCCGAAAAGCTGACTGTTTCGCCTGGTACTATGGTTGAAACCGACGTCATCGCGCTTAGACAAGCCGGTTGGGGCGACGGCGAAATACTCGAAATCAACCAGATCGTCGGCTATTTCAACTACGCCAATCGATTGCTCAACGGATTGGGCGTAACAACGGATGGCGATGTTGTGGGTTATTACGCCAGCGAGTAAACTCAAGACGCGATTCCGGGTCACTTTCGGGCTTTGGAGATCCCCGGCGCGGTCGGCATGTTGTTCAGCACGCTTTACAACATCGTCGACATCTTCTTTGCCGGGTTTCGGTCGACCAGTGCAAGCCGGACCGACATTGGGGTTTCAGACATTCTTCGTCACGGTTTCTGTCGGCATCGGGCTGAGCGCGCTGGTGGGGTACGCTTTGGGGGCTGGAGAATCCTGAACCGTCAGATATGTGGTCGCGCAAAGCACCTGCCACGTTTCATTTGCATCCCAGAAAAGACCGATCGAGGCGAGGTAAGGGATGCTGACCTCACGACGGTTCGCATGCGCGGCCTCGTCCGGTAGGGCAAACAGCTCCAACGGTATATTGGATTAGTGTCCCAATTCCCCTCCATTGCGTCTACTTTCTGGGGCGATGTTCCAGCGTGTTCAAACGGTGCAGATCGCCCATGTAGATCTGCGCCTGGATCAGTATGGCACCTATCCCCGTTGCGGTTATGAACGTGGCGCGCACGTCGTGACCGCGATCTCCGATCAGCCGGCGAAAGGCCGAGATCCCAAGGATCAGGAAAGCCATGGTCAGGCTGTTCACTATCAGCATATGCGCCAGACGTTAGGGCATCGTCGGTTTGAAGATGATCACCTACCAATCGGTGGCAAAGACCGCATCATCGCACATCTCGAACCCGGCATGCGTGTGCATCCAGCTGTTTAGATCCAGAAGGCGGACATGGTGGCACCGAATACGACAAGGAAGGTTGCCGTTGTGTGTAACCGGTTTGGAACCTTGGAAAACCTAAAAAACATGATGCCCGGAAAGACCGCTTCTAGAAAGAAGGCCGTCAGGATTTCCTGGGCCAGCAGCGGCCCTGCGATATTGCCGACAGTCCGTCTTGCAGCCGATTAGCCTAACGGTGGGCTATATCAACTAGCGGCTTCAAACGCGCGCACCATCGTTCCCGTGGCGCTTCTTGGACCACCGTATGTTTCAAGCTTCCCTATTCACCCCAAGGAGTGCCGCAGTTTACCTTCAAACTGTCACATGTCCCAGAAACCGTTCGTTCCGCACCTGTTCCGGACGTGATTTGTAGTGTTTGAAAAAGGCTCGCGACATCGCAGTACGGGAAGAAAAACCAGTTGCAGACGCGATCTCTACTAGCGGCATATCTGTGAACTTCAACAGACTATTGGAGCGCTCCAGTCGGAGCTCTTTATACGTTTCCAACAGCGTCGAGCCGGTCTTGCACAGAAATCGTCTTTGAAGCTGTCGGGTGGATGTGCCGATCACATCAGACAGATCCGAAATTCTCAGCGGATCTTCGATGTTCTCCAGCATTGTGTCGACTGCAAGAGTGACAAGCCTGTCGCCATTCGCCTTGCGAATAAGCCGGTTAGCGGCCTGACTTTCGGACATGCGCCGAGGCTCGCTCAAGCCAATGTATCGCCGCAGAGTGTCCGCCAGATGCTCGCCATGGTCCATTGATACAAAATCGGCCAACAGGCGCAGCGCACTGATCCGCGTATTCGCACTGTGCGTACGCCCGTCGGAGGAAAAATAGGTTGAAGTTCCGCTGCTTTTTATTCCACGTTCCAGCGCCGCCGCTTCGAAAGCTGAATGCACAGCGGCAATGGTTCGGTCCGATCCGCTGATTTGGGACAACAACATCACGCTCCCCCCGACAAGAAGGGATCGGGGCGAAAGGTTCAATACCTGATTGACCCAGGATCTTTCTGCGGCAGTGGGCGTCCACGCGTTTTCGATATCCCCCCAGAAGATGGCTGTACGTCCCGCCCAAAAAAGCGGGCCGCCAACCGAATCGTTCCCAGGAACACGGAAGTTCACGACATAGCTGTGTTTATCGACCAAAGAGTTCAGCACTTGGTAAAACTCGACCACCAGTTCGGCTGACGCTTTGTCGGAGTTACGGTGCAAAATGACATCAATGCACTGCACTCGATCTGAAACAGGAGCAGACGTTTCTGCCAAATGAGCGTGGTCATTCGCTACGACATAGTGTTTCATTTTGATGTACCAACCTCGCTTTGGTCAGCACCAAATCAGAACATGAGTTTCCGATTGGCGAAAACCCCGCCTGTTTTTGGCGGGGTTTTGTTTTTGCGTTTACTCGGC